>NZ_JBWJPF010000023.1:0-63062 GCF_056393265.1 Stenotrophomonas sp. Steno-C15
CCCCCCCCCCCCCCCCCCCCCCCCCCCGCTACCGGCGGGTGATCCGCCGAACGGCGTACCGTTATATCCCGGCGGCGCGCTTCCAGAACGCCTGAACCAGTGGCGGCCACTTGCCGACGCAGCCCAGCGCGCGGCCACGGGCCAGGGTCAGGTGCATCTCGTCGTTGGAGAAGAGGCGGTTGATCGCATCGAAACTGTAGGCGGCCACCTGGTTGTCGCTGCGCCGCTCGCGGGCCCAGCGCTGCAGGCGCTGCGGCGACAGGCGCGGCTGGCCACGGCGCTCGGCTGACGGCGCCAGCCATTGCCGCAGGGCAGCGACATCCCGCAGCCCCAGGTTCACGCCCTGCCCGGCCAGGGGATGCACCACATGCGCGGCGTCGCCGAGTGCGAGCACGCGGCCGGCCACATAGTGGCGGGCCAGCTGGCGGCGCAGCGGGAACGCGGCGCGCGGCGACACCAGGCGCAGTTCGCCCAGCCGTGCGGCGAAGGCGCGGGTCAGTTCGCGATTGAATGCCTCCTCCTCCAGCGCCAGCACGCGCACCGCCTCTTCGTCAGGCAAGGTCCACACGATCGAGCTGCGGCGCTCGGCCACCGGCAGCAGCGCCAGCGGACCGGTCGGCAGGAAACGCTGCCAGGCCGTGGCCTGGTTGGGCAGCTCGCTGTCGACGTAGGCCACCACGCCACGCTGGTGATAGTCGTGGCGCACCACGTCGATGCCCGCCAGCTCGCGCAGCGTCGACTCGGCACCATCGGCGGCCACGGCGAGGGCCGCTTCCAGCCTGCGTCCGTCATCCAGGCGCAGTCGCACCCCTTCCTCGTCCTGCTCAAGCGCCTCCACCCGTGCCGGGCAATGCAGCTGCACCCCGGCCGCCGGCAGTGCCGCCCACAGGCGATCCTGCAACAGCCCGTTCTCGACGATGAAGCCCAGCTCGCGACGCCCCAGGCGGTCGGCATCGAACAGCAGGTCCTCGCCTCCCGCGGCATCCCATACCTGCATGCGGCGATACGGCCAGGCCCGCGCCTGTACGATCGCAGGCCACACGCCGAGACGGTCCAGCAGCTGCACGTTGTCAGCCGCGAAGGCGAACACGCGCAGGTCCGGCTGCGATGCCTGCCAGGGCGCGGGCTCACGGCCCTCCACCAGGGCGACGGCCAGCCCCGCATCGGCCAGCGCCAGTGCACACGCGGCACCGACCACGCCGCCTCCCACGATGACCACGTCCAGGCGCGCGCGGCGGTTCATGCGGCTTCTCCGCGGCACAGTCGCGGCACGACGCCACGGAAACCCATCGCCCCGCCGACCAGCATCGACTGCACCGAACCGCGCTGCGCGGCCACCAGGCCGAGACTGCGCAACGGGCGCATCAACGGCGCAGGATTGCTGGTCAGGCGCGCCAGTCCTCCGGAGAACGCCACCGTCTGCTGGCGATCCTCTTCCCGACGGGCCACATACGCACGCAGCAGCGCATCACTGCCGGCATCGCCTGCATCGTCTTCCAGCAGTTCGGCCAGGGTCAGCGCATCGCGCAGGCCCAGGTTGAAGCCTTGCGCGCCCAACGGATGGATGGTCTGTGCGGCATTGCCGAGCAGCACCGCGCGCTCGCCTGCCAGGGCGCGCGCCAGCACCTGGATCAGCGGGTAGGCACTGCGCGGACCCGACTCCAGCAGACGCCCGGCACGCCAGCCGATGGCATGCTGCAGGCGCTGCAGCCACGCTGCGTCGTCCAGCGCCATCACCGCGTCGGCGTCTTCGCGCGCCACCCCATGCACCGTGCCGAAATGGCGGTCGCCGCGCGGCAGCAGGGCCGTCGGGCCGGTATCGGTGAAGCGCTCCCAGGCCGTGCCGTCGGGCGCGCGCTGGCTGCGCACGCGGGCCACGAACAGGGTCTGCTGGAAATCGTGGCGGTCGACCTCGATGCCCAGCGCCTCCCGCACCGCACTGGCCGTGCCATCGGCACCGACCACCAGCCGTGCCAGCAGCGTGCGCTCGCCGGCGTCGTCGGCCACATGCACCTGGCGACAGCCCTCCACCACCCCGCCCAGGCCGAGGAAACGCATCGGCCGGTAACGCCGCAGCCGCGGCAGTTCCTGCAGGCGTGCCTCAAGCGCATGACCGAAGTCACGTGCGACCACCACCTGGCCGAACCACGGCCGGTTGTAATCGGCCGCATCGAGCTGCACCCGGCCAAAGTCGCCGGCGCGGCTGACATGGATGCGACGGATCGGTCCCGGCGCCATCGCCAGCTTCTGCATCACCCCCAGCGCGGTCAGCGCGTTGACGGTGGCGGCGGCGAAACTGAGGTTGCGCTGGTCGAACACCGCCGGCAGTCCACCGGCAGGGCTGGCCTCGATCAGGCCCACGTCGCGGCCCAGGCGGTCCAGGGCGATGGCGAGGCTGGCACCCACCAGTCCGCCGCCGACGATCAGCACGTCATGTCGTTCACTCATGGCGTTCATGATACGCGCTCGCCCCGGCTGTACACCGAACGCGACGCTGCCTGCGCCAACCCGCGCGGCGGGCTAGAATGAAAGCTGAATCCGCTCCGGGCCCGCCGCCATGTCCGACACCGCCAATCGTGCCTTCGTCCTGTCCGTGCTCGTGCTGTTGCTGGCGGCGACCCGGGTCAACCACTTCGCGGCGATCCCCGATGCCTCCTGGGCGGTGTTCTTCATCGGCGGTTTCTACCTCGCGCGCTGGACGCGCTGGGCCTTTCCGCTGCTGATGCTGTTCGCGGTGCTGGTCGACTGGATCGTGATCCGCAGCGCGGGGCTGGATTTCTGGCAGCACTACTGCGTGTCGCCCGGCTACTGGCTGCTGCTGCCGGCGTACTTCTCGCTGTGGGCCGGCGGCATGCTGCTGGGCCACAACTACCGCGGCGCGCGCTGGCCGGTGCTGGCCAAGGGTGCGCTCCTGCTGGTGGCCTCGGTGGCGCTGTGCCACCTGCTTGCGCAGGGGGGCTTCTACTGGACCACCCGCAACGTTGCCGAGCCGACGCTGGCGGGCTGGGCGCAGAACTACGCACAGTGGTTCGGCCCCTACCTGCGGACCACGGCGATCTACGTGGCGCTGGCCGCCGCCCTGCAACTGGCCGTGGAGCAGGTGCTCAAGCTCCAGCAGGCCCGTCGCGACATCCGGCACTGAGCTGCGCCATGGGCCATCGCCTCTCGCGCATCTACACCCGCACCGGTGACGACGGCAGCACCGGACTGGGCGATGGCCAGCGTGTAGCCAAGGACGATGCCCGCGTCGCCTCCTATGGCACCGTCGACGAAGCCAACGCGGCGCTGGGCCTGCTGCTGGCCGCACCGCTTCCGGACGACGTGCGCGCGCTGGTGGTCCATCTGCAGCACCAGCTGTTCGACCTGGGCGCCGAGCTGTGCATCCCCGGCCATGCCGCGATCCATGCCGCCGATGTCTCGGCGCTGGAACAGCAGCTGGACCACTACAACGCCACGCTGCCGATGCTGAAGGAGTTCATCCTGCCCGCCGGTGGCGAAGCCGCCGCACGCTGCCACCTGGCACGGACCATTGTCCGCCGCGCCGAGCGCGAGACGGTGACGCTGTCCCGCCATGAGAACGTGCGCAGCGAAGCGCTGCAGTATCTCAACCGGCTGTCGGACCTGCTGTTCGTGCTGGCCCGGGTGCTGGCCCGCGCCGATGGGCAGGGCGAGGCGCTCTGGCAGCCCCAGCACCGGCAGGGCTGAGTCCGTACGATGCTGGTCTTCACCCATCCGTCCTGCCTGCTGCACGATCCCGGTCCGGGCCATCCCGAATGCCCGCAACGGCTGCAGGGCGTGCTCGACGCCCTGCGCGGCGCATTCCCCGGCCAGCTGGACTGGCGCGAGGCCCCACCCGCCAAGTTCGGCGAGTTGAGCCGGGTCCACGACAGCGCCCTGCTCGACTTCGTGCTGCAACCGCAGACCGTGCCCCTGCGCCAGCTGGACATGGACACCTGGACCTCGCCCGGCTCGGCCAGCGCGGCGGTGCATGCTGCCGGTGCCGGTGTGGCCGCGGTGGATGCGGTGATGCTGGGCGCGGACCCGCTGGCGTTCTGCGCGGTGCGCCCGCCGGGTCACCATGCCACCAGCAGCACGGCCATGGGCTTCTGCCTGCTCAACAACATCGCCATCGCCGCAGCCTACGCGCGCGACCGCCACGGGCTGGAGCGGATCGCGGTGGTCGACTTCGACGTCCACCATGGCAACGGCACCCAGGACATCTTCCAGCACGACGCACGGGTGTCGTATTACAGCACCCACCAGGCCGGCCTGTTCCCCAACTCCGGCCTGCGCCGTGACCGTGGCGCGGGCAATCTGATGAACATCCTGCTGCCGCCGGGCAGTGGCGGATTCCGCTTCCGCAATGTCTGGGCCGACGAGATGCTGCCGGCCATCGACGACTTCCGCCCGCAGCTGATGCTGATCTCGGCAGGCTTCGACGCCCATCTGCGCGACCCCCAGGCGGATCTGATGCTGGAGACCGAGGATTTCGCCTGGATCACCCGCGAACTGCATGCGCTGGCGCGTCGCCATGCGGCCGGCCGGGTGGTGTCGATGCTGGAGGGCGGCTACGACCTGCAGGCCCTGGCCGAATGCAGCGTGGCCCACGTGCAGGCCCTGATGTCGCCGGCGGCGTCCCCCCCGGCTGGATGAACCCGAACCGGTGCGACCGGGCCGCCTTCATTGCCCCTATGCAAGGGATGGGGCAAGCTACCGTCCGTTTTCGCCCGAATCCGAACCGCGTGCGCCGAGCCCTCCGCCTGCTTCCCCTGCCTCTGAGCATCGCCGTCTGCCTGCCGGCGATGGCCGATGATAAGCCGCTCAACTGGGGCCTGTGCCCGGCAACCGACGTCATTCCCGCGTTCACCGACGCCCCGACCCCGGTTCCGGGCCAGGACAAGGCCGCCGCCAGCGCCGCGCGCGAGCAGCAGCCGACCGATATCGAGGGCGATCAGCTGCTGGGTACCACCACGGTGCCGCAGTACGAGGGCAACGTCGCCCTGCGTCGCGGCGACCAGTTCGTCGGCACCGACAAGCTCAGCTTCGACACCGAGTCCGGCAACTACATCGCCGATGGCAATGTCCGCTACCAGGACGCGTCGATCCGGATGGTCGCCAAGCGCGCCGAGGGCAACCAGGAAAGCGACACCCACAAGATCACCGACATCCAGTACCAGCTGGTGTCCCGCCGTGGCAACGGCGACGCCGAATCGGTCGACCTGCAGGGCGCGGTCGGGCAGATGCACCGCTCCACCTACACCACCTGCGACCCGTCGCAGCCGGTGTGGAAGCTGTCGGCGCCGCAGATCGAAGTGGACAACGACGAGGGCTTCGGCACGGCGCGCAATGCCGTGCTGCGCATCGGCAAGGTGCCGGTGCTGTGGGCACCGTACTTCAAGTTCCCGATCGACGACCGGCGCAAGACCGGCCTGCTGTTCCCGCAGCTGGGCATGTCCGGGCGCAACGGGTTCGACTACACCCAGCCGATCTACCTGAATCTGGCGCCGAACTACGACGACACGCTGATGCCGCGCTACATGAGCCGGCGCGGCCTGATGCTCGACAACGAGTTCCGCTACCTCTACAACGGCGGCCGCGGCGAACTGCTGACCGCCTACATCCCCAACGACAAGCTGCGCGACCGCGATCGCGGCCGCGTCATGTTCAGCGGCTACCACAACGTGGACAGCCACTGGCAGGCACGTGCCAACCTGGCCTGGGTCAGCGACGAGCGCTACGTCGAGGACTTCGCCAACCGCCTGGTGGGCGTGACCGCCTCGAACCTGCAGAGCACCGTTGGCCTTTACGGCACCGGCCAGAACTGGACGGCCGGAATCATGGCCGACCGCTGGCAGCTGACCGACTACACGCTCAACGAGAGCGCGCTGGCCTACAACCGCCAGCCGCGCCTGTACTTCAACTGGGACAAGCCGGTCCTGTCGTGGCTGGAAACCGGCGTGTACGCCGAAGCCGTGCGCTTTACCCATGAAGACATCAACTTCAAGTACGGCCCCGAGGCCGGACCGGACCTCGAGTACACCCGTACCGGCCAGACCCAGCGGATGTACGGCGGCGCACGCCTGGACCTGAAACCCTATGTGTCGCTGCCGTTCAGCGGTGCGGCCTGGTACGTGACCCCGACCCTGGCCTACCGCTACACCGCCTACGACCTGGACCGGCAGCTGGCCGACAGCATCCGCCGCAACGTGCTGGTTTCGCAGGGCGTTGATCCGGCCACCGCTACCCCCGAGCAGCTGCGCGGCAACACCTCGCCCAGCCGCAGCCTGCCGATCGGCAGCATCGATGCCGGCCTGTTCTTCGACCGCGAGACCACCATCGGCGGCCGCTCGTTCCTGCACACCCTGGAACCGCGCCTGTTCTACCTGCGCACGCCCTACCGCAACCAGGACGAGCTGCCGATCTTCGATACCCGCGACTTCACCTTCAGCTGGGGCCAGCTGTTCCGCGACTCGCGCTATACCGGCGCCGACCGCCAGAACGACGCCAACCAGCTGACCATGGCGCTGGGCACCCGCTTCATCGACCAGACCACCGGCCGCGAGCGGTTCTCGGCGGCCATCGGCCAGATCCAGTACTTCGACGAATCGCGGGTGACCGCCGTGCCGGGTGGCCCGCCGGTGGAAAAGGGCAAGTCGGCCTGGATCGCCGATGCCAACTACATGGTCAACGACCGCTGGACCCTCAGCGCGACCTACCAGTGGGACCCCAAATACAAGCGTGAGGACCTGGCCAGCTTCCGCGCCCGTTACCTGATGCCCAACGATGGCGTGGTCAACCTGACCTACCGCCACCGCATCAACCCGGACGGCACCGACCTGCTGAAGCAGGCCGACCTGTCGTTCCTGTACCCGCTGAACCCCCGCTGGAGCCTGGTCGGCCGCTACTACTACTCGCTGGAAGACAAGAAGCCGCTGGAAATCATCGGTGGCGTCCAGTGGGACAGCTGCTGTCTGGCCGTGCGCGCGGTGGCCCGCCGCTACGTGCGCAACCGCGAGGGCGAGCTGAACAATTCCATCCAGCTGGAGTTCGTGCTGAAGGGCCTCAGCTCCCTGGGCCAGGACACGGACCGCACCCTGCGCCGTGCTATCCTCGGCTACAACCGCGACGACCTCTATCTCGTGCCCCCCAGCAATACCGGGACGACCCGGGACGACTACGATCCGAATCTGATCCCATGACCAAGCGCTTCCCCGTTCTTCTCGCCTCGCTGCTGGCGGTGTCCAGCGTGTCCGCCCCCCTGCAGGTATTTGCCCAGGAGGCGCAGCCGCTGGACCGCATCGCCGCTGTCGTCGATGAGGACGTGATCCTGCAGAGCGAACTCCAGCGCGCCATCGCCAACATCAAGGCGCAGTACGCCGGCCGCGAGGCCCAGCTGCCGCCGGATGACGTACTCAGCCGGCAGGTGCTCGAGCGCCTGGTGCTGGTCAAGCTGCAGGTGGCCCGTGCGCAGGGCAGCGGCATCCGCGTCAGCGACCAGGAGCTGAACCAGGCGATGAATGCCATCGCCCAGCAGAATGGTTCCAATCTGGACGCGCTGCGCCAGCGCCTGGCAAGTGACGGCATCGATTTCAACGACTTCCGCGCCTCGGTGCGTGACGAGATCACCGTGCAGCGCCTGCGCCAGAGCTTCGCGCAGAGCCGCATCAGCGTCAGCGAGGGCGAAGTCGATGCCGCGTTGAAGCAGCAGGCCACCGCCGGCAACCAGTACCACCTGGCGCACATCCTGATCGCCCTGCCCGACGGCGCCAATGCCGAGCAGATCGCCACCGGCCAGAAGAAGGCCGACGGCGTGAAGGCCCTGCTGGACAAGGGTGAGCTGGACTTCAATGCCGCCGCCGTACGTTACTCGGACAGCCCCAATGCACTGGAAGGCGGCGACCTGGGCTGGCGCAGCATGGACGAGATCCCGGCCGCGTTCGCGCAGCTGATGGAAAAGATGAATGCCGGTGACGTGGTTGGCCCGATCCGTGGTCCGAGCGGCTTCCAGCTGCTGAAGCTGGTGGAAGTGCGCGATTCCAGCGCCGCCGCCGGCACCCATACCGTCACCGAGTTCCACGGCCGCCACATCCTGGTGCGCGTGGACGACAACCAGACCGATGCGGCCGCCAAGGCCAAGATCGACACCCTGCGTGCCCGCATTGCCGGCGGCGCCGACTTCCAGACGGTGGCCAGGGAGTCGTCCGAGGACAACAACAGCAAGGGCCAGGGCGGCGATCTGGGCTGGTTCCCGGCCGATGCGTTCGGTCCGGCCTTCGGCCAGCAGGTCCAGAGCGTGCAGGACGGCGGTGTCAGCCAGCCGTTCCGCACCGACGCCGGTTGGCACATCGTGCAGCGCGTGGCGACCCGCCAGACCGACGTGACCAACGACAACCAGCGTGCGCAGGTCCGCGAAACCATCGGCCGCCGCAAGCTGGAAGACGAATACAACCGTTTCCTGCAGGAGCTGCGTGGCGAAGCCTACGTCAGCTTCCGCAGCGGTGACCGCGCGGAAAACACCGCGACGCCGCCGCAGTCCTGACCGATGCGCCCCGAGCTCGCTCTGGTACCGGGCGAGCCCGCCGGGATCGGCCCGGAGCTGTGCATCCGCCTGATCCAGCAGCCGCGCGATGATTGCCGGCTGCTGGCTTTCGCCGACCCGGATACCCTGCGCGCAGCCGCCGCCGCGCTGGACCTGCCCCTGCAACTGCTGCCCGAGGAAGCGGAAGCCCGCTTCCCGGGCGACCTGCGTCTGCGCGTCGTGGCCAATGCCGTCCGGAGCCGCTTCGGCCACGCCGATCCGGCCAATGCCGGCGCGGTCATCGGCGCCCTGCTCGGCGCCGGCCAGGCCTGCCTGTCGGGCGAACTGCACGGCGTGGTCACCGGCCCGGTGCACAAGGCGGTCATCAACGAGGGCGGCATCGCCTACAGCGGCACCACCGAACTGCTGGCCGACCAGGCCGGGGTGAAGGTGGTGATGATGCTGGCCAATCACATCGTGCGCGTGGCCCTGGCCACCACCCACCTGCCGCTGCGTGAGGTCGCCGATGCGATCACCGCACCCGGCCTGGAGCACACCCTGCGCACCGTGCACGCCGCGCTGCGCCGCGAGTTCGGGCTGGCATCGCCGCGCATCGCCGTGCTCGGCCTGAACCCGCACGCCGGTGAAGACGGTCACCTCGGCCGCGAGGAACTGGATCTGGTCATCCCGCTGCTGCAGCGCCTGCGCGCTGAAGGCATGGATCTGGTCGGGCCGCTGCCGGCCGACACCGCGTTCCTGCCAGGCAAGCTGGCAGGTTTCGATACGGTCCTGGCCATGTACCACGACCAGGGCCTGCCGGTGCTGAAGTACTCCGGCTTCGAGCAGGCCGTGAACCTGACCCTGGGCCTGCCCTACCCGCGCGTCGCTGTCGATCACGGTACCGCGCTGGACCTGGCCGGCCGCGGCATTGCCGATCCATCCAGCCTGCAGGCGGCAACGACGCTGTGTGCGCAGCTTGCGCGGCAACGTACACTGAGCGCATGAATTCCCCGCATTCCCCCTCCGGCCCGGTGTTCACCGCCCCGGCCAAGAAGCAGCTTGGCCAGCATTTCCTGGCCGATCGCCACTACATCGACAAGATCGTGATGGCGGTCAACCCCAAGGACGGTGACCGCCTGGTCGAGATCGGCCCCGGCCAGGGAGCGATCACGCTGCCGCTGCTGCGCGTGCATCCGGCACTGACGGTGATCGAGTTCGACCGCGACCTGATCGCGCCGCTGACCGCCGCCGCCGAGCCGCTGGGCGAGCTGACCATCGTCCACCGCGACGTGCTGCGCGTGGACTTCACCGAACTGGCGGCCGGACAGCCGATCCGTCTGGTCGGCAACCTGCCGTACAACATCTCCTCGCCTATCCTGTTCCATGCGCTCGAGCATGCCGCCGTGGTCCGCGACATGCACTTCATGCTGCAGAAGGAAGTGGTCGACCGCATGGCAGCCGGCCCCGGCAGCAAGGTCTACGGCCGCCTCAGCGTGATGCTGCAGGCCTACTGCACCGTCACCTCGCTGTTCGTGGTGCCGCCGGGTGCGTTCCGGCCACCGCCGAAGGTCGATTCGGCCGTGGTGCGGCTGGTGCCGCATGATCCGGCCACGGTCGGCATCCGTGACCACGCCCGCTTCGCCGAAGTGGTCAAGGCCGCCTTCGGCCAGCGCCGCAAGACCCTGCGCAACGCACTGAACAACGTGGTGTCGGCCGACCAGTTCGCCGCTGCCGGCGTGCGCCCCGATGCCCGTGCCGAACAGCTGGACGTGGCCGAATTCATCGCCTTGGCCAATGCCTCCTGATTACACTGCCGGTATGGAAGACGCTGACGTTTACGCCATTTCCGTCGAGGTCGCACCGCGATTCCTCGATGACCAGTCCGTGCCGGAAGACGGCCGCTATGCGTTCGCCTATACGATCCGCATCCACAACCAGGGCCGGGTGGCCGCGCGGCTGGTCGCGCGCCACTGGCGCATCACCGATGCCAACGGCCGCGTCGAGCACGTCGATGGCGAAGGTGTGATCGGTGAGCAGCCGCGGCTGCGTCCCGGTGAAGACTTCCACTACACGTCCGGTGTCATGCTGGCGACCGATCACGGGACCATGCAGGGCCACTACGACATGGTCGCCGATGACGGCACCGAATTCGCCGCGCCGGTCGCACCGTTCGTGCTGGCCATCCCACGTACCCTGCACTGACACGGAGGCCGGACGATGAGTGTGTGGGCGATCGGCGACCTGCAGGGCTGCTATGACGTGACCCAGCGACTGCTGGAGAAGCTCCGCTTCGACCCCGCGCAGGACACCCTGTGGTTCTGCGGCGACCTGGTCAACCGCGGTGGTCAATCCCTGGAAACGCTGCGGCTGGTGCATTCGCTGCGCGAGCACAGCGTGGTCGTGCTGGGCAATCATGACCTTTCGCTGCTGGCGGTCGGTGCACGCACCGAGGAAGAGCAGCGCAAGGTCAATCCGGACCTGCTGCGCATCGTGCAGGCCGAGGACCGCGACGAACTTCTGGACTGGCTGCGCCTGCAGAAGCTGGTGCATGTGGACCGCGAGATGGGCTGGATGATGGTGCACGCCGGCCTCGCGCCGAAGTGGACCACGCAGATGGCCGAAAAGCATGCGGCCGAAGTCGAGGTGCAACTGCACGGTGCGGGCTACCGCAAGCTGTTCCGCAACATGTATGGCGACAAGCCAAGCTGGGCACCGAACCTGTCCGGCTACGACCGTTCGCGGGCGATCATCAACGTGCTCACCCGCATGCGCTACTGCACTCCGCGCGGACGCATCGGCATCGAGGACAAGGGCACGCCGGGCACGCAGGAACAGGGACTGTATCCGTGGTTTGAAGTGCCCGGCCGGGTCGAGCGCGACCTGAAGGTCGTATGCGGCCACTGGTCGGCGCTGGGCCTGACCATCACCCAGGGCGTGCACGCCATCGACACCGGCGCGGTGTGGGGCGGCAAGCTGACCGCGATCCAGCTCGATACCGATGAGCTGCGCGTGGTGCAGGTGCCCGGCCGTGATGTTCCTGCCCCGGTTCCGAATGCCCGGCCGCCGGCGCGACCGGCCCACGAGCGGTCTACAGCTGCGGCACAGGGCAAGGAACAGGGCGGCGGAAACACCGCTGCCAACCCGGGCAACCGCGGCCCACGTCGCCGCCGTCGGCGCGGTGGTGGTGGTGGTGGCGGTACGGGTGGCGGCAACAGCACCGGCACACCGCCGCAGGCATGACCGCGCGCGGTCGGGCACCATGGACGGTGCTGCTGCTGACGCTGGCCCTGGCCAGCGGCTGCCAGCCCGGTCCGGCCCCGGTTCCCTCCGGCGGCGAAAACGCCGGCCACGCACCATCGCAACCGCAGGCATCTTCGCCGCCGCTGGTGACCGCGGCGCGCGCACAGATCGGCGTCACCACCCGCTACGACCCGGCCTATCGGGTGCTGGCCTATCCCGGCGGGGACGTCCCGATTGATCGCGGTGTGTGTACCGACGTGGTGGTGCGCGCCCTGCGCGATCTGGGACTGGATCTGCAGGCGCGCGTGCATGAAGACATGCGCAGCAGTTTCGGCGCCTATCCCGCGATATGGGGCCTGTCACGGCCGGATCGCAACATCGATCATCGCCGCGTACCGAACCTGATGCGCTGGTTCGAGCGGCAGGGTTGGCAGCAGCCCATCACGGCCCTCGCCGCCGACTACGCGGCAGGCGACATCGTCGCCTGGAAGCTCAATGGCAACGGCCTGCTGCACGTGGGCATCGTCTCCGACCGGCAGCTGGCCGACGGGACACCGCTGGTACTGCACAACATCGCGCGCGGGACCCGGGAAGAGAACCTGCTGTTCCAGCACGCCATCATCGGGCATTACCGGATGCCGTAAACGATCCTGTAACCTTGAGGAACGAGGCCGAGCATGGCTCGGCTCCACAGGTGCGGCGATCAGCGCCGCACGTAATGCACGAAGCGGAACGCGTAGACGTGGCGTTCGTCAGCCGGATGCGACTCACTGCTTGTTTCCCGCCACAGCTGCGGGTCCACCTGCGGGAAATGGGTGTCGGCCGGCACTTCGGCATCGACCCAGGTCAGGTACAGGTCACTGGCCTGGTCCAGCAGCTGGCGGAAGATCTCGCCGCCTCCGATGACACACAGCTCACTGGCACCCTCGCCTTCAGCGATCGCCTCCGCTTCGTCCAGCGAGGCCACCGCGCGCATGCCCTCGAACGGCACCTGGCCGCTGCGGGTCAGCACCAGGTTGGTCCGCCCCGGCAGCACGCGGCCGATCGACTCGGCCGTCCTGCGCCCCATCAGGATCGGCTTGCCCAGGGTGAGCGCCTTGAAGTGCTTGAAGTCATCCGGCAGGTGCCAGGGCATGGCATTGCCCTGGCCGATGCCACGGTTGCGATCCAGCGCCACGATCATCGAAAGCTTCAATGCTGCGACCTCCTCAGTTGGCATCGATCTGCAGGCGTTCGCAGGCAGCGTTCGCTGCACTGGTGGCCTGCAACGCCGCAGCCAGCGCAGGGCTGGACGTGGACTGCTCGTCCAGGCCACCCAGGATCTTCTGCTTCTGCGCCTCTTCGATATCCTTCAGGCCCGGTCCTGACAGGATCTCTGCCGACAGCGCGGCGGTATCGGTGCTGGCACGACGTGCCAGAAACGCCTGCAACTGGTCGCTGGAATAGACGTTGGCAAGCTGCTGCTCGAGCGTGCGCTGATAGGCCGGATCCTCAATACCGGCCTTCAGGTGGTCGGTCATTGCCGTGTACATGCCCGTTACCGCCTCACGCATCTGCGCCCGGCATCCTTCCGGGACATCCGGGGGCATCATGGTGCTGCCGTTGAATGCCCCGGCGAACGCATGCACTTCCTCGCGCATGTGCGTGTGCACGATCTGCTCATTGACCTGCCGGGCCAGCGACAGCGCATCGGCCGGTCCGGCCTGCACCATGGCCAGCGGCAGCATGCCGCACAGCGCCAGCAGGCTCCCGGAAATCAGGCGGATACTCATACCGCCACCGGCGCCTTGATCGCCGGATGCGGGTCGTAGCCGTCGATGCGGATGTCGTCGAACTGGAAACCGAACAGGTCGGTCACGTCCGGGTTCAACCACAGCTTCGGCAGCGCGCGCGGTTCGCGCGCCAGCTGCTCGCGGGCCTGCTCGAAATGGTTGGAGTACAGGTGCGCATCGCCCAGCGTATGCACGAAGTCGCCCACGCCCAGGCCGGTGGCCTGCGCAACCATGTGGGTCAGCAGCGCATAGCTGGCGATGTTGAACGGCACGCCGAGGAAGATGTCGCCGCTGCGCTGGTACAACTGGCAACTGAGCCTGCCATCGGCCACGTAGAACTGGAACAGGTTGTGGCAGGGCATCAGCGCCATCTGCGAGAGCTCGCCCACGTTCCAGGCGCTGACCACCAGCCGCCGCGAATCGGGATTGCGCCTGATCTCGTCCACCAGCCACTGCATCTGGTCGATCTCGCGACCGTCAGCAGTAGCCCAGCTGCGCCACTGCTTGCCGTACACCGGGCCAAGATCACCGTTGCCGTCGGCCCATTCGTCCCAGATCCGTACCTGGTTGTCCTTCAGGTAGCCGATGTTGGTATCGCCTTTCAGGAACCACAGCAGCTCGTGGATGATCGAGCGCAGGTGCAGTTTCTTGGTGGTGACCAGCGGGAAACCTTCGTTGAGGTCGAAGCGCATCTGCCAGCCGAACACGCTGCGGGTGCCGGTACCGGTGCGGTCGCTCTTCTCCGTCCCGTGCTCCAGCACGTGCGAGAGCAGGTCCAGGTAGGCTTTCATGCCTTGCCCTCCACCGCCAGCGGCTGCGGCTGCAGTACCGGTGCGCGGCGCGACATCGCCAGCAGCACCAGGCCCAGCGCGATCAGCGGCAGGCTGAGGATCTGGCCGCGGGTGAGCCAGTCGAACGCTACGTAGATGCCGTTGTCGGGCATGCGCACGAATTCCACCGCGAAGCGGAAGACACCGTACATCAGCGCGAACAGCCCCCCCACCAGATAGCGATGGCGTGGCTTGGCCGACACCGCCCACAGCACCACGAACATCACCAGCCCTTCGAGGAAGGCTTCATACAGCTGCGAGGGGTGGCGTGCGTACTGGTTCAGCGCGCCGGTCGCGAACTGCGCCTGCAGGGTCGCGTGGTCCAGCTGGTTCAGCGGCGCCGGCAGGCCGGACGGGAACACCACGCCCCAGGTGCCGTCGGTGTACTTGCCCCACAGCTCGGCGCCGATGAAGTTGCCGATGCGGCCGAAGCCCAGGCCCAGCGGCACCAGCGGCGCCATGAAATCCATGGTGTCGAAGAAGTGCAGCGCGTGCTTGCGCGACCACCACCAGCAGGCGCCCAGCACGCCGAGCAGGCCGCCGTGGAAGCTCATGCCGCCATCCCACACCTTGAACAGCAGCAGCGGGTTGTGCAGGAAATCGCCCAGCGCGTAGAACAGCATGTAGCCGATGCGCCCACCCAGCACCACGCCGAGCATGGCGTAGAACAGCAGGTCGGAGAATCCGTTGGCATCGACGCCGGGCAGGCGCCCGGCGGCGATCCGGCGACGACCGAGCAGCCAGGCGGCGGTGAAACCCAGCAGGTACATGATGCCGTACCAATGCACCTTGATCGGCCCCAGCGAGAGGGCGATGGGGTCGATGTCGTGGAAATAGATCATGGAAGACGCCTGGCAGGAGTACGGGTATTTTAGCGCCCCGACCCGGCCCGGGACCGGGGCTCAGCCCAGGATCTGCGGCGCATTCGGGAGCGCGTCATCCTCCGACCGCGTCGAGGCCGGAAAGTGCCCTTCCACCAGGCTGGAGACTTCGTCGATCGCATCGCGCAGCGCATCCACCGGACTGGCGCCGCGCAGGCCTTCGCGCAGGTGGGTGCACACCCGCTGCCACTGCGCCGCGCTGACCCGGTCGCTCAGGCCCCGGTCGGCGACGATCTCGATGGCATGGTCGGCCAGCAGCAGGTAGATCAGTACGCCGTTGTTGTGCCGGGTATCCCAGGTACGCAGGTGGGCGAACGCCTGCTCCGCCGCCTGGCGCGGCGTGATTCCGCGCCAGACCGCGTGCAGCGGCAGGTCGGCTTCGACAGCGAACATCACCTGGCCGCCGTGGCGCTGCTCACCGGCAGCGATGGCCGCGGTGATCGCCTGCAGCGTCGCGGGGGGAAACGCCCGTCGTACCGAGGGCGAGAACAGATGACGGCAAAGACGACGGATCATCACCAACCTCCCGAAGCACCACCGCCGCCGGAACGGCCACCGCCGCCACCCCAGCCGCCACCGCCGCCGAAACCACCGCCGCCCCCGAACCCGCCCCCACCGCCCCAGCTGCCGCCGCCCCAGCCACTGCCGCCGGCAAAGCGGCCGGGATGACCGGACAGCATCGCCACCACCAGCCCGACAACGCCGGCCAGGCCACTGGCCAGCAGGGTGGAGGTGAACAGGAAGGCAGCAACCGCCGCACCCGCACCTCCGAGCAGCCCGCGCACCGGCCGCGGCACCCGCGAGAACACGCCCCGCAGCACCGTGCCTGCGAACACGCCGATGAACAACGCCAGGATCCAGGTATCGCCACCGCCGTCGGCCTCCCGCCCGCGCTGGCCACTGACCGGCGCCGGCAGCGACTCGCCGTCGATCAGCCCGACCAGTACGGCGGTGGCATCGGTGATGCCGCCGGCGTAGTCGCCACTGCGGAAGCGTGGCACCAGGTATTCCTGGATGACGCGGTTGGCGATGGCATCGGGGATGGCGCCTTCAAGACCATAGCCCGGCTCGATGCGCACACGCCGGTCATCCTTGGCCACCACCAGCAGCACGCCGTCATCCACACCCTTGCGGCCGATCTGCCACTGGTCGAAGACCCGCGTCGTGTACTGCGCGATGTCCTCCGGCTGCGTCGTGGGCACCACCAGCACCTGCAGCTGGCTGCCCTTGCGCTGTTGCAGGTCCAGCGCCTGCTGCACCAGCGCCTGCTTCTGCGCGGCGTCCAGCGTGCCGGTGGTGTCGACCACCGGCGAGTCCAGCGCGGGGATGGGCGCCAGCGACTGTGCGTGGCCGGCCAGCGGCAGCCACAGCAGCATGACCAGCAGTGCCGTCGCCAGACGCATGGCTCAATGGCCCGGCTGCGGTGCCGGCTGCTGCTGCGGCGCGTTGCCGAAATCGACGGCCGGTGCGTTGGAGATCTGCGCTTCGTTGTCCACGGTGAAGTTCGGCTTGGTCTTGTAGCCGAACAGCTTGGCGGTGATCACCTGCGGGAACGAGCGGATGTAGGTGTTGTAGTCCTGCACCTGCTGGATGTAGCGGCCACGGGCGACGGTGATGCGGTTCTCGGTGCCTTCCAGCTGGGCCTGCAGGTCACGGAAGTTCTGGTCGGACTTGAGCACCGGGTAGTTCTCGGTGACGACCAGCAGCCGCGACAGCGCGCTACCCAGTTCGCCCTGGGCCTGCTGGAACTGCTTGAGCGAGGCTTCGTCATCGGCGTTGACGTTGATCTGGCCGACACGCGAGCGGGCGTTGGTGACTTCGGTCAGCACGCGCTCTTCCTGGCTGGCGAAGCCCTTCACGGTCTGCACCAGGTTGGGCACCAGGTCGGCGCGGCGCTTGTACTGGTTGAGCACTTCGGACCAGCTGGCCTTGACCGCTTCATCCTTCTGCTGGATCGCGTTGTAGCCGCAGCCGGACAGCAGGGAGGCCAGCAGCATCAGGGACAGGACACGGGTGAACAGGCGCATGGCGGAGGTTCCGGGTGGGCTTGGCGCCGAGCATGCCATGACCAGTGTTAACGAGCGTGTGGAGATGAACAGCACTCCGGCAGGGCCAACGGCTCCAGACCAGCAGGCCGCCGATGCCAAGGGTCTGACGCATTGCCTGGTCCGGGGCAGCGCGCCAGCGCCGGGACTGCGAGCTGCTCTGCCGTTGGCTCCCGCGTTCGGCCGGCAAGGTTCCCCGCGCAGGTCAATTAAGGGCCCATTTCGTACTTGTTGCATGGCCCAACGCAGATTCTGCATCAGATAGTACACGGATCCTGCACTTGAACCGCCCGCCCCGCTCAGATTCAGCAGCCATCGGTCGGGAGGGGACATCGACCTCAATCATGCACAGAATCCTTCCAACAGCAGCGATCATCGCTCTGCTCATGCCAACGGCTTGCGCCCCGCCAACCCGGGACCCCACGGGGGTCACTCCGACGCCCGCGCCTGTCCTCATCGCGCCAGACGATACCCAGGCTCGGGACATGCTGCTTCACGTAGGGCGTGACAGCTTCATGGGCAAGGCCTACATCGTGTCAGCGCCGACGCACGAGGTCAGCAGCGCGCTACGCACGCGAAGCTATTTTTCCAGCTCATTCCGCCTGATGGATGACACTCAACCTATCCTGGGGGACCTGGAGCGGGACTGGATGAAGGTCTACGGACACTTCCACCCTGAGAAGAGTGCAATCGCTTTTGCACAGAACCTTGCTGCCATTGACGCGGCGGCATCGGTGGGGATCATCTCGCCCGAAGAGCAATCGCGCTGGCGTACTTACTTGGAACAGCTGTCTCCATCTGATCTCGATCCCAAAGGCGCCGCGTTCACTGATCTGACTGTGGATCGGCGGACGTTCTCCAGTTCCAATTTTGACGCTGTGCGAAGCAGTTCAGGCGATAAGCACGTTGTTCTGATCGACCTGACGGACCTGACAGGCGCTCCTTCGCAGACGCTGCTCTGGTATGCAGAACGGCGCCAGGAGCAACGCCGTGTCAAATGGAAAGCCTTTGCATCCATTCCCGGGGTCACCGCTGTCCCCCGCCCACACTGGGAAACCCAGCTGATCACAGAGAACGGCGCCAGCCAGGAATTCTCAGCCCAGGTGCGGGCGCTGGTGTCGACCTTCCCCGCTGGCCCCGAAGCGTCACTGGATGTCATCTCGAATCTGTTCAACTCAAGCGACGAGCCACCGGTGCAGCACATCGCCCCCCGCGCACCCGAGGATGGCGCGACGATGATGCTTCGATGGCTCCCAATCCAGGGGATTCAACCCGGCAGCGACTCTGGCCAGATTCGTTCGCTGTCCAATGATCAGTTCCATATCCCGTCAGGCAGCGACAGTTCATACGGCTATATCGCCGCGAAGAAGGGCGAGGGCGTCGCGGCCTGGCAGATGGGAGAAGGCCAGCAGGTCATCGAGACGAAGGTCGACCGAAAGGGGCGGTTATGGGCTCTGACAGCACTCGAGCCAAGCCTGACGCGACAGATTCTCACCTCCTGTCCTATACGGATCAGCGGTAACGCGACCGGGTCGATCCGAAGCGACCATTGCATGCAGAGCACCGTGGATCAACGATGGCACCTCGATCGCGATGGCAATTCCTATCTTTACTCGGAGTCTCATATGGCGACGGAGGACCGTTTCCCCGAGCGGATCATGGACACAGGATCAGGACAAGCCATTGAGATGAAGGAGCTTTGGATCGACAGAACCCGTTTGCGACAGCGCGTCTTTGGCTACATGCAATCCTGCTCCTCAGGTCCGGCACCGGATCTGGGTGACGGACTTTTCTGGTTCACAAGTTGTGGCCTGGTCGGTGTTGCACCTGCGTCAGGCGATGTGGTCAGGAGCTTTCCACTGAGGTCCGGAGGCACTGGACGCTTGGTATTGGGGAGCACCGCGGGCGACTGGGTTGCCGAAGAGGCCCGTGATCCAACAGATCAGAGGAAGGTTTTTCGCATTCATCGTCTTTCCACCGGGGAAGCGGCATTTGAGGTGAAACGAAAAACCGGTACTCAAGCACTGGCACGCACGGCTCGTGGAAGGCTGCTCGCGATTGCGGCTACAGGCGCTTCACCGGGCCATTACGTCGATGTCTGGCGGATGGATTCCGGCAAGCACGTCTCACGCCTCACCGTTCCAGAGGGAATCGCATTGAGATCCCTCGCATTCAATCGAGCCGGGACGGAGCTCTGGGTCCATGCACATCAACTCGCCGACGGGAACTCCGGCGCACTTATCTGGACAGTGCCGGAATCACTGCAGGACCGTGCAGACGACAACTGGAGCCCTGACGAGGCGCTGTTGAAAAAACACTAGTTGGTCAGGGCTATCCGCGCAGTCGTCTCTGCAGGGCCGGCAAGGCGAACAGGGCGTTGCAGGTTGTGCCGGTGTCGGAGCGTCTCCGCCGTTTCACCGCCTCACCCTCAGCAGGCTTCGGCCACCGCAGTGCGGGGACGCCCCAGCCACGCCAGCAGCAGGCCCGATGCCGCCAGCAGGCCACCGGCCACCGGAATGGCCGCGTAGCCCAGGCCCGAGCTGATCACCGCACCGCCGAGCGCCGCACCCACGGCATTGCCGAGGTTGAACGCGCCCACGTTGATCGACGACGCCAGGCCCGGCGCCTCGGTGGCCGCTTCCATCACCCGGATCTGCAGCGGCGGTACGATGGCGAAGGTCGCCGCGCCGAACAGCAGCACACCCAACGCCGCGGTCACGGGATTCATGAAGGCCAGCGGCAGGACGAACATCAACGCGGCCAGCGCCGCCAGCAGGATCCGCGTGGCGCCATCCAGCGACCAGTCGGCCATGCGCCCGCCGATGCCATTGCCGACGGTGAAGCCAATACCGATCAGCGCCAGTGACATCGCGATGAAGGCATTGGAGGCGCCGGTCAGTTCGGTCAGCACCGGTGCCACATAGGTGTACAGGGTGAACATGGCACCGGCACCCAGCACGGTGGTGGCCATCGCCAGCAGTACCTGCGGCTGCAGGATCGCCTTCAGTTCACGGCGCACGTCCGGGCGCGGGCCCGGTGCCGAGGCCGGCAGGGCCAGGCCGAGCGCGATGATCGCCACTACGCCCAGCACTGCGGTGCCGGCGAAGGACAGGCGCCAGCCCAGCTGCTGGCCGACCCAGGTTGCCAGCGGCACGCCGCCGATGTTGGCGATGGTCAGGCCCATGAACATCGTGGCCACCGCCGCCGCCTGCTTGTCCTTCGGTACCAGGCTGGCGGCGACCACCGCACCGATACCAAAGAAGGCACCGTGGTTGAGGCTGGTGACCAGCCGCGACAACAGCAGCAGGCCATAGTTCGGCGCCAGCGTCGACAGCAGGTTGCCGACCACGAAGATCGACATCAGCAGCATCAGCGCGGTGCGCTTGCCGAACCGCCCCATCAGCAGCGTCATCACCGGCGCGCCCAGCATCACGCCCATGGCGTAGGCCGTGATCAGCATGCCGGCGGTGGGAATGCCCACCCCTACACCGTCGGCGATGACCGGCAGCAGGCCCATCGGGGCGAACTCGGTGGTGCCGATGGCGAAGGCGCCGACGGCAAGCGCCAGCAATGCGGCTCTGGACTTCATGGGGGACTTCCTGGGGGCGGGAATCGGGAGCGCGTAGCCTGCGCGCTTTGCCGCACCGGATTAAGCCTTGTCCGGGGAAAACACTGTTGATACGGGTTCACAAGTGAAGGTGTACGCCGGCATTGCAGGCAAAAGCCCCCGCCGGGCATGGCCCGGCGTTGCCCGAGGCGTGGCGTACCCCGGTAGCGCCGGGTCATGCCCGGCGGACGCGGTGGCCCGCAAAGCAGAACCCCCGGCCGGGCCGGGGGTTCGAGGTCATACGCTTTACCAGTCGCCGGCGCCCGGCACGTGGTGGTCTCGCGCGCGACGGCGCATCAGCAGGTTCAACCATTCCACCAGCACCGAGAAGCCCATCGCGGCGTAGATGTACGGCTTGGGCACGTGCACGTCGAGGCCGTCCAGGATCAGCACCGCGCCGATCAGCAGGATGAAGGCCAGCGCCAGCATCTTCACCGTCGGGTTGGCGTCGATGAAGCGCCCCAGCGGATTGGCCGCCAGCAGCATGACCAGCACCGACAGCAGGATGGCAGCGACCATCACCGGGATGTGGTCGGCGATGCCGACGGCCGTGATCACCGAGTCCAGCGAGAACACGATATCGATGATGGCGATCTGCAGGATGACCATGCCGAACACGCCCGACGCCTTGCTGGTCGCCGGATTCTCGTCTTCGCCACCGGTGATCAGTTCCTTGATCTCCATGTAACCCTTGATGATCAGGAACAGGCCACCCACGATCAGCACCAGGTCGCGGATGGAGATGCCCATGCCGGCCACGGTGAACAGGTTGGCGGACATGTGGGCCAGGTAGGCCAGCGACACCAGCAGTGCGATACGGGTGATGCAGGCCACGGCGATGCCGAGCTTGCGCGCAAAGGGACGGCGCTCTTCCGGCAGCTTGCTGACCGCGATGGAGATGAACACCAGATTGTCGATGCCGAGCACGATTTCCAGCGCGCTCAGGGTGAACAGGGTCACCCAGGCGTTGGGGTCGGCGAGGAACTCAAAGGACATGGAAACTCTTCAAGGCAGTGGGGGAATGGGGGTTCAGCCGTAGCGGCCGGCCAGTGCATGCGGGACCACGACCAGGGCCCAGCAAAGCAGTACGTTCATCATCAGCACGAACACGGCGGCCGAACCCATGTCCTTGGCGCGCCCGGCCAGCTCGTGGATCTCGCTGCCGTAGCGCTCGATCACGGCCTCGATGGCGGAGTTGGCCAGTTCCATCGCCAGCACCAGCAGCATCGAGCCGATCAGCAGCGCGCGCTCCACCGGGGTCTGGCCGAGCCAGATCGCCACCGGGGTCAGCAGGACCAGCAGGTAGACCTCCAGCCGGAACGAGGACTCATGCAGCCAGGCGGCCCGCAGGCCCTGCCAGGACCAGCGCGCGGCCTGGAAGATGCGGCGCGGGCCGCGCGGCATGTGGCCGAACTGGTCAGCCACGGGTGGAGCATCCAGCAACAGGGGCGCGGCGCAGCGACCGCTCAGACGCACGGCAGGGAATCATGGGTGCACAGGGATGGGCAGATAGCCGCCATTTTGCCACAAGGCCGCCGGCCATACTCCGCGCGGTCGGGCCGAATGGCCTGCCGGGGACAAGCGCGGGCCGCGCCCGCCTCCTATGATGGCTCCCTCCTTCCTGCCTGGAGTGCACGATGTCCCACCGCCGTCCCGCTCTGCTGATGCTGGGCCTGCTGACCCTTGCGCCGCTGGCGCTGGCACGCGTTCCCTCGCCGTCGCCCCGCGTTCCCGAGCAGGTCTCCAACGTGGCCTGGGCCGCCGACATGGCCGCCTTCGCCGCCGCCGACAAGGTCGCCCCGCCCCCTCGTGGTGGTATCGAGTTCATCGGCAGTTCGTCGTTCCGGATGTGGGACAGCCTGGCGGCCGATTTCGCCGGCCAGCCGGTGTTCAACCGGGGCTTCGGCGGCTCGGAAGTCCGGGACAGCACCTGGTATGCCGGACAGATCGTGATCCCGTACGCGCCGTGCAAGGTCTTCCTGTACGCCGGCGACAACGACCTCAACAGCGGCCGCAGCGCCGTGCAGGTGCGCGACGATGTGGTCGCCTTCGTGCAGCGCGTGCATCGCGCCCTGCCCAAGACCCGGGTGGAATACGTGTCGATCAAGCCCAGCCCGTCACGGGCGCACCTGCTGCCGGCGATCAACGAGGCCAACACGCTGGTCAAGGCGGCGCTGGCCAGGCTGCCCAACACCGGCTTCACCGACATCTACACGCCGATGCTGGGCGCCGACGGCCAGCCTGATCGCGCGCTGTTCCGTGAGGACATGCTGCACATGACGCCCGCCGGATATGCCATCTGGACCCGCGCGCTGGCACCGAAGGTGACCTGCGACTGAGACACTGCGCACGCCGGGCATGGCCCGGCGCTACCGCCCCGGCATCCACGCATGGCGTGGAACTACTGCGGATCGCGGGAAACTGTCGAAGGCGGGACGGTGTGGGTTTGCAGGACCGTTGGCGCCATGGATGGCGCCATCGAGCCCCCATGGAAGGGTTCACGGCGTGTCCTGCAAACCCACACCGCCCCGCCATTCCGCGGAATGCCCGCATTTGATGTTGATGTTGCCTCGATGGGTGCCGGGCGCCGCCCGGCAAGAGCCCTCTAGCGGAAGATCACGGTGGCTTCGGTTCCCTGCCCGGGTTCGCTGGAGAGGCTGACCTTCCAGCCGAAGCGATCGCACAGCCGGCGCACGATCGACAGGCCCAGTCCGGTGCCCTGCGGGCGACTGGGGTCGGCGCGGTAGAACGGCTCGAACGCGCGCGACAGGGCTTCGGCAGACATGCCGATGCCGGTGTCGCGCACCACCACCCGGTCATCGCGCACATGCACGTCGATGCGGCCTTCGTCGGTATAGCTGCAGGCGTTGCGCACCAGGTTGCTGACCACCACCTGCAGCACCCGCGGCGGCGCATGCAGATTCACCGGTCCGTCGCTGTGCAGGTGCACCACGACCGGGCGCGTACCCAGCAGTTCGTTGGCGTTGTCCACCTCGTGACGGACGATGTCGTTGACATCGAACAGCTCGACCTGCGGCTCGACATCCGCCTCGCGGGCAAGGATCAGGAAGGCATCGATCACCGCTTCCATGTCACGCCCGGCACGCTGGATGCGCTGCAGGCTGCGGCGCAGGCGCGGCTGCAGGGAATCATCCCCCAGCGCCATGTCGCTGGCCACGCGGATCACCGTCAACGGCGTGCGCAGTTCATGGCTGGCATCGCGGGTGAAGTTGCGTTCGCGGGCGACATGCGCGCTGACCCGGTTGGCCAGCGAATGCAGGGCCGCGGCGAGCTGCCGGGTCTCGCCCTGCATGTCCGCCGGCAGTTTGTTCGGTTCCAGATCGGCTGCCTCGGGGTGACCGGGATCCCAGCGCGACACGCGCCGCGCCAGCCAGTTCACCGGCGATACCAGACGCTTGGACGCGCGATAGGTGATCCAGCTGGCGCCATACACCGCCAGCAGGGTCAGCAACACCGGCACGATGCCGAACCAGAACGCCAGCATTTCCGCGCGTGAGCGCAGGAATACCAGATACAGGCGGCCGGCCGGCCGCACATCGACCAGGACCAGCTGGTCATCCGCCGGCAGTTCGTGGAAACCGGGCTCCAGGTCGCGCAGGTTGGCCGGCAGCGACAACGCGGACTGGCCGCTTTCCAGCAGGTAGCCGCGGATGTTCTGCGTATTGGGGGGAGGCTGTGCGGGGGACGCGTCGTGCAGCGTCCAGTAATACGCCGCTTCCTCGCGCAGCGCTGCACCGACCAGGCTGTGCTTGATGACCAGCGACACCAGCCATGCGCCCAGCAGGATGCCCAGGCTGGCCAGCACTGCCTGCAGGATGAAGGCGATACGGATCTTGCGCGGCAGGCCGTGCGGCATTGCGGGGTCCCGGTCAGAGCGCTGCGATTATAGGCAGCGCACCGCGCCGTGGTCGTGCAGGGATGATGACCGCCGACACTGCCGGTCGGTCATCCCCTGCCCTGTTGCCCGTCCGCTACCGCACCGGGCCTGCAGCTGCACCGGCACGGTCCCTGCTCAGGCCATCGGCTGGGCGATGTCGGCAATGCGATAGCCGGCGCTCTGCACGGTATGCAGCAGCGGGCGATCGAACGGCTTGTCGATGATCTTGCGCAGGTTGTACAGATGGCTGCGCAGGGTGTCCGAATCCGGCAACCCGTTGCCCCAGATCTCGCGCTCGATTTCCTGGCGGGTGACCACCCGCGGCGATTCGCGCATCAGAATCGTCAACAGGCGCAGGCCGATCGGCGACAGCTGCAGTTCGGTGCCGGCGCGGGTGGCGCGCATGCTGACCGGATCGAGCACCAGGTCGGCGACCTTGAGCACTTCCGAACCCACCTGGCGGCGTTCGCGGCGGATCAGCGCGCGCAGGCGTGCTTCCAGTTCCTGGATCGCGAACGGCTTGGTCAGGTAGTCATCGGCACCGAAACCCAGGCCGGTGAGCTTGTCGTCCAGCGTATCGCGCGCGGTCAGCATCAGCACCGGCGTCGATTTGCGCGCGTCGTTGCGCAGCCGCCGGCAGACTTCGATGCCATCCAGCCGCGGCAGCATCAGGTCCAGCACCACCACGTCATAGCTGTTCTCCGCCGCAAGCCGGTAGCCGTCCAGGCCATCCTGTGCATAGTCGACTTCGAAGCCACGACCTTCCAGGTATTCGCCGATCATCTCGGAGATGTTGCGGTTGTCTTCGACCACCAGCACCAAGCCGGAAGTCTCCTTCGTCTGACGCATGTGATTCCCTCTAACTTCAGCTTTGTGAAACATGCCGGATCGACGGTGGAGGCAATGTGAAGTTCCGTCAAGAGGTCCGATCCGCTGCTCAGAGCAGCGGCTTGAGCAGGGGCCAGACGTTGTCGAGCACCTTCGGCTGGGCCTGGGCGGTGGGGTGCAGACCGTCGGCCTGCATCATCCCCGGCTGCAGGGCCACCCCCTCCAGCAGGAACGGCAGCAGCGGCACAGCGTAGCGGTCGGCCAGCGCGCGGTAGGCGGCCGCCAGCCGCTGGCGGTACGCCGGGCCGTAATTCGGTGGCACATCGATGCCCAGCAGCAGCACCTTGGCGCCCGCCTTCTGGCTGGCCTGCACCATCTTTTCCAGATTGCCCTGCACCTGCGCCGGGGTCAGCCCGCGCAGGGCGTCGTTGCCCCCCAGAGCGATCACCACCACGTCCGGCTTCTCCTTCGCCAGCAGGCCCGGCAGCCGGGTCAGGGCGCCGGCGGTGGTCTCGCCGCTCATGCTGGCGTTGACGATCCGCGCCGGCGTTTTCGACTGCTGCCTGACCCGCTGCTGCAGCAGGCTGACCCAGCCGGCATCGGCAGGGATATTGTGGGCAGCACTGAGGCTGTCGCCGAGCACCAGGACGGTACCGGCCGGACCTTTGGCACAGGCCAGCCCGGGCAACAGCAGGAACCCTAGCAACAGCACCATCATCATGCCGGCTCGCCGGCTCCATCCCGTCTTGCGCATTGGAGTCTCCTCATCGACAGCCTGTCCCCCCGCAGCGCGCCCGTCGCCATCGCCGTCGACCAGGTCGGCAAATCCGTGCATGGCCCGGAGGGTGAAGTCCACATACTGGACAACATCACTTTGACGGTCCATGAAGGCACCAGCGTGGCCATCGTCGGCGCCTCCGGCTCCGGCAAGACCACCCTGCTCGGCCTGCTCGCCGGGCTGGACCTGCCCAGCCGCGGTCGCATCGCTCTGGCCGGGCACGACCTGTCCAGCCTGGATGAGGAAGCCCGCGCGCAGCTGCGTGCGCGCGAGGTCGGCTTCGTCTTCCAGAGCTTCCACCTGCTGCCGGCGCTGACCGCCGCCGAGAACGTCGCCCTGCCGCTGGAGCTGGGCGGGCGCGAGGATCGCGCGCGGGTGGACGCCGTGCTGGACCAGGTCGGGCTGGCCCATCGCGCCCGCCATTACCCGCGCCAGCTGTCCGGCGGCGAACAGCAGCGCGTGGCATTGGCGCGTGCCTTCGTCACCCGGCCACGCATCCTGTTCGCCGACGAGCCGACCGGCTCGCTGGACCAGAGCACCGGCCAGCACATCAGCGACCTGCTGTTCGAGCTCAACGCGGGCAGCGGCACCACGCTGGTGCTGGTCACCCACGATCTGCGCCTGGCCCAGCGCTGCCAGCACATCCACCGCATCGACAACGGCCGCCTGCAGGCGGTCGCGCACGAGGCCCGCGCATGAACCTGCTGCGGCATGCGTGGCGCGCGCTGCGCCGCGAAGCCCTGGCCGGCGACCTGCTGACCGTGTTCGCCGCGCTGGTACTGGGCGTGGCGGTGATGACCGCGGTCGGCACGCTGGTGAACCGGGTCAACCTGGCACTGACCAGCAGCGCTGCGGAGATGCTCGGCGGCGACCTCGGCGTCGCCGGTCGTGACGACCCGCCGGCCGCCTTCGCCGAAGAGGCCAGGCAGCGGGGACTGGCATCCACCCGCATGGCCAGTTTCGGCACCGTGCTGTTCCAGGGCGATGCCAGCCAGATGGCCAGCATCAAGGCGGTACAGGCCGGCTATCCGCTGCGGGGGACGCTGCGGGTACGCAGCACGCCCGGTGGTGCGCTGATCGACGATGCCGGCATGCCGCCGCAGGGCCAGGCCTATGCCGATCCCCGCCTGCTGCAGGCGCTGGGGTTGAAGGCCGGCGATGACCTCGAGTTCGGCGCCGGTACGCTGCGCATCGCCGGCATCATCGAGGCCGAACCGGATGCCGGCGGCGACCTCCTCACGCTGTCGCCGACGTTGCTGGTCAATCGCGCTGATGTCGACGGCACCGGCCTGCTCGGTCCCGGCAGCCGCATCAGCTACCGGCTGATGTTCGCCGGGCCGGCCGACCGGATCGCTGCGTTCCGGCAATGGCTGCAGCCACAGGTGAAGGGCATGCGCCTGCTCAGCGTGGATGACACCCAGCGCGGCGTGCGCCAGGCCTTCGATCTGGCCGGGCGCTTCCTCGGCCTGAGCGCGCTGCTGGCGGTGCTGCTGGCCGGCGTTGCCACCGCGCTGGCCGCCAACCGCTTCGCCCTGCGCCGCATCGACCAGGTGGCGATCCTGCGTTGCCTGGGAGCACGCCAGCGCGACATCCTGCTGGGCCTGGCACTGCAGCTGCTGATGCTGGCCGTTCCGGCCTGCCTGCTCGGCATCGGCTTGGGCATGGCCGCGCAGGAAAGCCTGGTACAGGTGCTGGGCAGCCTGATACCGCAGCGCCTGCCGCTGCCCCAGGCAACACCGGCGCTGACCGGTGCAGGCATCGGCCTGTTGCTGCTGTTCGGCTTCGGCCTGCCGCCGCTGCTGCGCCTGCGCGGCGTGCCGCCGATGCGCGTGCTCAACCGCTCCTTCGCTGCTCTGCCGCCCGCCTCGCTGCTGGCCTACGTCGCCGCCCTGCTGGCCAGCCTGGTGCTGGCCGTGCAGGTGACCGGCGACCTGAAACTGGCCCTGTGGGTGCTGGGTGGCCTGGCCGCTCTCGCCGCAGCGGCGGGCCTGGGCGGCTTCGTGCTGCTGCAGGTGCTGCGCAGCCTGCAGCACCGCCTGCACGGCAACTGGCGGCTGGGATTGGCCGCCCTGACCCGCCGCCGGATGCTGGCGGTGATGCAACTGGTGGGCCTGTCGCTGTCGCTGTGCGCGCTGCTGCTGCTGGCCGTGACCGGGCCGGGGCTGCTGCAGCAGTGGCGCGAGCGCCTGCCGGAGAACACGCCGAACTACTTCCTGATCAACATCCAGCCCGAACAACGCGACGGCGTGCTGGCAGCATTGCGCGCGCTGGGTGCTGCCGATGCCAGCATCGAACCGATGGCCACCGGCCGCCTGATCGCGATCAACGGCAAGCCCCCGGTGCGCGTGGACCAGGCGCAGGACGGCCAGGGGCGGGGAAACGGCCCGCGCGAGGACGACGACGAGAACCGGCCACTGAACTTCAGCTGGCGCAGCACCTTCCCGCCGGCCAATACGCTGCTTGAGGGCCACTTCTGGAAGGCGGACAGCACTGCGCCCGAAGCCTCGGTGGAAACCGGCTGGGCCAAACGCTACGGCGTCTCGACCGGCGACCGCATCGGCATTTCCGTGGGCGAGCAGCAGCGCGAGTTCACCGTGACCAGCGTGCGCAAGGCGGACTGGAACACGTTCCGGCCGAACTTCTTCGTGCTGTTGAATCCCAACGCCGTGGGCGACACCCCGCACAACCTGCTGTCGGCGTTCCACCTGCCGGCCGGCCAGGCAGCCGGGCTGGGCGAACTGGTGCGTGCACAGCCGAACCTGTCGCTGCTGGACGTGGATGCGGTGATCTCGCAGGTGCGCGACGTGATGGAACGGGTGGCGCAGGCGGTGCAGCTGGTGATGGTGTTCAGCCTGCTGGCCGGCGTGCTGGTCCTGCTGGCTGCCCTGCAGGCCACGGCCGGCGAGCGCCGCTACGACAGCGCGGTACTGCGCACGCTGGGCGCGACCCGGCGCCAGCTGCGCGGTGCGGTACTGGTCGAGTTCGGAGCACTGGGCACGCTCGCCGCACTGCTGGCGGTGGGCGCCACGGCCGTGATCGGGCTGGTGGTGTCGCAGAAGGTGTTCGAGCTGCCGCTGCTGCCGCCGTGGCCGGGCCTGCTGCTGGGCGGCGTGGTCGGCATCGGGCTGAGCCTGCTGGCGGGCTGGTGGGGCACCCGGCGCATCCTGCATACCCCGCCCGCCCTGGCCCTGCGCGAAGCCTGACGCAGGCGCGCCCGGCAAGGCGTGCCGGGCAAGCCCGGCACCCTTCCTTGCGGTAGATCCACGCCATGCGTGGATCCGGCTGTGGCCTCGAGCATGGCTCGACCCTACTGGGCCTTTTCCACGTACCTGGCGAACACTTCGTCGATCTGCGCGTCCTTCACCTGCTTGCCGTCCTGCAGGTCCTGCGCCTGGGTGAACAGCGGAATGATCATCGCCATCCCATCCAGCTTGGTCTTCAGGTGCACGCCCGGAGCCTGGGTCAGGAAACCGTCCCAGCGCTGGCGCACCTTGGCCCAGTAGCCGGCGGTGGCCTTCCAGTAGTCGCGCGCCGGGGTGAAGTCGATCTCGGTGGTCTTTACGTAGTCGTTGAAGCCGAACTCGCGCGCGATCTCCATCTGGCTGCCGTCGGTGTTGCGCTGCACCTTGGTGTTGAACTGCTCGTGGGTCCAGCCGTTCGGGGTGAGCGTGTGGCGGTTGACCACCGCCAGCGCGTTGTAGTCGCTGCGCTTGGTGTACTCACGGCGCGGCAGCGGGCGCCAGCTCAGGTCGCTGGTCCAGCTCGGCACGTTGTTGGTGTAGGTCCATTTGCCGGTGCCGCAGTAGCGCGGTGCATCGCTCACTTCATACACGCACTGGGTCCAGGCGCCCTGGTTCACCGCCGCCGGGATGCTGCGCACCCGCCAGGTCTGGTCGGCACTGAACTCGAAGCGGTTCGGGGCCTCGTAGACCCAGTCCTGGCGCCAGTGCTTGGTGATGTGGCCGCTCTTCTCGTCCAGCAGCAGGTGTTGCAGCACGATGCGCTTCGGGGTGTCCTCGACCACGATGACCATTTCATTGCCGCCGCTGCGCATCGCTGGCGCGCGCTCGTAGCCCGGCTTCAGCAGCACGGTTTCGTCGAAGGCGAAATCCACGGTGTACTCGCCCTGCATGGCCAGGATGCTGTCGTGGTCGCGGGCGATGTCGGAGGGCTGCGCGCTGGCCACGCCGCTGCCGGCGAGCAACAGCAGGACGCTGGCTGTCTGGAATTTCATCGGGGTCTTCCTTCGGGGTTGCAGGTTCGTTGAGAGGCCATCCGTGGCCGTCGGGCGTTCCATCAGGAACAGATCAGAGGCGGATCAGCGGCTGGTCGCCGGGAATCCGTGGTGGCGGCCGGCGCGCGGCGTCGGCACAGCAGCAGTCGTCGATGGCCAGCTCGCCCTCTGCGCCTTCCAGGCGCGCGATGCGGCGTGCGGTGGCCGCGCCCAGCGACGACAGCGTCGACAGGCTGGCCGCCAGGGTGCGGCCGTCATCGGCGGCATGCAGGCGCAGCGCACACAGGCGCCAACGCTGGCCGCCGAGATGACCGGCCAGGCGCCGCCACAGGCGTTCACCGACACTGCCGTCGCTGTCGTGCTGTGGGCCCGGCGGCAGCGCGGCCACCAACCGGTCCCAGGCCAGGAAATCGCTGTCCGGCAGCAGGTACAGGCGCCACACGCAGCGGCCACGGCCGTCAAGGAAGCACAGGCTTTCGCGCAGGCCCTCGCTGTCCACGCCCTGGCAGGCATGCACGCGCACCGCCTGGCGCCAGCCGCCAAGCTCGTTGCCGTCGGCGTGGTAGAGACACAACACGGTGCCAAGCGTGGCCAGCTGTGCCGGGGTCGGCCATGCCGCGCGGTGCGGCGCGGCGATGGAGTCATTCCTGCGTGCGGACAAGGCTCGGCTCATGAGGTCACCAGGACACGGCAAGGCTGGCGGAGAGGGTGCGGCCCGGGCTGGTGTAGCGATCCAGCACGCGGCTGGTCGACGACAGCGTCGTACCCACGTTGGACCAATCGATGTAGCGTTTGTCGCCCAGGTTGAACACGCCTACGTTGAAGGTCGCACCCGGGGCGAAGTTCCAATGTGCCATCAGGTCGGCCACGCCATAGCCGGCCGGGCGGTACACCGTGGCCGAGGCGACGCGGTCCTTGCGCTTGACGAACGTGCCGGCCAGTTCGACACCCCAGGCATCGGTGTCGTACATCAGGCCGACGGTGCCGCGCAGCGGGTCGACCGAATCCAGCGGGGTGTCCTCGGTCTTGTTGTCGCCGCGCGACCAGGCCACGGAACTGCGCAGTGCCCAGCCCTGCAGGGTCGGGCTGATCTGGCCGAAGTCGACGCCGGCCTTCAGTTCAGCGCCGTAGATGCGGGCGTCGGCGATGTTGCGCGACTGGAACACCATCAGGCCCTGCGCATTGGTGCCGACCAGCGACTGCGACTCGATGAAGTCCTTGTACTCATTGTAGTAGCCGCTGACGCTGACGTAGGCAGCCGGCGACAGGAAGCGCAGGCCCAGTTCCATGCCATCACTGGTTTCCGGCTTCAGGTCCGGATTGGGAATGGCCGTGTAGCCGAAGGCGAAGTTGGTGAAGCCGAGATTGACGTCGTTGTACGGCGGCGAGCGGAAGCCGTGCGAGTAACCGGCAAACAGCGACCATTCGTCGGTGAAGCGATAGACCATGCCAAGCTTGGGCGAGACGCTGGTCTTGGTCAGCTTCGCCACCGCCACGCCGGGATTGTCCTCGGCGAAGATGTTGTCCACTTCCGGCTTCAGCTCGTAGCGGTCCACGCGCACGCCCGGCACCAGCGACAGCTTGCCGCCAGCCATGCGCATTTCATCCTGCGCATACAGGCCCAGCTCGGTGGTCTTGCTGATCGGGAAATCGCGTACCGGGAAGGCATCGGGCAGGATGGTGGTGCTGGTCTGGCCGTTGGCCAGTACCTGGAAACCATCGCGCTTCTGGCGGATCTCGGTGCGTGCACCCTCGAAGCCATAGGTCAGCGCGTGCTCGACGCTGCCGGTGCTGAAGGCCTTGTTGAACTGCGCCTGCAGGCCGTACACACGCTGGTCGAAGTTGAACTCGCGGTGGCGACGGCTGCGGTTGGCACGGTCCTCATCGGTGATCTGGGTGGTTTCGCTGTGCTGGGTATACAGCTGCCAGTGCAGGCTGTCGGCGAAGCCTTTGTCCAGCGCATCCATTTCATGCGCGAACGACACGCGGGTGCGGTTCTGCTTGTCGCGCGCCTTCATGCCGGTGGTGGTGCTACGGTCGATCGAAGACAGCACGTTGGTCTCGGTCTTGTCTTCGTTGCCTTCCACGGTCAGGCGGAAGCGCTGGTCCTCGCTCGGTGCATAGACCAGCTTGGCCAGGCCGCTGCGACCGTCGCGGTCCTGCGGGTTGGGGGCGGTGCGGGTGTTGTCGTTGCTGCGCACGTCACCCTTGTTGTCGGTTTCCTGGCCCTGGCGATGGTTGATGTTGACCATGCCGCTCCAGTGTTCGCCGCCGAACGCCGTGGTGACACCGCCGAGCAGGCCCTTCCATTCACCGTCGTAGCCGAACTTCAGGCCGACGTAGCTGTCCTTGCCATCCTTCAGGTAATCGGCCGGATCCTTGGTGACGAAGGCGACCACGCCGCCCAGCGCATCGGAACCGTACAGCGAGCTGGCCGGGCCGCGCACGATCTCCACGCGCTTGAGCGTGTCCAGATCGGTGAAGTTGCGGTTGGCGTTGGAGAACGAACCAATGTTGAAGCTGGTCGGCATCGCGATGCCATCGGTCTGCACCCGCACACGGTTGCCGTCCAGGCCACGGATACGGATGCTGCCCAGGCCGAAGCGCGCGGCGCTGCGGCTGACCGACAGGCCCGGCTCGTAGCGCAGCAGATCCTTGATGTCCTGGACCAGGTGCCGGTCCATCTGCTCACGGTCGATCACGTCCACCGTCGCGGCGACGTCACTCACTGCGCGCTCGGTGCGCGTGGCGGTGACCTGCACGCGATCGAATTCGCGCGCATCGGGCGCGGCGCTGGCGGCGGTGGCAGCGTGGGCGGACAGCGGCAGCGCCATCCAGACAGCAAGGCAAAGGGCGGTATGGCGGGTCATCGGGTTCGTTCGGTCAGGCAGGGGAACCCCCGGCCACCGGCACGCCGGAGCGTACGCGGTAGACCGAGGGGGAGAGAGCAGGAGCGGACGGGTCGCCCACCCTGCGGGCGGCGCCCGGCAGGAGGGAGGGAGGCGGGCGACCAGGCCGCGTTACTTGGTCAGGATCAGCTTGTCGTTGCTGGTGTGCCGCAGGCGATAGAAGCGATCGCCGTGCTGGATCAGGATTTCACGACGGCCCTTGAGCAGGGCTTCGCTGTCGATGACCTCTTCCGGCGGAACGACGCGAACCGGACGATCGCGGAGGGTCAGTGTTTCAGGGCGCAGCAGTACAGGTTGAGCGTTCATGAGCATCTGGACTCGTGCGAGGGACGAGTTAAATGATAATGATTCTCAGTTGACAATCAACAACCATTCTCAATTTGATTGATGAGATTAATGATCGAAATCCAAAATTCGATAGATCTTGTGAATCGAATGGTGGGTGGCGGCGACCCTGGGTCGAGCACAGCTCGACCCGGCGGGAAAATGCTGCGGGTCAGACGAAGGCGGCTTCGATCCGGGCCCAGCCGGCGGCGTCGATCTGCTCCAGCACTTCCAGGGCCTGCAGGTTCTGCAGCAGCTGCTCGACCCGGCTGGCGCCCAGGATCACGCTGGACACCTGTGGATTGCGCAGGCACCAGGCGATGGCCACGCTGGCCGGGGCGTGGCCAAGCTCGCGTGCCACCGCGCTGAAATGACGGACCTGGGCCAGGCGCGCCTGTGCATCGGCGCCCAGAACCAGATCCTGCAGCCACTCCATGCCCTCGCGGCCCAGCCGGGCGTCGGCCGGAATGCCACGGTCGTACTTGCCACTGAGCAGGCCGGACGCCAACGGCGAGAAGATGGTGGTGCCCAGGCCGGCCCCCGCGTACAGCGGGGCGTACTCGGTTTCCACCCGCTCGCGGTGCAGCAGGTTGTACTGCGGCTGCTCCATCGATGGCCCCTGCAGGTTGTGTCGCGCGGCAATGTCCAGCGCCTGCTGGATCTGTGCCGCCGACCACTCGGACGTGCCCCAGTAGAGCACCTTGCCCTGCCGTATCAGGGTATCCATCGCGTGCACGGTCTCGGCGATCGGCGCGTCGGGATCCGGGCGGTGGCAGTAATAAAGGTCCAGATAGTCCACCCGCAGGCGCTTGAGCGCGGCATGGCAGGCATCGGTGACGTGCTTGCGCGACAGGCCACGCTGGGTCGGTCGCGGATCCTTGGCACTGCCGAAGAACACCTTGCTGGACACGCAGAACCCATCGCGCGGCAGGCGCAGGTCGGCGATCACATCGCCCATCACCTGCTCGGCGCGGCCATTGGCATACCCCTCGGCATTGTCGAAGAAGTTGATGCCATGGTCCCAGGCCGCAGCAACCAGGTTGCGGGCCTCGTCGCGCGGAATCTGGTCACCGAAGGTCACCCAGGCGCCGAAGGACAGGGCGGATATCGGCAGGCCGGTGGAGCCCAGGCGGCGGTAATGCATGCGAATCTCCTGCTGCGGGCCCGCATCCGGGCCGGAATCGAGCCCCATTCTACCCGTCGTGCCGACCGCAACCCCTTGCCGTTGCTGGCCCGATCGGTGCCGATGGCCGCGCGCACGCTGCTTTTCCTTGCCCCGGCCCCTGCCCTGCACTAGGCTTCCCGTTTTTCGCGACGCCCCAGGGGAGTCACTCACATGGTCGAAGGTTTGGGCAGGATCGGCTTCGGCCTGTTCGGGTTGGCGGTGCTGATCGGCATCACCTGGTTGTTTTCCAACAACAAGCGCGCGGTGGACTGGAAGCTCGTCGCCACCGGCATCACCCTGCAGATCGCCTTTGCGGCGCTGGTGATCCTGGTCCCCGGCGGCCGCGACGTGTTCGATGCGCTCGGCCACGGCTTCGTGAAGGTCCTGAGCTTCGTCAACGAGGGCTCGAAGTTCATCTTCGGCTCGCTGATGGACGTCCAGAACTACGGCTTCATCTTCGCCTTCCAGGTGCTGCCGACCATCATCTTCTTCTCCGCGCTGATGGGCGTGATGTACCACCTGAACGTCATGCAGGCGATCGTCCGGGTGATGGCGTGGGCGATCACCAAGGTGATGCGCGTGTCCGGTGCCGAAACCACCAGCGTCTGCGCCAGCGTCTTCATCGGCCAGACCGAGGCGCCGCTGACCGTGCGCCCATACATCGCCAAGATGACCCAGTCCGAGCTGCTGACCATGATGATCGGTGGCATGGCCCACATCGCTGGCGGCGTGCTGGCGGCCTACGTGGGCATGCTCGGCGGGGGCGACCCGACCCAGCAGGCGTTCTACGCCAAGCATCTGCTGGCGGCCAGCATCATGGCCGCACCGGCCACGCTGGTGGTGGCCAAGCTGCTGATCCCGGAAACCGGCACCCCACTGACCCGCGGCACGGTGAAGATGGAAGTGGAGAAGACCTCCAGCAACATCATCGACGCGGCGGCGGCCGGCGCCGGCGACGGCCTGAAGCTGGCGCTGAACATCGGCGCGATGCTGCTGGCCTTCATCGCCCTGATCGCCCTGCTGAACGCCCCGCTGACCTGGCTCGGCGAAGTGACCGGCCTGGCCGCACAGATCGGCAAGCCGACCAACCTGTCGACCATCTTCGGCTACCTGCTGGCACCGATCGCCTGGGTGATCGGCACTCCGTGGGCCGACGCCACCACCGTGGGGTCGCTGATCGGACAGAAGGTCGTGATCAACGAATTCGTCGCCTATACCGAGCTGTCGCAGATCGTGAACGGCCAGGTCGCCGGCGTGACCCTGTCCAACGAAGGTCGCCTGATCGCCACCTATGCGCTGTGCGGCTTCGCCAACTTCAGCTCGATCGCAATCCAGATCGGCGGCATCGGTGGCCTGGCCCCGGAACGTCGCCACGACCTGGCCAAGTTCGGCCTGCGCGCGGTACTGGGCGGTACCATCGCCACCTTCATGACGGCGACCATCGCCGGCGTGCTGACGCATTTCAGTTGAACCCTAGTTCGAGAAAAGATTCCCTATGAGCAGCAGTGTCGTTGTCGTCGGTTCCTTCAATGTCGATCACGTGTGGCGGTGCGAGTCGCTGCCGGCACCGGGCGCGACCATTGCCGGCCGCTACAGCACCGGCCCCGGTGGCAAGGGCTTCAACCAGGCCGTGGCCGCATGCCGCGCGGGCGCCGACACCCACTTCGTGTGCGCCCTGGGTGATGACGCCGGCGGTGCCACCGCCCGCGACCTCGCCGGCCAGGACGGTTTCGCGCTGATCGCCGAAGCCAGCAGCGAACCGACCGGCACCGCCGGCATCTATGTCGATGCACGGGGTCGCAACACCATCGTGATCGGCCCGGGCGCCAATGCCGCCCTGAGCACCGATTTCCTGCAGCAGCAACAGGCGCTGCTGACCGGTGCCCGGGTGGTGCTGGTGCAGCTGGAGTCGCCGGTGCAGACCATCGAGGCGGCACTGGCTGCCGCCCGCGAGGCCGGTGTCACCACCGTGCTCAACACCGCACCGGCCGACGCCCCCTCGACCATCGGCCTGCTCAAGCTGGCCGATGTGATCACCCCGAACGAGACCGAGTTCGCCGCCCTGCTGGGCCGCCATGTCGGCGAGCGCGTGGATGCCAACGACGTGGCCGCGCTGGATGGTGCCAGCCTGCATGCGCTGTGCCGCAAGCTGGTCGGCAACGGTACCGTGGTAGTGACCCTGGGCTCGGTGGGCGTGTTCGTTTCGCATGCCGATGAGAACCTGCGCGGCGACACCCAGCCGTACTACCGCGTGGGTGCCGAGCAGGTGCAGGCGATCGATACCACCGGTGCCGGCGACGCCTTCAACGGCGCGCTGGCCGCCTCCCTTGCCCAGCTGCCGGAGGCGCCGTTCGCACGCCATGTGCGCTTCGCCAACCAGTTCGCGGGCCGCTCGACCGAGAAGGAAGGCGCCGCAGCGGCGATGCCACGGCTGACCCCGGCCGACGTGGAAATCCGGTAGGTCCACGCCGCAGCTGCATGAACCGGCCCGGGCGCGCAGGTGCCCGGGCCTTTTTCTGCCTGCGCCCATGCAGGGCACGCAGCCCTGCCGCAGCCGCCCACGATGACCCGCCACTGGGGGCGGCGGAAGCAACCGTCAAGCATCTGCTGATGCCCGTACGGCATGAGGTCGGTCCGGATCGGCCTGAACCGGCGCCTCGCCGACCCGGCCATGTGACCGCCTGCGGCCTACAATGGGCGCATGCAGATCGGCCCCTACACCATTGCTCCCAACGTCGTGCTGGCGCCCATGGCCGGCGTCACCGACAAGCCGTTCCGCCTGCTGTGCAAACGGCTGGGCGCGGGCCTGGCCGCCTCCGAGATGACCATCAGCGACCCGCGCTTCTGGAACACGCGCAAGTCGATCCACCGCATGGACCATGAGGGTGAACCGGCACCGATCAGCGTGCAGATCGCCGGCACCGAGCCGCAGCAGCTGGCCGAGGCGGCGCGTTACAACGTCGACCATGGTGCGCAGATCATCGACATCAACATGGGCTGCCCGGCCAAGAAGGTCTGCAATGCCTGGGCCGGTTCGGCGCTGATGCGTGATGAATCGCTGGTGGCGCGCATTCTTGCTGCCGTGGTCAACGCGGTCGATGTGCCGGTCACGCTGAAGATCCGCACCGGCTGGGACTGCGACCACCGCAATGGGCCGCTGATCGCGCGTATCGCCGAGGACAGCGGCATCGCCGCCCTGGCCGTGCACGGCCGCACCCGCGATCAGCACTACACCGGCCAGGCAGAGTACGCCACGATCGGCGAGATCAAGGCCGCGCTGCGCATTCCGGTGATCGCCAATGGAGACATCGATTCGCCGCGCAAGGCCGCCTTCGTCCTGCAGCAGACCGGCGTGGACGCAGTGATGATCGGTCGCGCGGCGCAGGGCCGGCCGTGGATCTTCCGCGAGGTGGCGCACTACCTGGCCACCGGTGAGGAACTGGCCCCGCCGTCACTGGCCGAAGTGCGCGATATCCTGCTCGGCCACCTGCACGCCCTGCATGCCTTCTACGGCGAGCCGCAGGGCGTGCGCATCGCGCGCAAGCACCTGGGCTGGTACGCCAAGGACCGGCCCGAGAATGCGGCGTTCCGCGCCGTGGTCAACCGCGCCGAAGATCCGCAGAGCCAGATCACACTGACCACCGAGTACTTCGACCGACTGATCGCCGGGCAACCGGCGCTGCCGTCGGCTGCCTGACCCCGCACGCCCCGCAGTCGACCCCGCACGACGCACCACGAGCCCGCGACCATGACACCGCCGATTTCCTCCCCCACCTACCTGCACGGGTTCTCCGGCACCGAACAGCAGCGCCTGATGACCCAGGCCCGCCTGCTGGAATCGAGCATCTTCGGCCAGATCGACTACGGCAGCGCACGACGCCTGCTGGAAGTCGGCAGCGGCGTCGGCGCGCAGACCGAGATCCTGCTGCGCCGCTTCCCCGACCTGCACGTGACCGGCGTGGACCTGAGCGAAACGCAGCTGGCGACCGCCCGCGAGAACCTCGCGCGCACGCCGTGGTGCAGCGATCGCTACACCCTGCAGCAGGCCGATGCAGGCGAGCTGCCGTTCGAGGCACGCAGCTTCGATTCGGCATTCCTGTGCTGGGTGCTGGAGCATGTACCTTCGCCGGCCCGCGTGCTCAGCGAAGTGCGCCGCGTACTCGCACCGGGATCGCCGGTCTACATCACCGAAGTGATGAACGCATCGTTCCTGCTCGATCCGTATTCGCCGCACATCTGGCGTTACTGGATGGCATTCAATGATTTCCAGTACGACCACGGCGGCGATCCCTTCGTCGGCGCCAAGCTCGGCAACCTGCTGCTGGCCGGTGGTTTCCGCGATGTGCATACCGAGATCAAGACGATCCACCTGGACAACCGCGAGCCGGCGCGGCGCAAGACGATGATCGCGTTCTGGGAGCAGCTGCTGCTGTCGGCCGCCGAGCAGCTGCTGCAGGCCGGCACCGTGGACGAGGATACGGTGGAGGGCATGCGTCGCGAGTTCCGGTTGGTGCAGAACGATCCCAATGCCGTGTTCTTCTTCTCGTTCGTGCAGGGCCGCGCGACGGTGTATTGACCGGCGCCTGTACCGCTGCGCTGCGGCGGTGCCACGCGCCGCATGGCTGGCAACCCGCTAGAATCGTCGCGGGCTGGCGTCGAGGACGGGCGCGCGCTGGACCCGGCCCCTTCCGCGTACGCGGCAACGGGACCACCGAGCTCCGCGCCTGAAGGGATTCCTGATGACAGCACGCGCAACGACTCCGGGTAGCACGCTGCCCCTCGCCGCCCGGGAAGGCGGCCTGCTGGATGGCCTCGACTCCCGCCAGGCCCGTCTGTGCCTGGGCATCGTGGCGGTGCTGTGCCTGCTGTATGTCGCATTTGCACTGACGCCCTCGTCGTATGCGATGGCCAGCCAGTACCTTGGGCTGGCGCCGATCGAGCCCCTGCTCGGAAAGGCGCGGGGCATCCGCATGGACGAGTGGATGGTCTACACCCCTTACGTGCAGATCGCGGTGGCCAATGACTTCGGCGCGACCAACGCGTTTTCGCCGTACCACGAGACGCTGCGCTCGTTCCAGGCGCTTCCGCTGCTGGACTGGGGCCTGCTGTTCAAGCCGTACCACTGGGCCTTCTTCATCCTGCCACCGGCCAACGCCTACTCGTTCTTCTTCATGTTCATGGCGATGGCGTTCCTGTGCGGCTGGGCGCTGTTCCTGCGCCAACTGCGGGTTCCGCCGCTGGCGGCCGTGCTGGTCGCGCTGACCCTGTACTTCTCGCCCTACGTGCAGGTGTGGTGGACGACCAACTGGGGCGCGTTCGCGCTGGCCCCGTGGGTAGCCGTGGCCTGGCTGCGGATCGACAACCGCTGGCTGCGCATCCTCGCCAGCGCCTACGCACTGGTGGTCTGGCTGCTGGCCGTGGCCTATCCGCCCTTCATCATTTCAGCGCTGCTGGCCATGGGCGTGCTGGTGCTGGCCTTCCGCCGCGATGCGTTGACAGTGGCACGCCTGCTCGACGCGGCGGTCGCCGGCGGCCTGGCGTTGCTGGCGTTCCTGGGCTATTTCCACGAAGCGATCGAGATCGTCCGCAACACCGTCTATCCCGGCCAGCGCGAGAGCGCCGGCGGCGGGGTCAGCCCGGTCGCGCTGCTCACCCACGGGTTCCCCAACCTGATGACGCGCGGGTTCTATCCGCTGCCTGCGTTCGAGCCGTCCAACGCCTGCGAGATCGCAGTGTTCAGCAGCCTGCTGCCGCTGTTCACCTCCGTCCTCGCCGACTGGACGCAGGTGCTGCGCTGGGCGCGCGGCCACCGGCTGTCGCTGGCGGTGCTGGCCGCCGGCATCGCGCTGGTCGCCTGCTGGATCTTCCTGCCGGTGCCGCTGCGGATCGGCCAGCTGACCGGACTGTCGATGGTGCCGCCCACCCGTGCGTTGCTGGCATTGGGCCTGCTGCTGAACATCGGCTGCGCGATCGTGCTGGTGCGCGGCGGGGTGCGCCTGGGACGCGGCCGCCTGCTGCTGCTCGCGGCCCTGCTGCTGGCGGGATGCCTGCTCAAGTTCGCCTTCGGCCAGGGCAGTTTCAGCCGGCTGCATGCCACGGCCGATGCATGGCCACTGCTGTGCGTGGGCGTGCTGGCCTTCGCCGCACGCCGCCCGCGGCTCGCCGCGCATCCGGTGGCGCTGGTGCTGGCGGTGGCCGCGCTCGGCAACGTGCTGACCAACGGGCTGTTCAATCCGGTGCAGTCGGCCCGGCCGATCTTCGACATGGACCGCAGCGCCGTGCTGGCGTCGATGCAGGCGCGCGGTGCACGGCAGGCTGCGGACGGAGCGTTGGTGGTGGAAGGGCGCTACGGTGCGCTGCTGTCCGGCGTCGGTATCCCGGCAGTCAACCACACGCTGTATTTCCCGCAGCTGGCGTACTTCCGCGCGCGCTTCCCGGACATGCCCGAAGACCGCTTCAACACCACGTTCAACCGCTATCACCATGTGATGGTCAGCGACGTCGCCGAACCCCGTTCGATGTACGCCGACCTGGTGGAAGTGCCCGCAGCCGCGATGCTGTCCGCGCCCGCGCAGCCGCCGGCACCGCCGCAGCCCTGAGGACGATGCAGATGAACGCCTACGCGCGCCCGGCCACGCCACCGAAGATCGCCGTCATCATTCCCTGCTACCGGGTGACCCGCCACGTGCTCGGCGTGCTCGCAGCGATCGACGATGCGGTCACCGCCATCTACTGCGTTGATGATGCCTGCCCGGATGGCAGCGGCCGGATGGTCCAGGACAGCACGCGCGATCCCCGGGTCAGGGTGCTGTTCCATGCGCAGAACCGCGGCGTCGGTGGTGCAATCAAGACCGGCTACCGCGCGGCCATCGCCGAGGGCATGGACATCCTGGTGAAGGTTGATGGCGACGGCCAGATGGATCCCGCACTGCTGATGGACTTCGTCGCTCCCATCGCCGAGGGCAACGCCGACTACACCAAGGGCAACCGCTTCTGGAACCTCAGCCACATCCGTCGCATGCCGCTGTTGCGGCGGATCGGCAACCTCGCGCTGTCGTTCATGAGCAAGGCGTCTTCCGGCTACTGGCAGGTGTTCGACCCGACCAACGGCTACACCGCCATCCACGCCCGCGTTGCCAGCCACCTGCCCCTTGATGCGATCAGCGACCGTTACTTCTTCGAGACCGACATGCTGTTCCGCCTCAACACGGTGCGTGCCGTGGTGCAGGACGTGGCGATGGACGCGCGCTATGCCGACGAGACCAGCAACCTGCGCATCAGCCGGGTACTGGGCGAGTTCGCCTTCAAGCACGTGCGCAACACGCTCAAGCGTGTCGGCTACAACTATTTCCTGCGCGACCTGACCATCGCCTCGCTGGAGCTGATCGCCGGGCTGGGACTGCTTGCCTTCGGTGGCGTGTTCGGCGCGTACCACTGGATCGCATCGGCATCGGCGGAGGTTGCGACGCCGGTCGGTACGCTCATGATCGTCATGGTTTCGCTGATTTCAGGTCTGCAGTTCCTGCTGGCATTCGTCGGCTTCGACATCGCCAATGCGCCGCGCCAGGTCCTGCATCGCTCGATCCAGCTCAACCGCACAGCACCGCCGGCCTGACGCCGGCACAGCATCCCCGCCTGCCGATCAATCGCCCGCGTGCACCGGGGCACTCCCGCCGGTGGCGCCCGTCGCTGCCGGCGCATGCCAGATCCGCTGCCACATCGCGGCCAGCCTGACGCCGACATCGGCGCGCGCCGCTGGGCTGCTGTAATCCGTGCGCCGCTGCTCGGGCACGATCGCCTGCCAGCGCCCATCGACCTGCCGTGCTACCGCGAAGTTGAAGGTGTAATCCGGCTCCAGGCCCATGCGCAGATCACTCAGCACCAGCATTCCGTCCACTATCTGCGCACGCATGAAGCCACGGTTGAACCACTGCAGGCGTTGAACCGCCGGAATCGACTGCGCTTCACGCAGGGCCTGCACATTGGACGGGTGGCCTTCGAACTGCATCGGGCCGCGGTCGGCCACCAGCGAGCGATCGCCGACCACGTAACCGTTCGGGGTCATCGCCACCACCCGCCACAGCAGGGTGTTGAACGGCATCGGCACCGAGAATCGTGGTGCATCGCCCAGCCCCATGGCCGCAAGGCTCTGCTGGGCGGCACGGTCGACCTGAGCCTTGGCCAGCAGGCCCCATCCCAGGTAGCCGGTACTGAGCACCAGGGCGAGCCCGAGCACCTTGCCGGCCCACGGCCGCGCGCGCCCGAACCACGCCACCACGCAGCCCAGCAGCAGCCATACCGTGTACGCCGGGTCGATGATGAAAACACTCGATCCCATGGTCGGGTGTGGCCGCAGTGGCCACCACAGCTGGGTCCCGTAGACGGTGAACGCATCCAGCAGCGGATGGGTGACCAGCGCCAGCTGGATGGCCCAGAACCAGCGCAGCGGCGACTGCGCCACCCGCCCCCGGCCGTAGCGCTTGAACAGCCACCAGATCAACGCCGCCACCCAGGGCAACACCAGCAGCGAATGGCTGAAGCTGCGGTGGTCGACCATCACCGCTACGGGATCCTCGGCAGTGAAGCCCAGCCACAAGGCATCCAGATCCGGCAGGGTGCCAAGTGCGGCACCGGCCAGCAGGGCCGCGCGGCGATGTCCGGGCGGGGCGATGGCAGCGGCTACGGCGCCGCCGAGAACGATCTGGGTCAAGGAATCCATGGCCCGATGCTAACGGCTTTGCCGGGCGACAGCAGAGCCCGGACGGTGGCCGGTGTCGCTGGGCTCAGGCAGCCGCCGCGCGCCGGGCTGCGCCGGGCAGCTCCACCAGCGTCCGCCCATGGTGATCGAGCAGGCGCAGCGCGCCGTCATGATCTTCGGCCAGCGCGGTCAGGCTCTCCACCCAGTCGCCGTCGTTGGCATAGACCAGGCCGTCGCGCTCGACCAGCGCCGCACGGTGGATGTGCCCGCAGATGATGCCGTCCAGGCCGCGCCGGCGCACGTCGTCCAGCCCGGCCTGCACGAAGCGCTCGATGTAGCGCTCGGCCGCACCACTGCGCTTCTTGAGGAATTCCGACAGCGACCAGTAGCGCATGCCCAGCCGGCGGCGTACCGCGTTGAGCGCCTGGTTGCCGGTCAGGATGCGGTAGTACAGCCAGTCGCCGAACTTTTCCTGCAGGCCGCCGAAATGGGTGACACCGTCGTAGTCGTCGCCATGGGCGACCAGCAACCGTCGCCCATCGGCGGTCACATGAATCGCACGACGGCGCACCTGCATCGCCGGCAGCATCAACCCGCAGACATGGCGCAGCGAGGCATCGTGATTGCCGGGGATGTAGATGATCTCGGTACCGTTGCGACGCAGTGCATGCAGCGCCTGGATGACGTCGCTGTGCGACTGCCGCCAGTTGGCGCGATGATGCGCCATCCACCACAGGTCGATGATGTCACCGACCAGGTACAACCGTTCACAGCGCAGCTGGGTGAGAAACACGGCCAGTTCGGCCGCATGGCAATGGCGCGACCCCAGATGCACGTCGGAGACGAACACGGCGCGACGGTGTGGCGACAACGTCGCCAGCGCGCTCATGCCTGCGCTCCGGCATCACGCAGGTAGCGCTTGCGCTTGTGTGGTCGGATCGCGCACAGGTCCACCTCGATCAGACCGTCGATCGAGTCGCTGAACGCCGGGTCGACACCGAACGCAAGGAAGCGCGCGCCACCGGGCTCGCACAGGTCGGTGTACTGGCGGTACAGGGTCGGCACGCCGGTCCCGAGTGCGGCCAGGTTGGCCTTCAGGACGTCGAAGGCTGCGCCCGCATCCAGTTCACCGAAACTGGGCGGTGCCGCGAAGTACTGGAAGGGCCGGTTCGACTCGGCCAGGCCGGCGATGCCGCCGTAGTAGCGCTGGTAGTAGGCCACCAGTTGCTCGCGCGCATCGCGCGGCAGCGCCGCACTGATCGATACCGCACCGAACAGGTAGCGGATGCCGGGCCGGCACTGCAGGTAGGCGCCGATTCCCTGCCACAGGTAGTCCAGGCTGCGGCTGCCCCAGTAATCGGGCACCACGAAGCTGCGGCCCAGCTCCAGCCCCTCGGCGATATGGGTGATGGCATCGTCGGAATAGCGGAACAGCGACGCGCTGTAGAGCCCTGCCAGCCCGCGCCGGGCCAGCGCGTGCGCGCCCCGCATGATGCGGTACGCGCCCGCGATGCGCTGCGCGGCAGCGTCCCAGATCACGATGTGCTCGTACTGCGGATCGAAGGCGTCCAGGTCGCGGCTGTGGCCGGTACCCTCGCCCACCTGGCGGAACGTCAGCTCGCGCAGGCGTCCCAGTTCCAGCAGCAGCGGCGAGTCGGCGCTGCAACTGGCCAGCAGGATCTGCTTGCCGTCGGCGGTCTGTCCGAGCCGGACAGCGCCAGCGATGGCGGCCGCCACCTGCGACGGCGGCACCGGTGCGGCCAGTGGTTCGGGGCCGGCGCTGGCAGTCTCGCCGGGGCGCAGGTCGCGCCCCAGCGCATACACCGCGCGCCGTACCGCCAGCAGCTGCTCGCCCGGGTCGCCCTGTCCCAGCTGCATCGGTTCACCGATGCGCAACCGCAGCGGCCGACCACGCCGCGCGAACATCTCACGCGCCAGCAGCGCGGTGCCGGCTGGCTTGAACAGGGTCGAGGCGCCGTAGAACAGGGCCGAATTGCGTGCCTCCACCCTAACCGGCAACACCGGGGCGCCGGCGGCCCGGGCGAACCTGACGAACCCGCGCTGCCAGCGACCATCACGGATGCCACGCAACGACAGCCGGGATACCTCGCCGGCCGGAAACACGATCACGCACTGCTCGGCGGCCAGCGCCTGCTCCACCGCCTGCAGGCTGCCGCGCTGGACCTTGCCGCCGAGGATGCGGACCGGCAGCAGCAGGTCCTGCAGCGGGCCGATGGCGCCCAGCAGATCGTTGGCCACGATCCGCACATCGCGGCGGATGCGGCCGACCGCGTCCAGCAGCGCCAGCGCGTCGAGTGCACCGGAAGGATGATTGGCCACGATCAGCAGACGGCCCGTGACCGGAATGCGGGCCAGGGCTGCCGGATCCACCTGGTACTGGCCGTCCAGGAACTCCAGTCCGGCGGCCACGAAGCCGAATCCGCGCACGTCCGCGTTGCGCCGCAGGAAGTCCTCCACCCGGTCCAGCCGCGACCAGCGACCGACACTGCGCAGCAGTGGTCGCGCGAGCTGGCCGCGGCGGCCATGGAACCACTCCGGAAAGCGTTGCTGCAGACGCTGTTCGAGTTCCTGCATGGCGTGCTCACTGATACCCGGCGGCCGGATTGGCCGACAGCCTGCGCCTGGCACGCGGCAGGCAGATGGCGGTTTCGGGGCAGAACGATGACGGCCGGTCCCGCTCCGGCAACGCCGGAACCGCCCCTTCCCCCCCCGCAACACGGCCTTGCGGCAATGGTCACGCCAGTGGAACACTGCCTGCGCACCGTGTCCTGCAGACGCCCGCCAGGCCTTGTGCCAGAGGGCACGTCACCTTAACCACCGGCAACCCGTACGGGTTCACAATGCACAGGCGGCGCACCCCGTGTATGATGCGCGCCCATCTTTCCATCCGAATCAAGGGATATTAAGCCTGATGTCCAGCTACCTGTTCACCTCCGAATCGGTCTCCGAAGGCCATCCGGACAAGATTGCCGACCAGATCTCCGACGCGGTGCTGGACGCGATCCTGACCCAGGACCAGCGCGCCCGCGTGGCCTGCGAGACCATGGTCAAGACCGGTGTGGCCATTGTTGCCGGTGAGATCACCACCAGCGCCTGGATCGACCTCGAAGCGCTGACCCGCAAGGTCATCCTGGACATCGGCTATGACAGCTCCGACGTCGGCTTCGACGGCGCCACCTGCGGCGTGCTGAACCTGATCGGCAAGCAGTCGCCGCACATCGCCCAGGGCGTGGACCGCAAGAAGCCGGAAGAAATGGGCGCGGGCGACCAGGGCCTGATGTTCGGCTATGCCACCAACGAGACCGACAGCTACATGCCGGCCGCGATCCACCTGTCGCACCGCCTGGTCGAGCAGCAGGCCAAGATCCGCAAGAAGAAGAACTCGCCGCTGTCGTGGCTGCGCCCGGACGCCAAGAGCCAGGTCACTCTGCGCTACGAGAACGGCGAAGTGGCCGCCATCGACGCGGTGGTGCTGTCCACCCAGCACGCCCCGGGCATCAAGCAGAAGGACCTGATCGAGGCCGTCCGCGAAGAGATCATCAAGCCGGTGCTGCCGGCCAAGTGGCTGCACAAGGGCACCAAGTTCCACATCAACCCGACCGGCAAGTTCGAGATCGGCGGCCCGGTGGGCGACTGCGGCCTGACCGGCCGCAAGATCATCGTCGACACCTACGGCGGCTGGGCCCGTCACGGTGGCGGCGCGTTCTCCGGCAAGGATCCGTCCAAGGTTGACCGCTCGGCCGCCTACGCTGCCCGCTACGTCGCCAAGAACGTGGTCGCCGCCGGCCTGGCCGACCGCTGCGAAGTGCAGGTCTCCTACGCCATCGGCGTGGCCGAGCCGACCTCGATCTCGGTCACCACCTTCGGCACCGGCAAAATCAGCGACGACAAGATCGAGAAGCTGATCCGCAAGCACTTCGACCTGCGCCCGTACGGCATCATCAAGATGCTGGACCTGATCCACCCGATGTACCAGCAGACTGCGGCCTACGGCCACTTCGGCCGCAAGCCGAAGGAGTTCAGCTACCTCAACGGTGCCGGCGAGACGGTCAACGCCACGGCCTTCTCCTGGGAGAAGACCGATCGTGCCGCCGCCCTGCGCGCCGATGCGAAGCTGAAGTAAGACAGACGAAGGGCCGCGCAAGCGGCCCTTCTGCTTTCTGTAGAGCCGAGCCCATGCTCGGCTTTCTTTTGCCTGCGCCGAGAGCAGCCGAGCACGGGCTCGGCTCTACACGAGCTGCGCCACGCCGATACAATCGGTGCATGTCGACCGAACTCAAAACCCACCAGCTGTCCATGACCGTGCTGATGTCGCCGGAGATGGCCAACTTCTCCGGCAAGGTCCACGGCGGCGCCATCCTGCGCCTGCTCGACCAGGTTGCCTACGCCTGTGCCAGCCGCTACGCCGGCAGCTACGTGGTCACCCTGTCGGTGGACCAGGTGATGTTCCGCCAACCGATCGCGGTGGGCGAACTGGTGACGTTCCTGGCCTCGGTGAACTACACCGGCACCTCGTCGATGGAGATCGGCATCAAGGTGGTGGCCGAGGACATCCTCAAGCGCAGCGTGCGCCACGCCAACAGCTGTTTCTTCACCATGGTGGCGGTGGACGAAGAGGGGCGGCCAACGCCTGTCCCCCCGCTGCAGCCCGCCAGTTCGGACGAGAAGCGCCGGCAGGCCGCCGCGCTGATCCGGCGCCAGCTGCGGCAGGAAATGGAGCAACGGCACCTGGAACTGCTGGCGTCCAATCCGCCTTCGCCTGAAGAGTGAGAGCGTGCGGGGCAAGCCCCGCACCCACCGAGGCGGGTAGCGCCGGGCCATGCCCGGCGGATGCGGATCACCCGGTGTTCTGCACGCCCTGCGAAACACCATTCACGCAGGCCACCAGCGCGCGCAGCAGTTCTTCGTCCTCCCGCCCGCTTTCGCGCCAGCGCTGCAGCAGGTCCACCTGCAGCACGCTGATCGGATCGACGTAGGGATTGCGCAGTCGGATCGACAGCGCCAGCCGCGCATCGTGCTCCAGCAAGGTCTGCTGGTCCATCAGTGCCAGCAGCCAGCGGCGGGTCAGCGCCAGTTCGTGCTGGATCTGCGGGAAAAAGCGCCCGTGCAGGTCACCGGAGAGACGCGAGAACTGTTCGGCGATGGTGATATCGCCCTTGGACAGCACCATTGCGATGTCGTCCAGGAAGGTGCGGAAGAACGGCCAGTCGCGCGCCATGTCGCGCAGGACAGGTTCATGGCCGGCATCCACCGCCGCCTGCAGGCCGCTGCCCACGCCATACCAGCCGGGAATCACCGCGCGGGCCTGGCTCCAGGCGAATACCCACGGGATCGCACGCAGGTTGCCCAGTGCCGCATCCTGGCCGAGACGACGCGACGGCCGTGAACCCAGCGTCATCCGCTCGATCACATCGATCGGCGTCGCCGTTCGGAAGTAATCCATGAAACCGGCCTGGCCGACGAAGGCGCGATAGACCTCGCTGCTGGTGGCGGCGACCACGTCCATCACCGGTCGCCAGCCCTCCTCGCGAGGTTCCGCGGCACGCGGACGCAGACTGGCCCGCAGCACCGCACCGGTGGCCTGCTCGAGCGATCGCAGCGCCAGCGCGCGGATGCCGTACTTGCGGTGGATCACCTCGCCCTGCTCGGTCACGCGCAGGCGACCATCGATGCTGCCACGTGGCGACGCGTCCACCGCGTGCGTGGTCTTGCCACCGCCCCGGCTGATCGAACCACCACGGCCGTGGAAGAAGGTCAGGCGGATGCCGGCCTCCGCCGCCACGTCCAGCAGTTCCACCTGCGCACGCTGCAGGCCCCAGCGCGAGGCGGCGATGCCGCCGTCCTTGCTGCTGTCGGAGTAACCCAGCATCACCATCTGCACATCACCGCGTGCCCGCAGATGAGCGCGATAGACCGGATCGGCCAGCAGGTCGCGCAGCGTCGCGGTACCGCGCTTGAGATCGTCCACCGTCTCGAACAGCGGTGCGATGTCCAGCGGCACCGCGCCGTCCTCGTCAGCCAATCCGCCGCGGCGCGCCAGCGCCAGCACGGCCAGCACATCGCTGCGGTCATGTGCCATCGAGATGATGTAGCTGCCCAGCGCCTCGCTGCCATGCCGCGCGCGCGCGTCGGCCAGCGCCGCGAACACCGCATCCAGTCGCTGGTTGCCCTCGTCATCGCCCACCGGCAGCGGCTGCTCGCCGCTGGCGTGTGGCCCCAACAGGCCGGCGCGGGCCAATGGATCCAATCCGTCCCACGCCGCTTCGCCGCCCAGCACCGCCGCCAGCGCGCGCGCATGCACGCTCGATTCCTGCCGCACGTCCAGCCGCGCCAGATGGAAGCCGAACGTCTTCACCCGCCACAACAGTCGCTGCACGGCGAATCCGCCGGCATGCTCGCCACGGTTGGCACGCAGGCTGTCGAGGATCAGCTGCAGATCGTCGATCAGCTCGTCCGGACCTGCATAGGCCCCCTCTGCATCGTCCAGGGTGGCCTGCAGGCGCGCACGCATGCGGTCGTTGAGCAGCCGGTACGGCATGTCGGCGTGCCGCGGGCGCGACTGCACCTTCGGCAACAGCTGCTGGTAGTGCGACACGCGCGCCTGCAGCGCATCGCTCACGCCCACCCGCTCGGTGGACTGGCTGAGCAGGCTGGCCAGCTGCAGCAGTTCCTTCTGGTAGCGCCCCAGCACTGCCTGTCGCTGGGCATCGAGCGTGCTGCGGATGGTGCGGGCGTCCACGTTCGGGTTGCCGTCCATGTCGCCGCCCACCCATGTGCCGAAACGCAGCAGGCGCGGCAGCGCCAGTTCTTCGCCATAGGTATCACGCAGCGCCTGCTGCAGGGATTCGTACAGCACGGGTATCACCCGGTACAGCACCTGCACCAGATAGAAGCCGACATGCTCGCGCTCGTCATCGACCGTCGGCCGCACCGGCGAGGAGTCGGTGGTCTGCCAGGAAGCGGTCAGCGCCATGCGGAAGCGTGCAGCATCCGCTGCCGCCTCGCCCGGCGTGCGCTGGCCGTCGAGGTTGTCGACCAGGCTGGCCACCATCAGCTGCTCTTTCTCCAGCAGTGCGCGGCGCACGGCTTCGGTCGGATGCGCAGTGAACACCGGTTCGATATCGATGCGCGGCAGCCACTGCGCCAACTCATCCAGCGTCACGCCCTGCGCCTTCAGGTGCTGCAGCGCATCCTGCAGGCCATCCGGCTGCGGCGCGGCAGTACCGGCACGCTGGTAGTCGCGGCGGCGGCGGATGCGGTGCACGCGCTCGGCAATGTTGACCACCTGGAAGTAGGTGCTGAACGCCCGCACCATCGTCTCGGCCTGCTGCGGCGTGCGACCGGCCAGACCATCGGCCAGCTCCGACAGCGGCGCCTGGTTTTCGCGGCGGGCGATGGCCCGCGTGCGCACATCCTCGACATCGTCGAGGAAGGTTGCCGAAACCTGCTCGACCAGCAGGTCGCCGACCAGCGCGCCGAGCCGGCGCACGTCATCGCGGAGCGGAAGATCGGGAGAAGCAAACTCGATGCTGCTGCGGTACTCGTTCATCGGCGACGCACGGGCCTCGGTCAACGGATCCTGGATCCAAGCCTATCCCAGATCGGGGGCTGTGCTGCGATGCAGAAATGGTTTCATCTGCATGCAACGCCAGCGCTGCCGATGTGGGAGGCAACCGGGCCGGGGCGGCCCCGTCGCAGGGGCCGCCGGCATGCACGTGTCAGCGCTTCTTCTTCGTCTTGCCCGAGGCTGCCGGGCCGATGGTCTGCTCCAGCCAGCGCTCGCTCTCGGCCAGCATGGTCATGATCGATTCGCGTGCACGATAGGCGTGCGATTCGTTCGGCAGCATCACCAGGCGCGCCGTCCCTCCAAGTCCCTTCACCGCGGCGAACATGCGCTCGCTCTGCATCGGGAAGGTGCCGGAATTGTTGTCATCCACGCCGTGAATGAACAGGATCGGATCCTTGATCCGGTCCGCATAGTTGAACGGCGCCATCTTCTGATACACGTCCTGCGCCTGCCAGTAGTTGCGCTCTTCGGCCTGGAAGCCGAACGGCGTCAGCGTACGGTTGTAGGCACCACTGCGGGCGATGCCGGCCTTGAACAGGCGCGTATGCGCAAGCAGGTTCGCGGTCATGAACGCACCGTAGGAATGGCCGCCGATGGCGATATGGTCGCGGTCGGTCACGCCACGGCGCACCACTTCGTCCACCGCAGCCTGGGCATTGGCCACCAGCTGTTCGATATAGGTGTCGTTGGGTTCCTTGTCGCCCTCGCCGATGATCGGCATCGAAGGACTTGCCAGCACCACATAGCCCTTGGCCAGGAAGGCCTGCGGCCCCCAGTAGCTGATCGCGTTGAAACGGTACGGCGAATCGGTGACCTGGCTGGCGGCCGCGGCGCTCTTGAACTCGCCCGGGTAGGCCCACATCAGCAGCGGGCGCGGGCCGTCGCGCGTGGGATCGTAGCCCGGCGGCAGCAGCAGCGTGGCCGTGAGGTCCACGCCGTCGGCACGCTTGTAGCGGATCTGCTCCTTCTGCACGCCCTTGAGCTGCGGCAGCGGATGCGGGAAGTGGGTCAGCGCGCGCGGTGCCGCGCCGGCATCGGTGAGCGATTGCACATGGAAGTTGGTCGGCTCGTCCGGGCTTTCACGGCTCAGCAGCAGCGAGCTGCCCTGGTTGTCCAGCAATGCCACCGGCACCGAATAGTTCGGCGCCTGCGAGTGGAACAGGCGGGAGGCCTTTCCGCTGGCGATGTCGAAGCGGTCCACGAACGGACGGTCACCTTCCGGCGAAGCACCGGCACCAACCAGATACAGGCTGCCACCATCGGGGCTGGTCTGCAGCAGCGAGCGGCCGCGATCGTCGCTGGACAGCTGGGGCCGGCCCGGATCGGAATAGCGGTCCTGCGCATCACGATCCCACAGCAGGCGCGGCTCGGTACCGGCGTTGTCCGGGGCAATCAACCAGGTCTTGGTCCTGCGGGTCTTCCACCACGACTCGGTGAGCAGGGCCAGGTCGCCACGGCCCCAGCTGATGCCGGCCAGACGGCTGCCGAGCTGGGCCAGCGTCACCGGCGGCCTGTCGAACGGGGCGGCCTGCATCAGCACGGCGTCGCGCACCTTGGCGTCGCGGTTCGGATCACCACCGTCCTGGGCCTCGGCCCAGACCAGCGTGGCATCGGCATCGCCGCGCCAGATGATGTCGCGTACGCCGGTCACTTCGGCGTCGTTGCCGGTCGGCAGGCCTTCCACCAGCGGGCGCACGGCCACGGTGTGCACCAGTTGGCCGCTGGCACGGTCGATCACTTCAATGCGGCGCGGGAAGCTGCTGACCGGCACCACATAGGAGTAAGGCCGCTGCACCGGCTGGCGCAGCACGAAGCGGCCATCCGGCGATACCGAGAAGCCCATGAAGATGCCCGCCGCGCCGATCGCGCGGGTGCGGCCATCCAGGCTGACTTCCATCGGCTGGGTGGTGGCGTAGTAGTCGAACTGGCGCGCGTCGGCCTCGTTCTTCAGCAGGTCCTGATAGGTACGGATCGACACCACGCCGCCGCCCTGGCTGGTCTGCTGCACGGCGGGGCCGGTGGGAATGCCGTCGGCGGCCGGGGCGGCGCCGAGGTTGGCCGGGCGGGTGAACACCACCAGACCACGGCTGTCCGGCAGCCACTGGTAGCCGCTGCCGATCACCGTGTTCAGGCCGGCGACCAGGCGACGGGCGCTGCCGGCGGCCACATCCACCAGCCACAGTTCATTGGCGCCACTGGCGGCGTCGACCTGATTGAAGGCCAGCCACTTCTGGTCCGGCGACCATGCCAGGCTGGCAATCGACAGCGTGCCCGGCAGGCCGCTGATCTGCCGCTCCCTGCCGTCGGCCACGCTCATCAGCCACAGCTTCTCGCCGAAGCTGAAACGGCTGTCGGAGAACGTGCGCGGGTTGATGCGCAGGCCTGCCAGCTTCAGTTCCGGCTGGGCCACCACCTGGATCGACGGCAGCGACGGCATCTGCATCAGCGCGGCCACATCGCGGCGCGGCGACAGGTACAGCGAGGGCGCACGCGGGGCGTCGACCACCGCCTGCAGCTCGGCCGAGGGCAGCTCGTAGCCGTTTGCCCCCTGGGCCTGGGCCGCCGCAGGCTGCGGCGCTGCCGCCCAGGCCAGCGGGGCCACCGCCAACAGGGCCATGGACAGGACCAGGCCGGTCAAGCGCCGGTTGCGGCGTACATGCATGCTCATCGTTCCACCTGAGGGTGCGTTAAAACCCGACCTTAACAGTCCGTGCACAGGCGCCCATCTGCCGATGGTTGGGTCACGCCGATGAAACACCGGGCGCGCGATATAATGGCCGTTCTCCCCTCCCGAGGGGCGCTGCGACCGGACCCCCATGAGGCCGGCCAGGCTCGGTGAGGTGGCTCTGTAACAACGGCGCCCGGCTAGATGCGAGCACCCGCTCGCCCACAACCGGAGCTACTGCATGAACGCTGTTGCCAAGACCTTCTCCACCGAAGGCGATTACAAGATCCGCGACATCACCCTGGCCGACTGGGGCCGCAAGGAACTGGACATCGCCGAGCATGAAATGCCGGGCCTGATGTCGATCCGCCGCAAGTACCAGGCCGAGCTGCCGCTGAAGGGCGTGCGTGTGACCGGCTCGCTGCACATGACCATCCAGACCGCGGTGCTGATCGAAACGCTGAAGGACATCGGCGCCGACGTGCGCTGGGCCTCGTGCAACATCTTCTCGACCCAGGACCATGCGGCTGCGGCCATCGCCGCCACCGGCACCCCGGTGTTCGCCTGGAAGGGCGAGACCCTGGAAGAGTACTGGGACTGCACCCTGGACGCGCTCACCTTCACCCTGGCCGACGGCACCCTGACCGGTCCGGAGCTGGTGGTCGATGACGGTGGCGACGTCACCCTGCTGATCCACAAGGGCTACGAGCTGGAAAACGGCAGTGACTGGGTCAACACCGCCTCCTCCTCGCACGAGGAACAGGTCATCAAGAACCTGCTCAAGCGCGTGGCCAAGGAGCGCCCGGGTTACTGGGGCCGCGTGGTCAAGGACTGGAAGGGCGTCTCCGAAGAGACCACCACCGGCGTGCACCGCCTGTACCAGCTGGCCCAGGCCGGCACCCTGCTGATTCCGGCGATCAACGTCAACGATTCGGTCACCAAGAGCAAGTTCGACAACCTGTACGGCTGCCGCGAGTCGCTGGCCGATGGCCTGAAGCGTGCCATGGACGTGATGCTGGCCGGCAAGCTGGCCGTGGTCTGCGGTTACGGTGACGTCGGCAAGGGCTGCGCCGCCTCGCTGCGTGCCTACGGCGCACGCGTGGTCGTGACCGAAATCGATCCGATCTGCGCCCTGCAGGCAGCGATGGAAGGCTATGAAGTCAACACCATCGAATCGACCCTGGGCCGCGCCGACCTGTACGTCACCACCACCGGCAACAAGGACATCATCCGCATCGAGCACCTGAGCGCGATGAAGGACCAGGCCATCGTCTGCAACATCGGCCACTTCGACAACGAGATCCAGGTCGATGCGCTGGTGTCCTACCCGGGCATCAAGCACGTCAACATCAAGCCGCAGGTCGACAAGTACGTCTTCCCGAACGGCAATGCGATCTTCCTGCTGGCCGAGGGCCGCCTGGTGAACCTGGGCTGTGCCACCGGCCACCCGAGCTTCGTGATGTCCAACAGCTTCGCCAACCAGACCCTGGCACAGATCGACCTGTGGGCGAACAAGGACAACTACGAGAAGAAGGTCTACCTGCTGCCGAAGAAGCTGGACGAGGAAGTGGCACGCCTGCACCTGGAGAAGATCGGTGTGAAGCTGACCACCCTGACCCAGGAACAGGCCGACTACATCGGCGTGCCGGTGGAAGGCCCGTTCAAGCCGGACCACTACCGCTACTGATGCCGCGCCCGGGGTAACGGAAGCAGAAAGAACGGGCGCCTTCGGGCGCCCGTTCTGCATTCGGCACGCCGGTAGCGCCGGGCCATGCCCGGCGGGTACAGGGCGCCTGCTCATCGACACGCAGGCAATACGATCTCCACGCCACCGGGCATGGTCCGGCGCTACCAGATCATGGCAACAGCCTCGGTCAAGGCAGCCGCGTCGCCCCACGCTACGATGCGCCCATGACTCCGGCCATCACCCTGCTCAAGCGCGAGAAGATCGCCCACACCGTACGCAGCTACGTGCACGATGCCCACGCCGAATCGTATGGTGGCGAGGCCGTCGACAAGCTGGGCCTCAACCCGGCACAGGTATTCAAGACCCTGCTGGCCAGCACCGAAACCCACGAGCTGCTGGTGGCGATCGTGCCGGTGGCCGGCCAGTTGGACCTGAAGGCGTTGGCGGAAGCAGCCGGCTGCCGGAAGTGTGAGATGGCCGCTGCCGACGCCGCCCAGCGCGCCACCGGCTACGTGGTCGGTGGCATCAGCCCGCTCGGGCAGAAGAAGCGCCTGCGCACGTTCCTGGATGCCAGTGCGCAGGTATTGCCCAGCCTGCATGTCAGCGCCGGGCGTCGTGGACTGGAAGTGGAACTGGCGCCGGCCGACCTGCTGCGCCTTACGGCCGGCCATTACGCCGCCATCGGCAAGGCCCGCTGATGCGCTGGCCGTGGTCCGCAGCGCCGATACCCCGGCTCGACGATGCACAGGCCGACGTGCTGCTGCAGGATCTGCTGTCGCGCGACGCCAGCCGCATCACCGACGCCGCGCGCACGGTTGCGCGGTTGTTCACCCCCTCCTCGCTGGAGGCCCTGGCATCGCACGCCGACCTGATCGAGCGACGCTGCCAGCCCGTCGAACTCGGCGGCATGCTCGTCAGCAACCAGGCGCACCTGAAGGCGGCGCTGCGACGATTGCGCCACTGGCAGGCGCGCGAGGGTTGCCTGTGCGCGCTCAACCCCACCTACCCGTTCTTCGATCCCCGGCGCCTGATCGAACAGGGCCACATGCAGCTGCTCTCGTTGCAGGAGGCCGAGGATGGTTGGGGCGATTGCCACATGGTCGCCTGTGCACACTGCGGCCAGCACTGGCAGGCAATCGACCGCGAATACCATTACCCGTGGTGGGAATGGCTTTCCGGCTGAGCGCGGCCGGACGCACGTGACCGGGCTTACGGCCGCCAGTTGGCGTTGTTCTCCCAGAACGCCACCGAACGCTGGTAGGCCTCACGGTCCAGCGGCACGCCGGAACCGCCCTCCTCCACACCGAGCGCATTGCGCATCATCGTGATCGGCGCCATCGGCACCTCCTCCGGTTCGGCAGTGTAGATGCAGCCGACGATGCCCCAGTCCGCATCGATCGGTGAGCCCTCTTTGGCCAGCTGCTCAGCGCTGTACAGGATCACCACCAGGTAGTTCGCACGCGGCGATTCGACGCCTTCGAACCAACGCACCAGCACCGGCAGCTCATCGCGGTTGCGCGCTTCGTAGCCGCTGCGCAGCAGGTGGCGGTTGGCATCGGTGACCGGCACGGTCAGGCAGCGCGTGCTGGTCCAGTTCTCGTAGACGAACAGCTTGCAGAACGGCGCGTAGCCGTCGAGCACCTTCAGCGGTGCGTGTGCGTTGAGATACGCCTCGAACTGCTCGGCAGTGCAGTCCTGGATGGTGTTGCCGCGCGGCACGCGCGGGAACAGGCGGGGACGGGCGAAATCGGTAAGGACGATGGACATGGTGTGCGGCGTGATCAGGAATTCAGTGGCACAGGGTACCCGCCCTTCCCCCTTCGCGGCAGGCGCTTCACACATTCATTGCACATCCATCTTGATGAAGCGATATACTGGTTCGCACCCGCCGCCATCGCCCGTGCCATGACCGCCATCAGCTTCGAGTTCTATCCGCCCAAGACCGACGAACAGCGCAGCCAGCTCGACCGTGCCGCGGCGAAGCTGAAGGACTACGCGCCCGAGTACGTGTCCTGTACGTTCGGCGCCGGTGGCTCGACCCTGAGCTACACCTCCGAGACCGTGCGCCATCTCAACCAGCACCACGGCTTCGAGGCGGCGCCTCATCTCTCCTGTGTCGGCGGCACCCGCCAGGAAATCCGCGAGCTGCTCAAGCTGTACCGCGCGATCGGCTGCCGCCGGCTGGTCGCGCTGCGGGGTGACCTGCCCTCGGGCATGGGCTTTCCTGGCGACCTGCGCTACGCCGCCGAACTGATCGCCTTCATCCGTGCCGAACATGGCAATGCCTTCCGCATCGAGGTCGGTGCCTACCCCGAAACACATCCGCAGGCCTCCGATGCCCTGGCCGACCTGAAGCACTTCAAGGCCAAGATCGATGCCGGCGCCGACGCGGCGATCACCCAGTACTTCTTCAACCCCGACGCCTACTTCCACTTCGTGGATGAAGTGCGCCGGCTTGGCGTGGACGTGCCGATCACGCCCGGCATCATGCCGATCGCCAACTTCAGCCAGCTGCGCCGCTTCTCCGAGCAATGCGGTGCCGAGATCCCGCGCTGGATCGGCCGCAAGATGCAGGCCTACGGCGATGACGCGGCATCGGTGCGTGCATTCGGCGCCGAAGTGGTGGCCAAGCTGTGTCAGCGCCTGATCGAAGGCGGCGCGCCGGGCCTGCACTTCTACACACTGAACCTGGCCAAGCCGACAACGGCCGTGTTGAAACTGCTGCAGGGCTGAAAGCACGCTGCACGCGTGCATTCGGCGCTACCCTGCGTCGATGAGATCCATTTCACTCCTGCTGCTGCCGCTGCTGCTGTCCGCTGCGCCCGGCGTTGCCCACGGCCAGGCCTCGCGCCTGAACCGCTGCACCGATGCACAAGGCCAGAGCGTCTACACCGACCGGCCCTGCGACAGCATCGGCGCGCGATCACGGCTGCCACCTCCCGCTCCTGCCGGCAACCACCTGCCGCAGGACTCGCTGGGGGCGCGCTGCCCGCGCCGCCTGAGCGAGCTGGTACAGGCCCTGCGCACCGGCATCACCGGCAACGACGTGAACCGCTTGTCCTCACTCTATCTCTGGGGGGCGGTGTCCGACGCGGGCGCGCAGCGCATCCTCGGCCAGCTGGAGTCGCTGGCGCGGCGGCCACTTGTGGACGTCGTGCCGGTCTATCCGCAGCAGGCACAGGCCGTTCTCCAGGACGAGGATCCTGCACTGGCCGGATCCGCGACCGAGCCCTCCACGTCGCGCCATCCCGTAGGCCTGCGGCTTGAGCAGACGCTGCCTGGCAGCGCCACCCGCGCCGCGACGGTGCTGGGACTGCGACGTCAGTACGGCTGTTTCTGGATCACATTGTGACCGGTGGGGTCCGATCCCGGCAATGGGGTCAGAGCCCGGCTGCGCGGGGATCTGACCCCGCGAGCGTGCTCTACTCCGGCCACAGGCTGCGGATGGCGGCGATGCCCTGCCCACCATGGCGGCGCGCCTCAGCGACCTGGCCGCGTGCCATCCCACCCAGCGCGTAGATGGGCAGCGATACCTGTGCACGCAGGGCGGCAAACGCATCCCAGCCCAGCGGCGTTGCCTCGGGATGGCTGGCGGTCGCCTGCACCGGCCCAAGCACGGCGAAGTCGCATCCCAGCCGTTGTGCGGCCTGCAGCTGCTCAAGATCGTGGCAGGAGGCTCCCACCAGCTGCCCATCCGGCAACGGTCGCGCCTGCAGGGACAACAGCTGTTCGCTGCCCAGATGCACGCCGACACCCAGCGAGCGCGCCAGTTCGATATCGCGGTTCAGCAGCCACTGCACCCCGCGCCGGTGCGCGCGCAGCGCCTGCTCGATCAGGGCCTGACGGCGAGGATGCTGCAGCGGCAGGCGCAGCTGGATGCGCTGCTGGCCGCCACTGACCGCGCGCTGCAGCCGTTCCTGCCACTGCCGTTGACCGGCCTCGTCCTCACCCGGGGCAGGGGTGACCAGATAGCAGTCGGGCTCGCGCAGTGCCGCCACCACCGGCAGGTCGGCCGGCGGCATCGAGTAGCGTCCGAGCTTGTCCTGCGCGACCCAGGTGATGGCCTGGCCTTCGCGACCGCGCGGTGTGCCCTTCCAGCTGCGGACGTGCCGCACTTCCAGCGTCAGGTGCTTGTCCGGGTACCGCTGTGGCACGTCCATGATCCAGTCGCCGACCTCGGCTTCGATGCCCAGTTCCTCGCGCAGTTCACGCACCAGGGCCTGCGCGGAGGTTTCGCCCGCTTCGCGCTTGCCGCCGGGGAACTCCCACAGGCCGGCCATGTCGCGGTTCTCGGTACGACGGTTGAGCAGCACGCGGCCACGGGCGTCGGTGATGACGGCCGCCACGACATGGATCGATCGGGTGGGGGAAGGCATGCAGGGAGCATGCCTACAACAGGGGGACCGGCGCAATCGCGGATCGCGTACTTTCCTGCCCCAGAACGGGAGAGCCCCGCTTTCGCGGGGCTCTCTGGCCGGTCAGCTCAGCTGGCCGTGGCAGTGCTTGTACTTCTTGCCACTGCCGCACGGGCACGGATCGTTGCGGCCGATCTTGGCTTCTTCGCGCTGCACCTGGGCCACGCCCTGCTGCGCGGCCTGCACCTGCGCCGCTTCCTCGTCGGCGCTGTAGCCGCCGGCGTCCTGGTGCTGGAACTGCGACTGGCGCAGGCGTGCCTCGACCTGCTGGCGCTCGGCCGCTTCCAGTGCCTGCACTTCCTCGTCGCTGCGGATGCGCACGCGGGCGAGCAGGGTCACCACTTCGCGCTTGACGTTCTCCAGCATGTCCGAGAACAGCTCGAAGGCTTCCTTCTTGTACTCCTGCTTCGGCTGCTTCTGCGCGTAACCCCGCAGGTAGATGCCCTGGCGCAGGTAGTCCATGCGTGCCAGGTGCTCCTTCCAGCTCTGGTCCAGCACGGTCAGCATCACATGCTTTTCCAGCGCGCGCATGGTCTCGTCGCCGACGCTGGCTTCCTTCTCGGCGAAGTGCTGGTTGACGCGCTCCTGCACCTTGGCGGCGATGGTTTCGGCGTCCAGTTCCTCGTGCGACTTGACCAGGTCGGTCAGCGACATCTGCAGGCCGAACTCCGACTCCAGGGTCGCTTCCAGGCCACGCAGGTCCCACTGCTCGTCCACCGAGTTCGGCGGCACGAAGCGCGCAACGATGTCGAAGACGACGTCGTCGCGGATGCCATCGACGTTCTCCTTCACCGATTCGGCGTCCAGCAGTTCATCGCGCTGGGCGTAGATGACCTTGCGCTGGTCGTTGTTGACGTCGTCGAAGTCCAGCAGGTTCTTGCGGATGTCGAAGTTGTGGGCCTCGACCTTGCGCTGCGCCTTCTCGATCTGGCGGCTGACCAGGCGGTCTTCGATGACGTCGTCTTCCTTCATGCCCATCATGCGCATGGCCTTCTGCACCCAGTCGGAGGCGAAGATGCGCATCAGGTTGTCTTCCAGCGACAGGTAGAAGCGGGACGAACCCGGGTCGCCCTGGCGGCCCGAACGGCCACGCAGCTGGTTGTCGATACGACGCGATTCATGGCGCTCGGTGCCGACGATGTGCAGGCCGCCTGCCGCCTTCACTGCTTCGTGGCGCTGCTGCCAGTCGGCCTTGATCGCCGCCTTCTGTTCATCGGTGGCATCTTCGCCCAGCGCATGCAGCTCGGCTTCCAGCGAACCACCGAGCACGATGTCGGTACCACGACCGGCCATGTTGGTGGCGATGGTCACCGCGCCGGGACGACCGGCATTGGCGACGATGGTCGCTTCGCGGTCATGCTGCTTGGCGTTGAGCACTTCGTGCTTCACGCCCGCCTTGCGCAGGTGCTCGGACAGCATTTCCGAGGTTTCGATCGAGGTGGTACCGACCAGCACCGGCTGGCCGCGCTTGGCGCATTCCTCGATGTCGGCCAGCACCGCGTTGAACTTGCCCTTGCGGTTGAGGAACACCTGGTCCGGGCTGTCCTTGCGGATGGTCGGGCGGTTGGTCGGGATCACCACCACTTCCAGGCCGTAGATGCTCTGGAACTCGAATGCTTCGGTATCGGCCGTACCGGTCATGCCGGACAGCTTCTTGTACATGCGGAACAGGTTCTGGAAGGTAATGCTGGCCAGCGTCTGGTTCTCACGCTGCACCGGCACGCCTTCCTTCGCCTCCACCGCCTGGTGCAGGCCGTCGGACCAGCGGCGACCGGCCAGGGTACGGCCGGTGAACTCGTCCACGATCACCACTTCACCATCGCGCACGATGTAGTCCACGTCACGCTGGTAGATGGCGTGCGCGCGCAGGGCGGCGTTGAGGTGGTGGACCACGGTCAGGTTCTGCGCCGCGTACAGGCCTTCGGTGTCGCCGTTGAGGATGCCGGCCTCGACCAGCAGCTGTTCGGCGTGCTCCATGCCCGCTTCGGACAGGTGCACCTGCTTGCCCTTCTCGTCGACCCAGAAGTCGCCCTCGCCGTCTTCCACTTCCTGCTTGACCAGGTTCGGCACGATGCGGTTGACGCGGATGTACAGCTCCGGGGAATCGTCGGCCGGGCCGGAGATGATCAGCGGGGTGCGTGCTTCGTCGATCAGGATGGAGTCGACTTCGTCGACGATGGCGTAATGCAGGCCGCGCTGGTAGCGATCGGCCTTGGACAGCGCCATGTTGTCGCGCAGGTAGTCGAAACCGAATTCGTTGTTGGTGCCGTAGGTGATGTCGGCGGAATAGGCTTCGCGCTTGTCGCTGTGCGGCATGCCCGGATACACCACGCCCACGCTCAGGCCCAGCCAGTTGTACAGCTTGCCCATCTGCGCGGCATCGCGGCGGGCCAGGTAGTCGTTCACGGTGACCACGTGCACGCCCTTGCCTTCCAGCGCGTTGAGGTACACCGGCAGCGTGGCCACCAGGGTCTTGCCTTCACCGGTACGCATTTCGGCGATCTTGCCCAGGTGCAGGACCATGCCGCCGATCAGCTGCACGTCGTAGTGGCGCATGCCGAGCACGCGGCGGCCGGCTTCGCGGCAGACCGCGAATGCTTCCGGCAGGACCTTGTCCAGGGCCTCACCGCCGGCGATGCGCTGCTTGAACTCCGGCGTCTTGGCCTGCAGCTGCTCGTCGGAAAGCTTCTCGATCTCCGGCTCCAGCGCATTGATCTTGGCGACGATGCGGTTGAGCTGGCGCAGCTGTCGTTCGTTACGACTGCCAAATACGCGGGTAAGCAGGCTGTTGATCATTGAAGGAACCGGGTTGGATGGACACGACGCCCGGCCTTCCCTGGGGAATCCGTCCGCCGCAAACGAAACAGGGCGCTTGGCGCCCTGTCGATGGCAACACCCATTGTAGCTTGGGACGGCCGGGAGGGGTTTCAAGCGTCCCGTGCGGCGTGATCGGCCCGGATCCGGCAAACCGGGGTTGAGC
>NZ_JBWJPF010000024.1:0-59612 GCF_056393265.1 Stenotrophomonas sp. Steno-C15
TGACTCAGCCGCCCAGCGCCGGTGGTTCACCATAGAAGCGCCGCAGATGCGCGGCGACATCGGGCAGCGCTTCGGCCAGCACGTCCGGAGCGGAGAAGTGGTACTCGCTGGCGACCGCGAAGAACTCCTCCGGTGCTTCGGCGGCATACGGGTCGATCAACGTCTCCTGGCCGGCATCCACCTGCGCGCAGAACGCATCGTAGGACTGCTGGAAGACAGCAGCCCACTCACGTTGCCACGCACGCGGCAGCGGCGGTGTGCCGTCCATCGCGCCATCGAGCGCATCGAGCTTGTGCACCATCTCGTGCACGGCCACGCAGTAGCCCTCGTGCGGTGCGGCCAGATCGGCCTGCACGTCGGCCCAGGACAGGATCAACGGCCCGCTGTCCCACGATTCGCCGATCAGCTCGTCGTCCCATTCGTGCAGCACGCCCGCCGCATCCATGTGGCTGCGATGCACGCGGAATGCGTCGGGGTACACGATCAGCTGCGACCAGCCCTGCAGCCCCACCTCGCCGAACTCGAGCAGTGGCAGGCAGCACAGGGCCGCCAGCAGCACGCCGTCGGCGGCCTGCAGCTGCAGGTTGCCGATCGGGGTGATGGTCTTCTCATGCAGGAAGCGCGCCGCCAGCGTGCGCAGCCGGGCGCGTCGTTCGTCGGAAAGCCCCTGCAGCCATGCCGCACGGCGGCAGGCCTCATCCCAGTATGCGTCTTCGATCGGCCGCGGTGCGGGCCGCAGCCACTGCAGCAACGACTTGATCAGCGGAACATTCCTGGCAGGTAGCTGTGCCACTTCGGCGCGCGCAGCCGCTGCAGCATGTCCTCATCGCTGCCGCCACCGCCGGTGCTGGTCGCGCTGCTGGCCGCCGGGCGTGCCGGAGCAGGCTTGGCCGTGGTGGTCGATGCCGTCGGTGCGCGCTGCGAGGCGGCATCGCCGTTGGAGGACACACAGGCGCCGCGGCTGTCATCCAGTGCTGCTGTGGCCGACGCCGCGAAGGGCATCGTCAGCAGGATCAGGCAATGGGCATAACGGCGCATTGACGACATCCACGTTAAGGGAAGGTGAGTTCCCGATTCTAGCCCGAACCCGGCACCGGATTGGAAGCCCGCTGCCGGCCCCGTGGCGGGCGTCGCTGGCGGCTTTCCCGCATAATTCCGTCCTGACTTCGTGGAAGCTGCCGTGGACGATCGCCAATTGCTGGCCAAACTCGCTGCCGGTCGCCTGTCCGGCGACGCCCTGGCCCGTGAGCTGGGTCAGACCCGGGCGGCAATTTGGAAGCGCATTCAAGGGCTTAGGGCCGCAGGTGTCGATATCGAGGGCCGTGCCGGCGAAGGCTATGGCCTGACCCGCCCGGTCGAGCTGCTGGACCCGGCGGCCATCCGTGCCGCCCTGCCGGCCGATGCCCTGTCCCTGCTGCATGACTTGCAGGTGGCCTGGACGGTGGATTCCACCAATGCCGAATTGCTGCGGTGCAGCGCGCCCCAGCGCGGGGTCAGCGTCCTGCTGGCCGAACGCCAGACCGGAGGGCGGGGGCGGCGCGGCCGCACCTGGGCCTCGCCGCTGGCGGCCCACGTCTATCTGTCGGTGCTGCGCCTGTTCTCCGGGGGCCTTGGCCGGCTGGCGGGGCTGAGCCTGGTTGCCGGTATCGCCGTGGCCGAAGCGCTGCACGATCTGGGTTTCACCCAGGCGCAGCTGAAGTGGCCGAATGATCTGATCGTCGATGGCCGTCGCAAGCTGGTCGGCCTGCTCGCCGAGGGCGGCGGCGAATACGCCGGTCCGGCTCGCGCGGTGATCGGCATCGGCATCAACACGCACATGCCGCCCTCGTTCGCCGAGCAGATCACCCAGCCCTGGGTGGATCTGGACACACTGGCCGGCACGCCGGTCGACCGCAACATCGTCGTCGCCGCCGTGCTCGCACGGCTGCTGCCGGCGCTGGAGGAATTCGATCGCGAAGGGCTGGCCCCGTTCCTGCCGCGCTACGCCGCCTTCGACATGCTGGCCGGCCGCGAGGTGCGCGTCGAACTGGAGGGGCAGTGGCAGCACGGCACCGCACTGGGCCTGGCCGATGACGGCGCGCTGCGCGTGAGCATCGACGGCTGCGAGCGCCGCCTGCATGCCGGCGAAGTCACGGTGAGGGCGGCATGAGCGACTGGTTGTTCGACCTGGGCAATTCGCGCTTCAAGTTCGCGCCGTTGCAGGGGGATCGCGCGGGTGACGTACAGGCCTGGGCGCATGGCGCCGAAGGCATGGCCGGGCAGCCGCCGCACAGCCTGCCCAGCGGCGCGACGGCGTTCGTCGCCAGCGTGGCCGCACCTTCGCTGACCAGCGCCATGCTGGACCAGCTGCAGCGGCGCTTCGACCAGGTGCATGTGGTGCGCACCAGCGCCGAATGCGCAGGCGTGCGCATCGCCTACGCGCGCCCGGAGAAGTTCGGCGTGGATCGTTTCCTTGCCCTGCTGGCCGCCGCCAAGGCGCAGCGCCCGGTGCTGGTGGTGGGCGTGGGCACGGCGCTCACCATCGACCTGCTCGATGCCCGTGGCCAGCATCACGGCGGCCGCATCGCCGCATCACCCACCACCATGCGCGAAGCACTGCATGCGCGCGCCGTGCAGCTGCCCGCCAGTGGCGGCGATTACAGCGAGTTTGCCAATGACACCGCCGACGCACTCGCCTCCGGTTGCGATGGTGCTGCGGTGGCGCTGGTCGAGCGCAGTGCGCAGCAGGCGCAGGCACTGCTGGGTGTGATGCCGTCGCTGCTGGTGCACGGTGGCGGCGCGCCCGCGCTGATGCCATTGCTGGACGGCGCCGACTACCACCCCTCGCTGGTGCTGGACGGCCTCGCCCGCTGGGCGGTGCACCAGCCTGCAGGCTAGTATCCGCGCATGCTCACCCGTGCCCTGATCGTCGTTCTGGCCATCCTCAACCTCGGCGTTGCCTGCTGGTGGCTGCTGCGCGATGCGCCGCAGAAGCCTGCGCCGCCACCGCGGCCCGCCGGCGTGGCGGAACTGCGCTGGGTGCCCGGCGGCACCGATGCGGCGGTGGCCGCGCAGGCATCGTCGGAGGCACCGGCGCCAGCACTGGTGGAGCGCGACCCCGCAGCGGCGACCGCCGTGGCGTCCACTCCTGCCCCTGCCGCGCCGGCCAAGCCGCAAGCCGAGCCGGCCAAGGCGCCGGCTGCGGAAGCAACCTCCAGCCCGACGCCAGCGCCGGCGCCGGTCGCACCGCCGGTCGCGCAGGCGCCTGCCGCCAGCGAGCCGCCGCGCTGCATCGCGTTGGGTCCGTTCGCCGATCGTGCCGCCGCCAGCGCAGCGCAGGGCCGGGCCGGCACGCTGCTCAGCCAGGCGCGCCTGCGCGAGCAGCCGGCCGCCAGCGGCAGTGCCCGCTACCGCGTGCTGCTGCCGGCCGCCGCCAGCCGCGAAGAGGCGCAGGCCACGGTCAAGCGCATCGTCGCTGCGGGCCTGGGCGACTACTACATCATCAGCCAGGGTGAGGACGCCAACGCCGTGGCGCTGGGCCAGTACCGCAACCGCGAAGGCGCCGAGCGGCGTATCGCTGCGGTGCAGGCCGCCGGCTTCCAGCCGCGCCTGGTGGCCAGCGGCGACGCCGGCCAGTGGTGGGTGGACGGGCAGCTGGCCGGCACCGCACAGCCTGCGCAGGTGCAGCAGCGCAGCGGCGCCGCCCGGCAACAGTCGCTGGAATGCGCGCGACTGCGCTAGAATCCCCCCACTGCGGCGCTGCCGCCAGTGCGTCACCCATGCCGCTTTAGCTCAGTTGGTAGAGCAACTGTCTTGTAAACAGTAGGTCATCCGTTCGATTCGGATAAGCGGCACCATCCCGCAGTCGCTCGCTTCCGCAGCGTTCTTTCTCCTGCCGCGAATTGCAGCGCGTTTGCCAGGCGCCAGAGTCGCATACGCAGGGCTGTCAAAAAGAAGAGTGAACTCGAAGCATCTGAGGTGGCCACGCATCTCCGTACGCCTGAAGAAATGGCCGCCTATCTCGATGCCTGCATCATTGAAAGCAATGGCGATTCGGCCTTCACTGCCAAGACACTGGGCGATATCGCGCGTGCCCAGGGGATGAGCAAGATTGCACGAGCGACGGGGTTGTCGCGCGTGAGCCTCTATCGGGCGCTGTCCGGCGAGCGGAGTCCTGATTTCGCGACCGCTACCTGAGCGGCACGCGCTCGCGCACACGATCTCCCGGAGGCGGCATGCTCAGTCCGGAATGCGGGCGATCACCTTGATCTCGAAGTCGAATCCGGCAAGCCAGTTGACGCCCACCGCCGTCCAGTTGGGATAGGGCTTCTCGGGGAAGACCTCGCTCTTTACGGTCATGACGGTTCCGAACTGGTTCTGCGGGTCCGTATGGAGGGTGGTCACGTCGACGATGTCGTCAAGCCCGCAACCACCGGCCTTCAGGGTTGCCTCCAGGTTCGCGAAGGCCAGGCGGACCTGCGCCTCGAAGTCGGGCTCGGGCGTCCCGTCGCTGCGGCTGCCCACCTGGCCGGACACGAACAGCAGGTCACCCGACTGGATCGCGGCCGAATAGGTCTGCGAGGTGTACAGGTCCTGCCGGCCGGCCGGGAAAACGGCATTGCCCTTGCTCATGGGATTCTCCAGAAGGGGATCGATGAGCCTCAAGGTAGTCCTCGGCATTGGCCGGATAAACGCCTATAAAGCGCCATCACTATTTGCCAAATCAAAACAATCGGCGGGCGTGGCGGCGCGGCTCATGCCGCGTGCAATTGCAGCTCCACATACTCCGCCAGCCCCCGGCAGGCCAGCAGCAGGCCTTCGCGCGCGCCGTCGCCGATGTCGTCCTTCTCGGCGCCATCCACACGCACGCGCTCGGCGGCGTGGAATACCTCCAGCAGCGTGACCAGGCCGGCGGCGGCGCGGTCGGTACGCGCACGGGTCACGCCCTGGCCTGGGCTGGGTACGGGGCCTTTCCACGGCTGACCATCGGCGGCATCGCCGCTGCGGATACGCTGCAGGCAGCCCACCAGCGTGATCGGCTCAGGCAGATCAACGGCAGCGGAAAGCGCAGCTTCCAACGGCTCTGCCAGTTCGCGGGGCAGGTGCTCGGCGGCATCGCCCAGGGTGGCAAGCAGATAGGGGTAGCGGGGTGCGGTCATGGGACATCCTCATGCGGAACAGAGGCGCCACCCGCAGAGGGTGGCGGACGATGCGTGGTTCCAATACCGGAGTCGATGAACCGGCGGGCACAAGGCCCCCACGCACCGCCCGCCGTAGATCGGCAGACGGATTGCCAGCCGGCGCCACCCCGAGACAGGTGGCGCCGACTGACAAGCGTAAACAACATCGACTTCCGGGATTGGAGCCCGGGCCACCCGTTGTCGGTGGCGATTCATCATGCGCACGCGCAAACACCGCCCGCCAGTCATTCTTTCCAATGACTTCGTGCGATTCGAAAGAAAAAATGAATTATCGCTTTTGACCTGTTTCGCGCGATGTAAAGGCAAAAGCGACATCCTGCGCGATGCCTTTGCAATGGCGGATTCCAGTGATTCCCACGCACGGCAATGGACGCGACATACGCGAAGTAAAGCTGGCTTAACCGGTGCGGCAGACCGAGCCAGCACGATGCTAACGGCAATGGCCGGCAAGTGCAGCGCCGATCCTGATGGTGCTGAAGGATCGGCGCTGCGGTAGACGCCACAGTGTTGCCATCCGCCCAGCCTGGGTGCCCTGCCATCTGCGCATGCGTCGTCATGGCCCATCGCTCACGTGCGGGCTGGCTACATCGCCCATACGCGCCCGGCCGTGCTGATTCCGACACTGTGTTGCCATGCGGTGTTCCGCCACCGCTGACCGCATCTGCCCTGCTGCACCGCCGCGAGTCGTGTCACACAGCTCTGGCTAGACTGTGCTTCTTTTTCCGTTGCAGGAGGCACCCATGGCCCATCCCATTTCCGTCTCGTTGATCGGCGTCCCCACCGATGTCGGTGCCGGCCATCGGGGCGCGCGGCTGGGGCCGGAAGCGCTGCGCGTGGCGGGCCTGCCGGAGGCGCTGGCGGCGCGCGGTGTGGACGTGCGCGATCTGGGCAACCTGGACGGCCCGCGCAACCCGTGGACCGCGCCGGTCGAAGGCTACCGCCATCTGGACGAGGTGGTGGCCTGGAACCATGCACTGATGGAGGCCAGCTATGCCGAGCTGCAGGACGGGCGCATGCCGATCATGCTCGGCGGCGACCATTGCCTGGGCATCGGCTCGATCACCGCAGTGGCCCGCTGGTGCCGCGAGCAGGGCAAGACCCTGCGCGTGCTGTGGCTGGATGCACACTCGGACTTCAATACCAGTGATGTCACGCCGTCGGGCAACATCCACGGCATGCCGGTGGCCTGCCTGTGCGGGCTGGGGCCGGAGGCACTGACCCGTCTGGGCGGCAGTGCGCCGGCAATCACGCCCGCCCAGATGCACCAGATCGGCATCCGCTCGGTGGACCCGGAAGAGAAGCGCCTGATCAAGACCCACAAGGTCGACGTCTACGACATGCGCTACATCGACGAGAACGGTATGAAGCGCACCGTGGAGGCCGCGCTGGCCGGAATCGATGACAGCACCCATCTGCATGTCAGCTTCGATGTCGACTTCCTCGACCCGAGCATCGCACCCGGCGTCGGCACCACGGTGCCGGGTGGGGTGAACTACCGCGAAGCGCAGCTGGTGATGGAAATGATCGCCGACAGCGGGCGCATGGGGTCGCTGGATATCGTCGAGCTCAATCCGCTGCTGGACAAGCAGAACGCCACCGCCGAACTGGCCGTGGACCTGGTGGAAAGCCTGTTCGGCAAATCCACGCTGATGCGCGATTGAGGGCATCCCTGAACGGATCGCCGATCCGTTCACGCCCGCTGCACGCCGCAGCCGCCAGATTGCACCTCACGCGGCGGCGGTGGCTTCGGCCCTGCCTGCCGAGCGACAGAACCCCATCCGCGTTGTAGCGGTGAAGCGGCGAACCCAAGGAGAAGCCCATGAAGCGCGTAGTTGCCCTGATGCTGTTGTCGATGTTCTCGGTGGCCATGCTGGCCGGCTGCAACACCGTTGCCGGTGCCGGCAAGGACGTGCAGAAGGCCGGTGAAAAGGTCGAGGATGCCGCCAAGGGCAACTAAGCCCGACGCGGTGTGGAACAGAAAAAGGCCGGGATCTTCCCGGCCTTTTTTGTGCGTGTGTGCTGCCGTGTTGTTGCCATCGCGTGTGGCGATGGAGTGAACCATTCAAGCACGTGAGCATGTGTTTCATGAGCGGTTGACCGCCTTTCAACAGCGGATGCGGGAAGCTGCAGTCACGGTAAGAACGCCGTTGCAACCAAGGATTCCCAGCAATGAACAAAGACATCATTTCCGGCAAGTGGTCGCAGCTGAAGGGCAAGGCCCAGGCCAAGTGGGGCGATCTGACCAACGACGATTTCGATGTGGCCGAGGGCAATGCCGAATATCTGGCCGGCCGCCTGCAGGAACGGTATGGCTGGGCCAAGGACCGCGCCGAGAAGGAAGTCCGTGACTTCGAAGACAGCGTGCGCAAGGACTACCCGGACTACAAGTAAGCAGCCGGCGGTAAGCGGTTCCCCCACGTCGACGCCCGCACCCTCTGGTGCGGGCGTCGTGCTGTCAGGGACTCAACGTGTCGGCGGATCCGGCACGTAGCGGTTCGGAAACGCCTGCGGCTCGCGCGGCAGGCGCGAAGGCGGGTCGAGCACGATGCCGCGTGCGCGCAGCGCGCGTGCGCTGTCGTAACGCAGCTGCACGACCTGCGCCGGCGTGCGGCTGGCCCGTTCGAATGCGGTATCACGCACCGAGGAGCGTTCGCGCGCGCCGTGACCGGTGCCCAGCGACGGTGCCTGCGACCGCGCTGAGTAGCCGTCCATGCGGCTGGCGCTGGCGTCCGCAGCGGATTCCGCAGCGGCCGGTGCCGGGGCGCCACGGCGCAGCAGCGGCTCCGGTCGGAGCGGCCAGCGACGGGCCTCCTCGAACACCGCCGCGCCGATCACGCCGATGTTGTCCGCACGGCCGGTACGGCTGGCATAGCTGCCACTGGGGCTGCTGAAGACGAACTGCGCCACTTCATCCTGGCTCTTGCGCCAGCCGGTGATGTCGGCGCGCTGGCCGGGGTTGAGCACATAGCCGGTCTGCGACGGGTCGGCATCTTCGCCGGAGATGGCATTGATGCCATCCACCGAGAGCACCACCAGCACCCGCCGCGGGCTGTCGTTGTAGAGGCGTACCGCATAGCGATGGCCGCGCTCGCCCGCCACCCAGCGCTGTCCATCGGCTGCATGGCTGCGCAGTTCGGTGCCGCGGTCGCGGTCGATCAGGGTCATCCGCACAGGGCCGTCCTGCGGCATCGGCGGTGGCGGCGGAACCGGGCGGAAGCCGGCCAGGGGCAGGATCAGCAGCAGGGGCAGCAGGCGTTTCATGTGGGAACTCCGGTGGGCTCGGGTGAATGAACGACCCGCAGGCCCTGACGGGGTTGGCCGTGGGCACGGTAAACTGGTTCTGTTCATCGAAGGTTTCCCCACGCAGTCATGACGACCCGAGTCCTTACCGGCATCACCCCCTCCGGCACCCCCCATCTGGGCAACTACGTTGGCGCCATCCGTCCGGCCATCGCGGCCAGCCGCACCCCGGGGATCGAGAGCTTCTTCTTCCTGGCCGACCTGCACAGCCTGATCAAGGCGCAGGATCCGCAGCGCACCCAGCGCGCGACCCTGGAGATCGCAGCCAGCTGGCTGGCCTGCGGCCTGGATCCGGAACACGTCTGGTTCTACCGCCAGAGCGACATCCGCGAAACCACAGAACTGATGTGGTTCCTGACCGCGATCGCCAGCAAGGGCATCCTCAATCGTGCCCATGCCTACAAGGCAGCGGTGGACAAGAACCGCGAGGAAGGCCTGGACGAGGATGCCGGCGTCAGCGCCGGGCTGTTCATGTACCCGGTGCTGATGGCTGCCGACATCCTGATCTTCAAGGCCAACCAGGTGCCGGTCGGTCGTGACCAGATCCAGCACATCGAGATGGCCCGCGACTTCGCCCAGCGCTTCAATCACGTCTACGGCAAGGAATACTTCCCGCTGCCGGAGGTGGTGATCGATGAGCAGGTGGCCACGCTGGCCGGCCTCGACGGCCGCAAGATGAGCAAGAGCTACCACAACACCATTCCGCTGTTCGCGCCGCGCGAGGAGCTGAAGAAGCTGGTGTTCTCGATCCTGACCGACTCGCGCGCACCGGGTGAGCCCAAGGACACCGAGGGCTCGGCGCTGTTCCAGATGTACCAGGCCTTCGCCACCCCGGAGCAGACCGCTGCTTTCGCCCGGGCATTCGCCGAGGGCATCAGCTGGGGCGATGCCAAGCAGCAGTTGTTCGAGCGCATCGACGGTGAGCTGTCACCGTTGCGCGAGCGTTACAACGCGCTGATGGCCGAGCCGGAAAAGATCGAGGCGCTGCTGAAGCGCCGTGGCCAGCAGCTGCGCGAGACGTTCGCGATGCCGCTGCTGGATGAGCTGCGGCACGCCGTGGGGTTGCGCGACCTGTCCACCGCCGGCGACATCGCCAGCGAGGATGCCGGCGCTGCCCGCGTGGCGCCGCCGCAGTTCAAGCAGTACCGCGAAAAGGATGGTCGCTTCTACTTCAAGCTGACCGCCGGCGACGGCACGCTGCTGATGCAGAGCATTGGTTTTGATTCGCCGCGCGATGCCGGCCAGCTGATCGCCGTGATCAAGCAGGCCGAGCAGGGTGATGCGCTGCAGAGCGAGCTGTTCAAGCTGGAGGCGGAGGTTGACGCGGTCCTGGCGGCACTGGCCGCGCTGCGCGAAGATGCCTGAGCGGACGATGCTGTAACGCCGGGCCCATGCCCGGCGGCGCTACCTGATGCACCCCGCCGGGCATGGCCCGGCGCTACCGATGGATGTGGAGCCGGGCATCGGGCCCGGCGCTATGGAAGGAGTCTGCGATGGCGTGGTTGTCGCTGCTGCTTTTCCTGCCCTGGTTCGTCGTGCTGGGCAGCCTGTACTGGCTGTTCCCGCGCCAGCCGCGCACGTCGCGGCGGCGCCTGTTCGATGGCCTGGTGCTGCTGCTGGCCTTTGTTCTGAGCATCGTGGCGATGCTGTGGGGCCACCACCTGGGCCTGGTGCAGACCGACGCGGGGCCGATCTGGCCGCAGGTGCTGGCGGTGCTCTATGCCTACGGCGCGTTCCTGGCGGTGCTGGTGCTGGCACTGCTGCTGCGACCGCGATGGTTGTAGTCCCGGGGCAGAGTGCGTGCCTCCGACCAAAGCCGCATCGAACCGGTCCTGCCTGCGCGCCTACCATGGACGCCTGATTCCGATTCCGCCAGGTGCGTGCCGATGATCGCCGACCCCAGCATCCACACCATCGATACCGGCTTCCAACGTCCCGACTTCGATGCGGCGTACCTGATCGTCGAGAACGGGCGGGGCGCCTTCGTGGACTGTGGCACCGGCCTGTCCGTGCCGGCGATGCTGCGGGCGCTGTCCGATGCCGGCCTGCAGCCCGACGCGGTGGACTGGCTTCTGCTGACCCATGTGCATCTGGACCATGCCGGCGGTGCGGGCCTGTTGATGCAGCAGCTGCCCAATGCCCGGGCCGTGCTGCATCCGCGCGGTGCGCCGCACATGATCGATCCGACCCGGCTGATCGCAGGCGCCACCGCGGTCTACGGCGCGGAGGAGATCGCACGCAGCTATGGCCGCATCGAGGCGATTCCCGAGCACCGCGTCGTGGTGGCCGAGGATGGCCATCGCCTCGATCTTGCCGGACGCGAACTGCTCCTGCTGCATACGCCCGGCCACGCACTGCATCACTACTGCGTATGGGATGCGCGCAGCCGCAGCTGGTTCACCGGCGATACCTTCGGTATCTCCTACCGCGAACTGGACAGCGCGCAGGGCGCCTTCATTTTTCCGACCTCTTCGCCCGTGCAGTTCGATCCCGAAGCGATGAAGGCGTCGATCCAGCGCATGCTCGACTACGATCCGCAGTCGATGTACCTCACCCACTATGGCCGCGTGGAGCAGGTGCAGCGGCTGGCCGGCGACCTGTTCGAGCAGATCGATGCGATGGCGGCGATCGGCCGCCAGTGCGACGAGCGGCCCGACCGCCATCGCTGCCTGCTGGCGGCGCTGCAGGCCCTGTACCTGGAGCGCGCGCAGCAGCATGGCTGTGTGCTGGATGACGCAGCGGTGGTGGCCGTGCTGGCCATGGACATCGAGCTCAACGCGCAGGGCCTGGCCTGCTGGCTGGATCGAGAGCGCCGCTGACGGAGCGGGACTGCGGCCGGCACTGCTGTCACGTTACACTCTGATGACTTCCCATCCTGCCGTGGTATTGCCGTGAACCCGATGCGCGTGTTGCTGCTGTCGTCCTGCCTGTTCGTGGGTGGCCTGGCCCAGGCGGCCAATGACCTTCCCGGCGGCGGTATCGACCCGCAGGCGCTGTCGCGCCACGTGCGTGTACTGGCGTCGGACGAATTCGAGGGCCGCGCTCCGGCCAGCGAAGGCGAAGAGCGCACCGTGCAGTACCTGATCGAGCAGTTCCGCAGCTATGGCCTGCAACCCGGCGGCGTGGACGGCAGCTGGGTGCAGCCGGTGCCGCTGGTGCGTGCGCAGCTGGAGGGGGCGGCCACGGCCAGCCTGGCGTTGAAGCAGGGCCGCCGCGCCCTGGTCAATGGCGTGGATGTGACCCTGCAGAGCCTGCAGCCGCGCGCCCGGGTGCAGATCAAGGATGCACCGCTGGTGTTCGTGGGCTATGGCATCGACGCACCGGAACGCCATTGGAACGACTACAAGGACATTGATCTGCACGGCAAGATTGCCGTGGTGCTGATCAATGATGCCGATTTCGAGGCCGACGCTCCCGGCGCGTTCGATGGCAAGGCAGTGACCTACTACGGCCGCTGGACCTACAAGTTCGAGGAGGCTGCGCGCCGCGGTGCCGAAGGTGTGCTGATCGTGCACGAGACCGCACCTGCGGCCTATGGCTGGGCGACGGTGAAGAGCTCGGGTACCTCGCCGTTGTTCGATATCGAGCGCAGCCAGGCCGAGGCAATGGCCCAGCACACACCGCTGCGCGGCTGGATGCAGCGCGAGCTGGCCGAGGCGATCTTCGCCGACGCCGGCCTCGATTTCGAGGCGGAGAAGCGCAAGGCGATGCGTGCCGACTTCCGTCCGGTGGCCCTGGACAACGCGCGGCTGAGCGTCGATTTCGCCCTCAAGCGCGAGCAGGTGGTGACCCGCAACGTCGTGGCCAAGCTGCCGGGCGGCGAGCACGGCGATGAAGCGGTGATCTTCTCGGCGCACTGGGACGCTTTCGGCATCGGCCAGCCCGATGCGAAGGGCGACCGCGTGCGCCGTGGCGCCATCGACAACGCCACCGGCGTGGCCACCGTGCTGGAACTGGGCCGGGTGTTCGCGGCCGGCCCGCAGCCGCAGCGCACGCTCTACTTCGTGGCGCTGACGGCTGAAGAAAAGGGATTGCTGGGGGCCAGCTACTACGCTGCGCATCCGCTGGCGCCGCTGGACAAGACCGCTGCCGTACTGAACATCGAGATGTTCAGCCCGGACGGGCCGACCCGTGACATCGCTTCGTGGGGCAAGGGCCGGGTATCGCTGGAAGGCGACCTGGAGCGGGTGGCCAAGGCACGCGGCCGCAGCTACAGCCCGGACCCCAACCTGGAGGCCGGTTTCTTCTACCGCGCCGACCATTTCGCCTTCGCCCGGCTGGGTGTACCGGCGATCACCATCGGCCCGGGCCTGGACAAGCTGGACGGAGGCGTGGAAGCAGGGCGCGCGCTGCGCGAGAAGTACTTCGCCGACTGCTATCACCAGGCCTGCGACGCGTGGACGCCGGGCTGGGATCCCAGCGGTCATGCCGCCGATACGCTGCTGGTCTACGACCTGGGCGCGGAGCTGGCCAACAGCCGGCGCTGGCCGACCTGGGAGAAGGACTCCGAGTTCCGCGCTGCCCGCGACAAGAGCGAGGCGGCACGCCGCTGACGGCTAGCGCCTGCGCAGCAGCGTCCAGGCACCCCATGCACTGGCGGCCAATGCCGCCAGGTAGCAGGTGATCATGGTGCCGAGGCTGACCGTGCGCAGGCCGCTGAAGCGGCCGAGCAGGTTCATCCGCAGCGAGCTGTGACCGCTGCCCAGGTCCACTGCCAGCTGCACTGCCAGCGCGCTGGCGAAGACCAGAAGGGCGATGCCGAAGCCGGTGCGTGGCCAGCGCGCCTGCGCGCCCGGGCGTCGCAGCAGCCAGCCCAGCGTGGTTGCCACCGCCAGCAGCAGGGCGGCCCACATCAGGGGCGTAGCGGGAGTTGCGGCAGCCACCGGCATTGCACCGGTGGCTGCCATCAGCACGGCATCCTTACTTGCGGGTGCCGTCGAGCCAGTTCGGGCCCTTGTTGGTGAGGAAGAACACATAGACCACCAACGATACCGCGATGGTGGCAGTGACATAGATGGCGAACCAGTCCACGTGGCTGGTCTTCAGCGCGCCCTGGTACAGCAGCGGGGCCGTACCGCCGAACAGCGAGTTGGCCAGCGCGTAGCCCAGGCCCACGCCCAGTGCCCGAACGTGGGTCGGGAACAGCTCGGCCTTCACCACGGCGTTGATCGAGGTGTAGCCGGTGAGGATGACGAAGCCCAGCGCCAGGGTGAGGAAGGCGAGGGTGGCATCGTGCTGGTGCGGCAGCTGCGTGATCAGGTACCAGCTGTACAGCACGCCGCCCACGCCGAAGAACACCAGCAGGCTCTTGCGCCCGATGATGTCCGACAGCCAGCCGCCGACCGGCTGCAGCACCATCAGGAAGGCCAGCACGCCCAGGTTGATCAGGGTGCCGGTCATCGGGTCGTCGCCTGCGAAGGCGCTCTGGATCATCTTCGGGCCGTTCACCGAGTAGGTGTAGAAGGCAATGGTGCCGCCGGCGGTGATCAGGAAGCACAGCAGCAGCGGGCGCCACTGGTGCACGAACAGTTCGTACATCGAACCGGATTTCTTGGCCTTGCCTTCGCGCGCGGCCTCGATCGAGGATTCTTCCAGCGACTCATCCATGCCACGGCGCAGCCAGAACACCACGACCGCGGCGATGCCACCGATGCCGAAGGCGATGCGCCAGCCGAACTCGGAGATCTCCGGCTTGCCCCAGACGTTCAGCATCAGGAACAGGGTCAGCTGGGCCAGCACATGGCCGCCGACCAGGGTGACGTAGTGGAAGGAGGACAGGAAGCCACGACGGCCCGGAATGGCGGCCTCGGACATGTAGGTGGCGCTCGCGCCGTACTCGCCACCGGTGGCGAAGCCCTGCAGCAGGCGCGCGAACAGCAGGATGATCGCCGCCCAGATGCCGATGCTGGCGGCAGTGGGGGTGATGGCGATGATGAAGGAGCAGAACGCCATCAGCGTGACCGATACGGTCAGGGCCAGGCGACGGCCATGGCGGTCGGCGAAGCGGCCGAAGAACCAGGCACCGATCGGGCGCATCAGGAAGGTCGCGGCGAAGATCGCCCAGACGTACATCGTGGAGTTCTTGTCTTCCGGCGAGAAGAACTGCGACTCGAAGTACACGGCGAACACCGAGTACACGTAGACGTCATACCACTCCACCAGGTTGCCGGCGGAGCCTTTGAGGGTATTGGAGATCGAGCGGCGCAATGCGGCGCCGTCGTTCGCGGGAACAGCAGGGTGGGGCGTGGTGCTCATCTGGGCGGGGATCCTCGATGCGATAGCGTCCGTGCGCGGAAAATACAGCGTCCGACCATGTGGTGGCGCAGCCGGGCAGCCTTCTTGGTACTGCATGACCCGTCAACGCGGGGTGGCAGGCCAGGACAGGGTGCATGGATGGACGACAGCGTGCCACCTTGCGGGGTGCCGGACCATACTCAAAACGTCCTAGAATCCGCCTTCCCCCGGTCCCTTGGTGCGTCATGTCGGCTCCCCCTGTTCCGTCTGCGGCTGCCCCCCGGGGCGGCCTTGTCGTGTTGGCGCTGCTGCTGGTCTACGTGGTCTGGGGCTCGACCTATCTCGGTATCGCCAAGGCCCTGCACGGCGGTGCGCTGCCGCTGACGATGGTTTCTGGCAGCCGCTTCATCATCGCCGGGGGCCTGATGTACCTGGCGCTGCGCCTGTTCTGGAAAATGCCGAAGCCGACGTTGCGGCAGTGGCGCAACCTGGTGCTCATGGGGGTGACCATGCTGGTGCTGGGCAACGGCATGGTGGTGCTGGCCGAACGCGATGTGTCGTCCGGCCTGGCGGCCACGGCGGTGGCATCGGTGCCCCTGTGGATGGCGCTGTTCTCGGCGCTGCGCGGCCAGCACGCCAGCCGTGGCGAATGGCTGGGCATCGCCATCGGCTTCCTCGGCGTTGTCTGGCTGAATGCGGGCAGCAGCCTGACGGCGACGCCCACCGGGCTGGTGCTGCTGCTGATCGCACCGATCGGCTGGGCCTTCGGCTCGGTGTGGGCGCGCGGCCTGGACCTGCCTGGCCCGTTCATGACGGCCGCCGGGCAGATGATCTGCGGCGGCGTGCTGCTGGTGCTGATCGGGCTGGCGGTGGGTGAGCGGCCCACCACGCTGCCCGATACCGGTGGCCTGCTGGCCATGGCCTATCTGTGCGTGTTCGGCTCGATCGTCGCGTTCACGGCCTACGTGTGGCTGCTGCAGAACGTACGCCCGGCGCTGGCCGGCAGCTACGCCTACGTCAACCCGGTGATCGCGGTGCTGCTGGGCGCAGCTCTCAACAGCGAACGCTTCGGCTGGCGCGACGTGCTGGCGATGGTGGTGATTCTGCTGGGCGTGGTGGTACTGACAATGGCAAGGACGCGCAAGCGATGAGCATCGACGAGACAGAACAACGCCGGGGCCTGCTGGTCACCGCATCCACCTTCGTGCTGTGGGGGCTGGTGCCGGTGTACTGGCACCTGCTCAATGAAGTGCCGTCGTTCCAGATCATCGCCCATCGCATCATCTGGAGCACGGTGCTGGTGGTGGCCTGGCTGCTGCTCAGTGCGAAACTGGGCTGGTGGCGCAAGATCGCCGCCCAGCCGCGCGCGCTGCCGATCCTGGCGGTGTCGAGCCTGACCATCGCGTTCAATTGGGGCCTGTACATCTGGGCCGTCAATGCCGGCCACGTGATCGAGACCAGCCTGGGCTACTTCATCAACCCGCTGGTGAACGTGCTGCTGGGGGTGCTGGTGCTGAAGGAACGCCTGCGCCGGCTGCAGTGGGTGGCGGTGGGCATGGCGGCGGTGGGCGTGGCCTGGCTGACTCTCGACGCTGGCACGCCGCCGTGGATCGCGCTGGGCCTGGCCTGTTCGTTCGGCCTGTACGGCCTGCTGCGCAAGCTGGTCTCGGTCGATCCCGTAGCCGGGCTGGGCGTGGAAAGCCTGTATCTGTTCCTGCCTGCGCTGGCGTTCGCGGTCTGGGCCGAGAATGGCCACGGTGGCGGATTCTTCAGCGGCTGGGGCCTGCGCAACGATCTGCTGCTGATCTTTGGCGGCGTGGTCACCGCCGTGCCGCTGATCGGTTTCGCCTACGGTGTGAAGCGCATCGCGCTGTCGCTGGTGGGCATCCTGCAGTACATCGCACCGAGCCTGCAGCTGCTGCTCGGCGTGTTCTTCTTCCACGAATCGTTCGACATGGCCAAGGCCGTCGGTTTCGCAGCGATCTGGGCCGGGCTGCTGCTGTTCATCGGTGACAACCTGCGCACGATGCGGGCGGCAAAGCGCTGAGCCGGAAAGCAACGCGGGACGGAGCACCGGCCCCGTCCCGCGTCCGCGCCGCCTCCGCTGGCGGCGCACGCATCAGGTTTCGCGCAGTGCCGTGGTGATCGGCAGGCGGGCGGCGCGCAGCGCCGGGAACAGGCCACCGACCAGACCGATGCCCAGCGCCCACTTCAGTCCCGTCCACAGCAGTTCCGGCGATACGTGGAACTTGAACACCACCGCGCTGAAGTTGCTGCCGATGGTGGACACGCTGTAGCCGTTGAACAGCAGCCACGCCACCGTGCAGCCCAGCAGGCCGCCGAGCAGGGCCAGCAGCATCGTTTCCAGCATTACCGCGGTCACCACCGGCAGTCCGCGGAAACCGATCGCGCGCATGGTGGCGATTTCGCGCGCACGCGTGGCCACGGCGGCATACATGGTGTTGAGCGCGCCGAACACCGCGCCCACCGCCATGATGGTACCGATCACCTTGCCGAGGATGTCGATCAGCTTGGTCAGGCCGCCGCCCTGCTTGCTGTAGTACGCGCGGGTGGTTTCCACGTCCAGCTTCAGGCGCGGATCGGCGGCGACGGCGGCCTTGAACTGATCGAAGCCCGGCTTGCCCTCGGTACGCACGCTGATCGACTGCCAGGCACTGCGCTGGTACGTGGTGGCCAGGGTATCGGCGTCGGTCCACAGTTCGGAGTCATGCGCATCACCGGTGGCGAACACACCGACCACCGTCCAGGTCTGGTTGCCCAGGGTGAGCGTCCTGCCGACCTCCATGTCGCGGAACTGGCCCTTGGCGCCCTGGCCGACCACGATCTCGCGCAGGCCGGTGGCGAACTTGCGGCCTTCGATGATCTTGACCTTGTCATGCACCGCCCACGCCTGCGGCCCGACGCCCCGGAACTGCGCGTTGACGTCGGTACCGTCCGATTTGGAGACCAGGTTGACCACCTGCGAGAGTTCAGGCGACAGCAGCGGCCGTCCCTGCGCATCGCGGCTGATGCCGGGCAGGGTGGACAGGGTCGGTACCTGCTCGCGGGTGATGACCGAATTGGTTTCCGCCTGCGAACCACCGCGCAGCACGATGGCGGTGGTGTCATCGCCGGTGTTGCTGAGCGTGGCCTGGAAGCCTTCGCCCATCGCCAGCATCGCCACCAGTACGCCGACGACGCCGGCGATGCCGACCACGATCACCGAGGATGCCCCCCAGCGCTGCGGCAGGCTGGCGATGCCGATGCGGGTGGCGGCCAGGGCCAGCCGCCCGCTGCGGGTCAGCGCCAGCCACAGCCCGACCAGCACCGCCACGGCAAGCACGCCCACCCACGGCAGGCCGATCCATACCGCCAGGCCGATTGCCAGCGCCAGCACGGTCACCGCGTTGCCGAACCACTTCTTGAGCTTGTTCTTGAACATGTCGGTGTCCTCCTCAGCGGCCGGCCAGTGCGTCGACGATCTTCAGGCGCTTGGCGCGCAGCGCCGGCAGCAGGCCGACGACCGCGCCGATCACCACGATCAGGCCCAATCCCATCAGCCAGGTCGGGGTGGGGATGTGCGGCGGCAGCAGGCCCATGCTCTTCGGGCCGATGGCGGGCAGGATCAGTGCCGCCAGGCCCATGCCGATCAGGCCACCGAGACCGATCAGCAGCACCGATTCGATCATCACCAGTATCAGCACCGTGCTGTCCTTGAAGCCCAGTGTCTTCAGCGTGGCCAGCTCCGGCACGCGCTCGCGCACGGCCTGCGCCATGGTGTTGCCGGTCAGCAGCAGCAGGGTGAAGAACACCGCACCCATGATCGAGGTGACGATCATGCCGATGTCGGCAAACTGCTTGACGAAGGCCTGCTGGAACGCCGATTCGGTCTGGGTCTTGGTCTCGTGGTCGGAGTTGGCGGAAATCGCATCGATGGCCTGTGCCACCCGCGAAGAATGGTCGGGGTTGTCGAGCGTCACCGTGTACCAGCTGACCTGGTTCTTGATGTAGTCGTTGGACTCATCGAAGTATTTCCAGTTCATCATCAGCTGGCGCTCTTCGTTGGAGGCCTGCGCCGGATCCTTGGAACGGAAGATGCCCTTCAGTTCCAGCGGCCAGTCGTTGCTGCCGCCGCGCGGGAAGATCGTCGCCTGCAGCGGGATGGTATCGCCGACTTTCCAGCCGAACTGCTTGGCCAAGGTCTCGCCGACGATCGCACCGGTGCGGGTGTTCTTCCAGTCTTCCAGCTGCGCCGGGTCGATCTGCAGTTCGCGGTAGACGTCGAAGTAGTTGGGCGATACCGAGAAGTTCGGGAAGAAGTTCTTCGGATCCTGGTAGATGCCGCCGAACCACGTGCCATAGGCCACGTCGCGCACGCCCGCCACCTGGCGGATCTGCGTTTCCAGGCGGATCGGCAGCGACTGGGTGATCGACAGGCGCGAGGCCACCACCAGGCGGTTGGCCCCTTCCACGCTGCCACCGGAGGTGAATGCCACGCGCACCGAGTCGAGCATGCCGAACAGGAGGAACGCGGCCACCACCGACAGCAGGGTCAGCAGGGTCCGGGTGCGGCTGCGGAACAGCTGCGCCCAGACCAGAGAGAAGTATTTCATCGCTGTGGCCTCCGTCAGTGGGCCAGCGGCGCGTCGGCCAGCTCGCCCTTGTCCAGGTGCACCGTGTGCGTGGCGTACTCGGCGGCCTTCGGGTCATGGGTGACCATGATGATGGTCTTGCCGTGTTCGCGGTTGAGCTGCTGCAGCAGGCCCAGGATCTCCTCGGCGGACTGGCGGTCGAGATCGCCGGTGGGTTCGTCGCAGATCAGGAAGGTCGGGTCGGAGACGATCGCACGGGCGATCGCCACGCGCTGCTGCTGGCCGCCGGACAGCTCGTTGGGACGATGGTTGCGGCGGTCGGCCAGGCCGACCAGGGTCAGCGCGATCTCGGCGTTGCGGCGGCGCTGCGCGGCATTGAGATGGGTCAGCAGCAGCGGCAGTTCGACGTTCTTCTGCGCGGTCAGCATCGGCATCAGGTTGTAGAACTGGAACACGAAGCCAACGTGGTGGCTGCGCCAGGTCGACAGCTGGCCACCGCTCATCTGATCGATGCGCTCGCCTTCGATGCTGATCTCGCCGCCGCTGGGATTGTCCAGGCCACCGATCAGATTGAGCAGGGTGGTCTTGCCTGAACCGGACGGCCCCATCAACGCGACGAAGTCGCCGCGGGCGATGTCCAGGTCGATGCCGCGCAGCACCTGCACCTTCTCGGGGCCGCGCTGGTAGGTCTTGGTGATGTTGCGCAGTGAAACCAGGGTCGACATGGGTGGTTCTCCACGTAGGCGGGAAACGGTGACGCACCCCGGCTGCCGGCCGGGCATGCGTGGAACGGTGTCGTTGTCGAACGGTGCCGCTGGCGGCGCCCCGGAAGGCGCCGTGCCGCTACTGCGTTTGCTTCTGCTGGACCCGGGTGCCATCGCGCAGGGTGTCCGGCGGGTTGACCACCACCAGCTCGCCGGCATTCACACCCTTGAGCAGCTGGCGATCCTTGCCCATGGCCTGGCCAGCCTGGACCGTGCGCTGCTGCACGCGGTTCTCGTCGCCGAGCACGAAGGCCACCGATGCACCCTCGCGCTCGACCACCGCGCCTGCCGGCACACGCACGCCCTGCGGCTTGGCTTCAGCCTGCGGCGCCGCCTGTTCCAGGAAGCTGACCCGCACGCCCATCTCCGGCACGATGCGCGGGTCCTTCAGCTTCAGGGCCACACGCACCTTCACCGTCGCCTTGCCCCGGTCGGCGGTGGGGATGATGGCGATCACCTCGGCCGGAATCTTCCATTCCGGATAGGCATTGAGGATGGCTTCCACCGGCATCTTCGGTTGCACGCGGCCAATGAAGGCTTCGCCGACCTCGACCTCGATCTCCAGCGAATCCATGTCGACGATGGTGCCGATGCCTGTGCGGGTGAAGCCGCCACCGGCCGACAGCGGCGAGACGATCTCGCCCGGCTGTGCCGCCTTGGCCGTGACCACGCCGGAGAACGGCGCACGCACGATGTTGTTGTCCACCCCAAGGTCGGCGATCGCCAGCTGGTCGTTGGCGACCTTCACGTTGCGCTGTGCTGTTTCCAGCTGCGCGCGCAGGCTGTCGCGCTGGGCCACGGCCTGGTCGTACTGCGAGCGCGAGACCAGCTGCTGCCCGACCAGCGCCTGCAGCCGGCTGGCCTCTGCCGCCGCCTGCCTCTGCTGTGCCTCCAGTCCGGCCACCTGGCTGCGTGCGGCCTGCAGCTGCGAGGCATACAGACTGCGCTGCGCGTCGGCATCGATCGGGTCGAGGGTGGCCATGATCTGTCCCGCCTCCACGCGCATGCCTTCCTCGATCATCACCTCGCGCACCTTGCCGGTGATCTTGGCCGACACCGTAGCCATGCGCCGGGCGACGACATAACCACTGGCATCGAGGACCGAGCTGCTGGCGCTGCCCTGCTGGATGGCGACCGCCGGTGCGGTTTCCACCTGCACGGCCGGAGTGCGGCCGAACAACGCGAAGGCGCCTGCGGCCAGGAGCAGCACCACCGCGATCACGGCGATCCACAGCCAGCGGCGACCGCTGCCACCACCACCAGAGGCAGGCGGCGGTGACTTGCGTTCGATACGGAGTTCCTTCAACAGCTCGGCAGAAGCGTTCATTCGTTCCATCACAGGCGTTCGGGCGGGTGTGACCGGAAGGGCGACAGCGGCGGTTCCGGCAGTGGAGCGTGCGGCACAGCATGACGGCAGGCACGGGGATGGCGGCAGTGACAGCTGTCATCCGATGACCTTGACGGTGGCAACTGCGAAACGTGACCAAGGGGGCGCAGGATGGCAACGTCCCCGCTACCGGTACCGCCCATGGCTCCGATCGCCCCGTCGCTGGCTGGCCTGCAGCAGGTGCAGGTGCGCCGTAACGGCGCCGGCAAGAGTACCGCGATCAGCGGGCTGTTGCGCCTGCGCAGGCCTGGCGGAGGGCAGCGCACGCGACCGGCAGGGCCGTGCTGGCGCGCCCGCGCCTGCGCAGGATCGGCTGAACTGGCATGATCGGCAGCGATCGTTCCCGCCTGGACCCTCCCGTGTCATCGAGCTGGCTGGCCTCCCTGCTGCGCCCTGCGCCGGACTCGGCGGTCGCCGACACGCTGCGGCGCGGCAAGTCGCCCTGGAGCGAGGCGATCCATCTGCTGTGGTCGGTGTGGATCGTCCTGACCCCGCTGCTGGGCCATGGGTTCACCCTGCGCTGGCTGCTGCTGACCCTGGCCAGCTACCCGCTGTTCCTGCTGCTGTACGCCAAGGTGCTGGTGTCGCCCCGCCACCACGCAACCCGTTATGCGCTGGGTCTGATTGCAATGGCCCTGGTCCTGCTGCCCTGGTATCCGTCCGGGCTGACCTACTTCGTGTTCGGCTGCGTACTGATGCGGGTCAGCGGGCGTGGCGGCTGGTGGCGGTACCTGCTGCAGTTGACCGGTCTGAACATCGTGTTCTGCGTGGTCGCGCTCGCGTTCGAGTATCCCTGGCAGAGCCTGGTGTGGATTCCGGCGGTGTCGTACATCGTCGGCCTGGTCGTCAATGTCGAGGCGCTCAACCAGGAGAAGGAGGCGGCCCTGCAGCTGTCGCAGGAGGAAGTACGTCGCCTGGCGGCGACCGCCGAGCGTGAGCGGATCGGTCGCGACCTGCACGACCTGCTGGGCCACACGCTGTCGCTGATCACCCTGAAACTGGAGCTGGCACGCAAACTGCACGATCGCGGCGACGCGCGCGCGCGGCAGGAGATTGGCGAGGCCGAGGCCATCGCCCGCGAAGCGCTGGCGCAGGTGCGCAGTGCGGTCACCGGCATCCGGGCCAGCGACCTGGCCGGGGAGCTGGCCTCGGCGCGGCTGCTGCTGGAGTGCCAGCAGGTGCATCTGCAGTACGCGCCGCCGCCGCCGATGCCGGTGGAGGTGGAGCGTGGCCTGGCGCTGGTCCTGCGGGAGGCCGCGACGAATATTGCCCGCCATGCGCAGGCGACACAGGCGCGGGTGGACTTCATGAAGGAAGGAAAAGTACTGGTGATGCAGATCCGCGATGATGGCCGGGGTGGCATGCAGGCCGAGGGCAATGGACTGAGCGGCATGCGTGAGCGCACTGCGGCGCTGGGCGGGTATGTCACCGTGCAGTCTCCGCGCGGCGAGGGCACGGTGCTGAGCGTGCGCGTGCCGCTGTCGGCGGCCACTGTCCCGTTGCCGCCCGCTGCACCCGCGCCGGTGGCGCAGGACGGCGCGGCATGATCCGCATCCTGCTGGCGGAAGACCAGGCCATGGTGCGCGGCGCACTGTCCGCATTGCTCAGCCTGGAGGCGGACATCGAGGTGCTGGGCAGCGCCGCCGATGGCGAGGCCGCCTGGCGCATGCTGCAGCAGCTGAAGCCGGACATCCTGGTGACCGATATCGAGATGCCCGGTCTGTCAGGGCTGGAACTGGCCCAGCGCATCGCACGCCACGAACTGCCCATCAAGGTGGTGATCGTGACCACCTTCGCGCGCGCCGGTTTCCTGCGCCGCGCGCTGGACGCAGGCGTGCTCGGCTATCTGCTCAAGGACGCGCCAGCGGAGAACCTGGCCGATGCACTGCGCAAGGTGAAGCAGGGCGTGCGTGCGATCGACCCACAGCTGGCACTCGATGCCTGGTCACAGGCGGACCCGCTGACCGACCGCGAGCGGCGCGTGCTGCGCCTGGCGGGCGAAGGACGGACTGCCAGCGAGATCGCCGAGCAGCTGGGGTTGTCGCACGGCACGGTGCGCAACTACCTGTCCGAGTGCATCGGCAAGCTGGGCGTGGCCAACCGGATCGAGGCGTACCGGCTGGCACGGCAGAAGGGCTGGCTGTAGCGGAGTGGCTCGACCCTTTTGAGCCGAGCCATGCCCGGCGGCTCCCGAGGGGTTCCCTGGCCCACGAGCGATCGACAGGCCGCAGTCGCGTCAGTCCTTCCCGCGCGCCATCGCCTGGAACACGCCATCGCGGCGGACCCACAGGTGGAAGAGGGCGGCACCGACATGCATCAGCACCGTGGCGAACAGCACGTAGGCCAGCAGGCTGTGCGCGCTGCGCAGTGCTGCATACAGTGCCGGTGTGTGCGGCACGATCGGTGGCAGGTGCAGTCCGCCCCCCAGCACGATGGGGTAGCCTCCCGCGGACAGCATTGCCCAGCCCACCAGCGGCATTGCCAGCATCAGCGCGTACAGCATCCAGTGCGATGCCTTTGCCGCCATCACCTGCCACACCGGAAGATCGGCCGGCAGCGGCGGCGGCCGATGGCGCAGGCGGTTGTACAGGCGCAGCAGCACCAGCACGCCGATCGCGATGCCCAGCGGGCGGTGCAGGTCGAGCAGCATCGGCCGCAGGTGCAGCGAGGCGACCATGGTCACGCCGATGAACAGCATGGCGATGATCATCACCGCCATCGACCAGTGCAGTACCCGCGCCAACAGGTTGAAGTGGCCATTGCCGGTACTCATCGTGCAGCCTCCTTCGGTTGCGCTGCCGCTCCGGCCGCGCGCTCGCGCTCGCGCCGGTTGAACGACTGCGAATAGACCGCCGACCGCGCGGCCAGGATCGGATCATCACTGCCGCGGATGCCGCTGGGCAGGATCAGCGGGTCGAAGTTCAGCTCGCCGCAGGCGCCCTGTTCCTGCGACTGCATGCGTTCCAGGCTCAGCACGCCTGCCACCACCGTTTCCCGCGCGTCCGGCCAGGGCACCGACGGATCATCGATGGCGTCCCCCGGTTCGGCGATGCTGACCACCAGGTCCCATTGCACCGGGCCGGCCGCCAGCCGGCGCTGCAGGTCCTGGCTGAGGAAATCGACATCGGCGCGCTTGCGGGCGTCGGCATCAAGCTCGGCGACCGGCGTGCGGGGCTGCCACTGCCAGCGCACGGCGCGTCGCTGGCCCTGCGCATTGGTGAACCAGAAGCTGTTGACGCTGTTGAAGCGGGTATTGGCCCAGCTGTCGGTCCACGGCGCGGTCCGTGCCCATTGCTGGAACGCCTGCGCGCTGGGGTACTTGGCCAGCACCGCCGCCATCTTCTGCGGGTCGGGCTTGCCGGTCGCCGGATCGGGGATCTGCGCCTGCGTCTGTTCGAAGAAGGCCTCCGCCGTCGGCACCGCGAAGAACGGGAAACTGTTCATCGCCATCCGCCATTCCTGGCCATCGTCGCTGACCAGCTGCAGGGCGATGCTGCGCACCCGGGCGCTGCCATCGGCCCCATGGGGATCGCCACCACCGATCGACAGGCGGCCCAGCACCGGTACCCGGGCCTGCGAGAACACGCGCGCGCTGGACAGCGTCGGCGCCTGTGCACTGGGTGCGAACCAGCCACTCACGCACACGCCCTTGCTGTGCGCACGGCGGAACCCGGGATGGGCCGGGCCGGTGGCCTCGATGGTGTCGGTGAAGCGTTGCGCGGTGAGGCGGTGGCCGACCCAGCCGGCCAGCCAGGCAAAGCCCAGCGTGATCCCGCCAAGAATCAGGGCGATCAGCGCGATCCAGGGCAGCGGCGAATGCCTGCGCGGTGTGCGCGGCCCCTGGCCGGCGCGGGTGTAGCGGAAGAGCGACATGGTCGGAGTCCTGCCTTCACGGAATGTGTGGGTGGTCGACCGACACATCCTCGCAGAACCCGACCGTGGCCGGAATTCAATTTTTCGTCACAACTCGGTGGAGCGGACCCCTGTCCGGCTCCACCCGCGCATCGGCTGCGCTCAGGCGTAGCGTGCCTTCAGCATCGCCCAGGCCGAGCGCAGGGCCAGTGCTTCGCCGCCGGCCGGGCGGCCCGGCCGTTCGCCATCGTTCCAGGCGTACACATCCAGGTGCGCCCAGCGCTGGCCATCCTCAAGGAAGCGCTCCAGGTATAGCGCGGCGGTAACCGAGCCCGCCATGCGCGAACCGGCATTGGCCAGGTCGGCGATGCCGCTGCTCAGGTAACGCAGGTAGGGACGCCACAGCGGCATGCGCCAGACCGGGTCGCGCGTTTCATCTCCGGCCTGCAGCCACTGCTGGGCGACGGTGTCATCGTTGCTGAAAAGTGCCGGCAGGTCCGGGCCCAGCGCGATGCGCGCAGCGCCGGTCAGGGTCGCGAAGTCCAGAACCAGGTCCGGCTTCTGCTCAGCGGCGAAGGTCAACGCGTCGCACAGGATCACACGGCCTTCGGCGTCGGTGTTGTCGATCTCCACGCTCAGGCCCTTGCGGGTGGCGATGACTTCGCCCGGACGGAACGCATCCGGGCCGATCGCGTTCTCCACCGCCGGCACCAGCAGGGTCAGGCGCACCGGCAGCTGCTGGGCCATCACCAGTCCTGCCAGGGCCAGCGCGTGCGCGGCGCCGCCCATGTCCTTCTTCATGTTGCGCATGCCATCGGCCGGCTTGATGTCCAGCCCACCGGTATCGAAGCACACGCCCTTGCCGACCAGCACCAGCGCAGGATCCGTCGCCTTGCCCCAGCGCAGCACGACCAGGCGCGGCGCGCGATGCGATGCGCGGCCGACGGCATGGATGGCCGGGAAATTCTGCGCCAGCAGCGCATCACCGGTGATCGCTTCGACCTCGGCGCCGTGCGCCGCTGCCAGCGTGCGTGCGGCCTCTTCCAGCTGCTGCGGACCCATGTCCTCGGTGGGCGTGTTGACCCAGTCGCGCACGCGCAGGCTGGCGGCGATCAGATCCGCCACTTCCCCGGTCGGTGCGGCAACCAACTGCGCCGGGTGCCGGTTGCGCTTGCGGTAGCGGTCGAAGCGATAGCTGCCCAGGCCCCAGCCCAGCTGCAGCAGTGCCTGCTCGCTGGCCGGCAGCTCACTGGCGAGCTGCCACACGCTGCCTTCGGGCAGGGCGTGCGGCGCGTGCGCATAGCTGTAGGCATCGCCGCGATCGCCCACGCCCATCACCGCACCGGCCAGACCCTCGCTGCCGGGCAGCAGGGCGATGCTGTGCGAGCCGGCGATGAAGCCCTGCGAGGCCAGCCACGCCTGCGTGGCGGCCGGCTGTCCGGCGTTCCAGCGGGCGAACTGCTCGCGATCCAGCACGTACAGCGGCAGTGCGGCAGAAGTGTCGGCGGTGAAGCCCGTGATCTCGCTCATGCGTCAATTGCTCCGGGGTGCGGTGGCGCCGAGGTTGGCGTCCAACCAGTCGGCCAGGCCGGTGAGGGTGTCGAACTGCAGGTCGGGCTGCAGCTGCGGATGGGTCCAGGTGGCGGCGTCGCGGTTGATCCAGCAGCCGCGCAGGCCGGCGGCGATGGCGCCGGCCACGTCCATCTCGATGTGGTCACCGACATGCAGCACCTGCGCCGGGGCCACGCCCAGCCGGGCACACGCGGCATGGAAAATGCTCGCCTCCGGCTTCGCCGCGCCATGTTCGCGCGCACCCAGCTGGAAGGCGAAATGATGGGCCAGCCCGATCCGCTGCAGGTCCGCATTGCCATTGCTCAGCGCGGCCACCGGTACCCGCGCGGCGATACGCGCCAGGGCATCAAGCGCATCGGGATAGCACTCCACCTGATTGCGCGCGGCATAGAACGCTTCGTAGGCCGGCTCCAGCAGGTCCAGGCTGGCGCCGCTGTTCTGCAGCGCCTCACGCAGCGTCAGCCGGCGCAGCGCGCTCAGGTCATGATGCAGATGCGGGTTGTCGCGGAACGAGCGCTCGCGCAGTTCGCGCATCGCCGCCAGCGGATACATCGCGGCGGTGGCCGGGCTGTGTTCACGCATCCAGTCGTGCAGCACCTGGTCGATGCGGGCGCCGATCGGTGCGAACGGCCACAGCGTGTCGTCGAGGTCGAGGGTGATGGCAAGGACAGGGAAATTCACCCGGCCATTCTACGCCTGCCCGCACGCGCTTTCATTCCAGCAGGCGCGCCCAGCCCTGCATGCCGTCCAGCCGGGCCAGCACCAGCTTGATGCAGACCAGCAGCGGCACCGCCAGCAGCAGCCCGATCATGCCCCAGGCCCAGCCGAACACCATCAGTGCCAGGATCAGGACCAGCGGCGAGAGCTTCATGCGCCGGCCCAGCACGATCGGGGTCACCAGCTGGCCCTCCAGGGTATGCAGGCCCAGATATGCCGCAGCGGGCAGCAGTGCCTGCAGCGGGTCGCGGAATTCGACGAAGCCCATCAGCAGCATCAGCGCCACTCCGATCAACGGGCCCACATAGGGCGCGAAGTTCAGCAGTGCCGCCACCGTCCCCCACAGCAGCGCTTCCTGCAGGCCGATACCCAGCAGCATCAGCACGCCCGCGAAAACCAGGCCGACCAGCGTGTTGATCACGCTGATGGTCAGCACATAGCGCGACACCTCGCGCTCGATCGAGCGCAGGATGTCGCTGGTGAAGCGCTGTTGCTGGCGGTTCGGGAACAATGCGATCGCCGCGCGCTGCAGGCTTTGCCCATAGATCATGAAGAACAGCGTCAGCAGGACCACGGCCAGTACCGAGGCGGCCAGCCGGGGTGCGCGGGTCAGCATGCGATAGGGATCGTCCAGCTGGGTCCGGATCACCTGCACCTTGCGATTGCTGTCGCCGCCGGCAACGCGGGCGAAGTTCTCGGCCGCCAGATTGGCCTGCTGCACCGGCTTGGTCAGATCCTGTACCTGCCGGGCGACCTTGCGCAGCTGTTGTGGCGCTTCCTGCGCCCATTCCATCGCCGGGCCGATCAGCTGCACGGCCAGCGAGCTGGTCACGCCCAGGCCGGCACCGAGAACCAGCAGCGCTCCCAGCGCCCGCGGAATCCACAGCTTCTGCAGCAGGCGCAGGATCGGGTTGCCGACCAGCGCGAAGAACATCGCCAGCAGTACCGGCAGGATGATGTCCTGTGCGGCCCACAGCGTGTAGGCCACCGCCAGCGTTGCCAGCACCACCAGCGACATCGGCCCGCGCGGGCGGGTGGGCGGCGGAAGGGCGGCAGCAGACGGTGCGGGTTCGGCCGGTGACGGGGACAGGAGGGACTCGCTCATCGACGTACCGACCGGGAAGGGGAGCCTATTATCCGTCCGCCGCGGTCAACGCGGCGGATGCTGTTCGTCAACGTTCGGACAGTTCGGTGGCCGCTTCGGCAGGCCGCGGTTCGCGCGCCTCAGGCTCGGCAGGTGGCGCGGAAGCGGGTGCCGCGGCAGCGGGAGCGACCGGGTCGGCGGCGGCTTCGGCAGTGTCGGCCGCATCGTCTGCGGTGTCGGCGGCGTAGGCTGCCACGGCGGCAGCCAGTGCTGCCTGGCCGCTGGCCACCAGGCTGGAGACCGAGCCGATCATCTGCAGCCAGCGCGCACCGTTCACTTTGCCCGGCACTTCCAGCTTGCCGGCCACGAAGCCACCGGCCAGGCCGACCACCACGATGCGCAGGGGAGACCAGCCCCGGCGCCAGACCTCGCTGAGCACGGTCCAGTTGTCCTGGGTTTCACCCATGCGCACGGCCACCACCTGTTCGCAACGCTTCACCCGCCGCTGCAATGCGCCGAACTTCATGGCTTGCCCTCCGGAATCTGTACGCCGGCATCGGGATCGTCTTCGCTGGGCTCGTCGAACAGGCCAAGGCGCGACAGCTGGCGCCGGGTAGCGTGCATGCCGGTGTGGTGGAAGAAGTAGGACACCCGCCAGATCGCATAGCCGGTTACCGCGAGGCTGATCAGCGAGGTGATCAGAAGCGCCTGCAGCCAACTCAGGCCCCAGCTCTGCAGCAGGGCGATGAGCGTGGCGGCCATCAGCAGCCAGGCCGAGGCCCCGAACACGATCGCCACGCCCGCCCAGGCCAGGGCCCGGCCGAACGCACTGCGGGCGAGCGCGAAATCCGACGAGGCCAGGCGACGCAGCGAGCGCAGCGTGTGCTTGGCCGAATCGGCGGCGGCGCGACCGGCCGCGCCGACCTGGCGGATGCTCTCGTCCAGCGGCGGGGTGGCCGCCGGATCGGGGCGTTGCGTGTTGTCTTCGCTCACGCCGTGGACTTACTTGTCGCTGCTGCCGCGAGCCAGCTTGGCGATGATCCAGCCAGTGGCGAAGGCAACACCGAACGATGCCAAGGGACGTTCACGGATCAGTTCAGCGGCGCTGTCGATCAGATCCTTGCCCTTGTCCATCAGTGCATCGACCTGTTCCTTGGCGGCAGCGCCGCCGAATTCAGCCGCAGCCAGGCCGGACAGCGCCGTGTCGGACAGCTCGGCCTTGACGTTGGCCTTGCCGATGCGCAGTTCGTCGGTTGCAGCGCCGGTCGCGCCCTTGATCGCACCGCCGGCAGCACTGGCGGCCTGCTTGAGGTGGGAACCGGCTTCACCCAGGTGTTCCTTCAGGTTCTCGGTATTGGTGGGGCTCATCGAATCACTCCTGTTGCGATGGGGGAACGGACGATCGGCTTCAGCCGACAGGGACGTACAGCAATAGCACTGGCCGGGTATAGGGGGTGTTACGGCGGAGCGATCAGCGCATCACCAACTGGCCCTGCTGCTGGCCGTTGTTGCGCAGGATGCGCAGCACCAGGGTCGGTGGCCGCTGCTGGAAATTGGCGCGCCAGCTGGCCAGGTCGGCGAATTCACCCACCGTGGCATCGGTGATGATGTCGCCCTGCTGGAGCCCGTTGCTGGCTGCGCGGCTGCCGCGCTTGACCTCGCTGACCAGCACCCCGCGTACGCCGGACTGGCGCAGCGATTCGGGCAGGTCGACGAAGGTCGCGCCGCCCAGGCGCGGGTCCAGGCTGTCGCCGCTGGCGGCGCGCGCCTGCTCCTTCAGCGTCGCCCGGATCTGCAGCGGCTTGCCTTCGCGGCGCACGTCCAGCGCCAGTACGCTGCCTACCGCTGCCAGGCCCTCCACGTTGTGCAGGGCTTCGGCGCTGTCCACGCGCTGACCGTTGGCGGCAACCACCACGTCGCCCGGCTTCAGCCCGGCCGCCGCACCGGCCGAACCGGCCAGTACCCGGGTGATCAGCGCGCCGCGGGTTTCGCCCAGGCCCAGGCCCTGGGCGATCTGCGCGCTCAGGTTCTGGCTTTCCACGCCCAGGGTGCCGCGCACCACCACGCCATGCTTGACCAGCTGGTCGACCACGCTGCGCGCCAGGTTGGTGGGAATGGCCAGGCCCAGGCCGATGTTGCCGGCCATGCTGCCCTGCGGGTTGAAGCTGGCGGTGTTGATGCCGACCAGCTGGCCCTGCAGATCGACCAGCGCACCTCCGGAGTTGCCCGGGTTGATCGAGGCGTCGGTCTGGATGAAGTTCTGGTAGCCCAGCCCACGGATGCCACTGCGGCCGACCGCCGAGACGATGCCCGAGGTCACCGTCTGGCTGAAGCCGAACGGATTGCCGATCGCCACCACGAAGTCGCCGACCCGCAGCTGGTCGCTGTTGCCGAGCTTGATCTCGGTGAGGTTCTGCGCCGGGATGCGGATCAGGGCGATGTCGGTGTCGCGGTCCGAACCGAGGAATTCCGCCTTGACCGTGCGCCCGTCAGCGAGCGTCACCTGCACGTCATCGGCGTTCTCGATGACGTGGTGGTTGGTCAGCACCAGGCCTTCCTTCGCGTCGATGATGACGCCCGAACCCAGCGATTCGTTGATCCGTTCCTGCGGGATGTCCGGGAACAGGCGGCGGAAGAACGGGTCGTTGAAGAAGGGGTTGCGTACCCGTACCACCTGCTTGGTGTTGACGCTGACCACGGCGGGCATGGTCTTTTCCAGCATCGGTGCCAGCGAAGGCACCGGCTGGCCGGCGACCGAAGCCGGCAATGCGGCGGTGGCCGGAAGGGCCGCCGGCAAGGGCGCGGCGTCGGCGCGGTTGTCCAGGTGGGCGTTGATGCCGGTGGCGACGAATCCACCGAAGGCGGCGGCGATTGCGAGCGTGAGAAGGGTAGGTAGCGGTCGCATGGGAGTCGGTTCGCAGGCGTAGGATGGGGGCCGTTGGCCCATACGGTAAAACAAGCTGAATGAATCTGCCGCGGCGTGGATAAATGCGCGATGAAAGAGACCCTCGTCGATGCGGCGCCCGACGACGGCTGACCCGCCTGCGGTGCGGTCGGCCATCGGCGCTACACCGATAGGGTGTGTCCGCCGGCGTGGTCAGGACACCCTCTGATACTTGCGCAGTTCCGCCGATCCAAGGTGCGCGATGGCACGTCGCGCGTGCAGGTTGCGGCAAGGGGCGTGCAGGCAGCCCGTCGCCGCGACGTGCACCTCAATCCCATGGCGCAGCGCTGAAAAAAAGGGGTTTGCTGCGGATCGACGGTAGCAGCACCAGCCTCCCCATACACTACTATCGTCGCAGCAGACGCGATTGCAGGCGTACCACCCGTTCCACGATCGTCATTGTCGGTATAGCATCGCCCCGTTTTGACAATCCACGCCCCCAGGAGGGCAACATGAGCAACGGTAATGGTGTGTCGGTCGTGACCGACGCCGTCGAGAACGCGAAAGAAACCGCCACCAACGTCGGCGAGACCATCGCCCACGCCGCTGAAGACGCAGTGAAGTCGGTGAAGAAGACCGTCAAGCGCGCCCGCAAGGCCGCCACCACCCGCGTCGCCAAGGCCAAGAAGGCCGTGGCCAAGGTCGAGAAGACCGTTGCCAAGAAGGCCGAGAAGGCCGCCAAGTCGGTCGGCAAGACGGTCGCCAAGGCCAAGCAGAAGCTGGAAGCCGCCAAGAAGAATGCCAAGGCCGAAGCCGCTGCCCTGAAGAAGGAAGTGGCCAAGAAGAAGGCCGCTGCCGGCAAGACTGTCGCCAAGAAGGCTGCTGTTGCCAAGAAGTCCACCAAGGCCGCCACCAAGGCTGCCGGCAAGAAGGTCGCCACGGTGAAGAAGGCTGCGACCAAGAAGGCAGCCGCCACCAAGAAGACGGTTGCCAAGAAGGCCGCCGCCGCGAAGAAGGTTGTCGGCAAGAAGGTGGCCACCGCCAAGAAGGCCGTGGCCAAGAAGACGGTCGCCGCCAAGAAGGTGGCTGGCAAGAAGACCGTGGCCGCGAAGAAGGTTGTCGGCAAGAAGGTTGCCGCTACCCGCAAGGTCGCCACCAAGAAGGCGGCTGCCGCCAAGAAGGTTGTCGGCAAGAAGGCCGCTGCCACCCGCAAGACGGTTGCCAAGAAGGCAGCGACCACCAAGAAGGCTGTCGCCCGCAAGGCTGCACCGCTGAAGAAGGCCGCTGCCAAGAAGGCCCCGGCGAAGAAGGCCGTGCGCAAGGCCGCCAAGCGCAAGTAATCGCGCGAGCGGCGAAGGCCCCTCCGCCCTGCCGGGCGGTGGGGCCTTCTGCGTTCATGGGGGGACAACGGCCCGGCATGAAGCCTGCGGGGTCGTCCTGGGGCAAGATGAAGTCCCTCCGCTGGAGTTCCCATCATGCGTGGCATCGATTTCAGTTCCTGGCAGGGTGTGCTTTCCACGTTGGCCGGCCTGGTCCTGATCACGCTGCTGGGTGTGGGTATCCGCCTGCTGGTGATGCAGACCCTGCAGCAGCGCCGCGAGCGCGAGAACCGGCAGATCAACGAACGGCTGCGCACGCTGATGGCCGCCTACAAGACCCTGGGCGGTTCGTTCACCGGTGAGCTGGGGGTCGACCCCAGCCATCTGCGCGACCTGCGCCAGCGCGCCCATGAGCAGGGCATCGTCGAACCCGGCTCGGATCGCGCGAGGCGCATCCGCGATGCCGTCGAAGCGGCCTTGTCGGACATCCTGCTGCTGGGTACCGATGAGCAGGTGCGGCTGGCCGCGCGCGCCGCCGATGAGCTGGCGCAGGGACGACCGGTGCACACGCATGAGCTGGTGGTGTCGCTGCGCGATTTTGTCCGCGAAGCCCTGGATCTGGCGCCGATCCCGGCCGATCTGCAGATTCCACGGCAGGGCCCGACCCGGCCCGCAAGCGGCAGCGGGGGCGGCAAGGGCCGCCCTGAAGGCGAAGGCAAGGGCGGCCGTGCGGGCGGCGGCGGAATGGGCATGGGCGCCGGCATGGGCGGGCTCGGCCTGGGGGCCGGCGCCGCACTGGGCGCCGGCACTGCCGGAGAAGACGACGCAGGTACGCGCTGAGCGCCGCGAAGGCGTCAGCGGGTCAGTTCGTAGATGGGTGTGAAACCGCCATAGATCATCCGCGCGCCGTCGAATGGCATCGGGTTCTTCGCGGGGTCCAGGCGCGGGTCTTCCATCATCTTCTGCATGCCTGCATCACGGGTGGCCTTGTCAGGCCACTCGATCCAGGAAAACACCACCGTCTCTTCCGGTGTTGCTTTCACTGCGCCGAAGAAGTCCGTTGTCTTGCCATGCGGCACGTCATCGCCCCAGCACTCGACCACGCGCAGCGCCCCGTACTCGATGAAGACCACGTCGCCGCTTCGCGCATGGGCGAGGAACTTTTCCTTGTTGGCGGTGGGAACCGCCAGAACGAAACCATCGATGTAGCTCATTGCCTGCCTCCGTGATGGACCGCACTGCATGTGCGGCCTTCTTCTGTTCGACGAACCAGGGCGCGGCAGATCGACACGGCCGCGATCGAAGCATGCAGGACGTACCCGCGCGCCGCGCGTATGCCAGAGACCGCCTGAATCAACCCAGAAAATTCAGCAATGCGAAGCCTGCTGTTTTCAGGGTGCGTTGTGGCGAATAACGGAGAATTTACATTCCCGATGCGACGGCGCTTCCGCGCTGCTGCTCACCATAAGAAAGTAAAGGTGTACCCCCATGAAGAATTCGCTGATTGCCCTGGCGCTGGCTGCTGCCCTGCCGTTCTCCGCCTCGGCTGCCGAGAACCTGTCCTACAACTATGCTGAAGCCAACTACGCCAAGACCGACATCGACGCGTTCAAGGCCGACGGCTGGGGCGTGAAGGGTTCCTACGGCTTCCTGCCGAACTTCCACGCCTTCGGTGACTACAGCCGCCAGGAAATCGACCACACCAACCTCAAGCTGGACCAGTGGAAGGTCGGTGTCGGCTACAACCAGGAAATCGCACCGTCGACCGACTTCGTGGCCCGCGTGGCATACCAGAAGCGTGACCTGGAGCATGGCCTGGATTTCAACGGCTACAGCGCTGAAGCCGGCATCCGCACCGCGTTCGGTGCCCACGCCGAAGTCTACGGCATGGTTGGTTACGAAGACTTCTCGAAGAAGCGCGGCATCAATCCGGAAGGCGAGTGGTACGGCCGCCTGGGTGGTCAGGTGAAGCTGAACCAGAACTGGGGCCTGAACGGCGAGCTCAAGATGAACCGCGATGGTGACAAGGAATACACCGTCGGCCCGCGCTTCAGCTGGTAATCGCTGCAGGCGCTCTGCGCCCTGCGTGCATCAACAGGCCCGGCATCTGCCGGGCCTGTTGCGTTCCACGGAACCGAAATGAAATCTGACTGCGGCTGCGCGGTCGATGCTGCATTGCAACGAATTGGATTCCGCCGTTGCAGGGTGCGACCTACGGTGGGCATCCCCTTCCGCCGGATCTGCCTGATGCCGCCCGCCCCCGCCACCCCGCATACCGGAAAGCTGCGCCGCCTGGCGCTGCTGGATCCGCATCCGGTGCTGCGGCTGGGCCTGGAAGTGTTGTTATGTGAGCACAGCGGCCTGCAGGTCCGTGCCAGCTTCGCCAATGAAGCCGACCTGCTGTCGCTGCTGCATCAGCAGCCCGGTTGTGTCGATCTGCTGGTGATCGATGCCCTTCCGCTGGGTGACCAAGGGGTTGGCCTGCAACTGCTGCGCACGCTGTCGCAGCGGTGGCCATCGCTGCCGGTGCTGGTGCTTTCAGCCCATTGCAACGCCAGCACGGTGGTGACGGCCATGCAGGCCGGCGCGCGCGGCTTCCTGTCCAAGGCGACCCCACCGCGCGTGCTGCTGCGGGCTGTGCAGGTAGTGGCCCGGGGTGGGCGGTTCGTGCCGCCGGAACTGCGCCCGCAGTTGAGCCGCTCGCGGGCGCGCCGCATGCCCTCATTGATGCCGCTCAGCCGCCGCGAGCGCGAGGTGCTGCGCCTGGTGCTGGAAGGCTGCAGCACCGGCGAAGTCGCGCAGCGCTTCGGCCGTTCCGCAAGCACGGTCAGCTCGCAGAAAAAAGCCGCCTACCAGAAGCTCGGCATCCGCAGCGACGGCGAGCTGTTCCGCATCCGCCACCTGCTCGAATGCGGCTGAAACCCGGGCTTATTCCCCCTGGTACTGCTTCTCTTCGACCAGTGCCGACCCCGCAACGCGGTTGATCTCGTTCTTGACCTGCACGCGCTCGCCATTGGTACCGTACACGCCGCGCGCCAGCTGGACGAAGGCATCATCGAACACCTGTGCCGCTTCCTTGTCGCGCAGCTGGTCCTGGATGTCCCACATGCGCTCGTTGATGGTCTTCAGCTGCTGCTTCAGCGCGGCAAGTGCCGGCTGTGCCTGCAGCTGCTGCTGCAGCAACGGCAGCAGGCCGTCCAGCTCCGTCCGCACATTGGCCAGCTTGGTGGCATCGCCGATGCGTTCGGCCTTGATCTCGAGAATGGTGATCTTGTCGATCAGCTCGCCGATCGATACCGGCGTCAGGATGGCGTCCATGGGTGGTTTCCTGGAAACAGGCGGCCATCATACCGCGCCACTGCCAAGCGGTTTTACGCTGATTTTGCGCCCCCGCCACGGTAGCGCCATCGAACCGTTACGGCCCTGCCATCGACACTGCCGTCCCGGCGGTTGAGCCGCCATTGGATGAGGAATGATGTGCAGTGGACAGCAGGGGAATGATCGCGGCGTTGGCCGCGGCGTTGGCGGGACTGCTGGGCGTGGGCAGCGCGCAGGCACAGGTGAGCGGCAACGCCACGTTGACCAGCGATTACGTCTGGCGCGGCAGTTCGCAGAGTGACGGCGACCCGGCGGTGCAGGCCGGAGCGAAGTTCGCGCTCGCGTCCGGGTGGTATGCCAGCGCGTGGGGCTCGAACGTATCGTTCAAGCCGGACAACGGCGCACGCAGCGAGTTCGATCTGGTAGCGGGCTGGTCCGGCACACCGGCCGCGGACTGGACGCTGGACGCCAACCTGACCCGCTACGTGTATCCGGGGACAGCCCGCGCGCTGGACTGGACAGAGTTCGCTGCCACGGTGGGCTGGAAGCAGCGGACCTGGCTGCAGGTCGCGCATTCCAGCGATGCCCTGGCCGGTGGCCGTCGCGGTACCTACGCACAGCTGGGCGTTCGCCTGCCGCTGCACGAGCGCTTCCGGCTTGAAGCGGCCGTGGGCCACTACTGGCTGGCGGCCGCGCAGGGGCCGGATTACCTGCACGGGCAGCTCAGCGCCGTCGCCACGTTGGCTCCGGCGTGGGAAGTGCGGGCCACCGTGCATGACACCGATACCGCGGCCAGACGGCTGTTCCCGGGCAACGCGGGCGGGCGCTGGGAACTGGCGCTGCAGGGCAGCTTCTAGCGGGCCGGCGCCGCCACGACGGTATCGGCCACCCATGGGCCGGTACCGGGCGGCTCAACCGCGCAGGCGCTGGCTCAGGCCCTTGAGGAAGTTGCGCAGCATCTGATCCAGGCAACGTCGGTAGTTGGCATGCCCGGGTTGGCGGAACAGCGCCCCGATCTCGGACTTGGATACCTTGAAGCCGGCGCTGGCGAAGATGTCCATCAGATCGACGTCGCGCAGCTGGAACGCCACGCGCAGCTTCTTCAGCACCAGGTTGTTGTCGACGCGGGTTTCCACGGCGCGCTGCGGCTGGCTCTCGTCGCGGCCGCGCAGGTGCACGATCAGGCCATCCAGGAAGTGCGCCAGCGCACTGTCGTCCATCGGCACGAAGCCGGCTTCATCCTCGCGCCGCAGCCAGGCCCTGGCCTGCTCCAGATCCACCGCGAAGGCCGGGTCGGCCAGCTGGCACAGGGCCACCACGTGATGGTCGCCCAGGTCCAGGGAGTAGCGCACGCTGCGCAGTACATCATTGTTGATCATGGCCCATTGTAGCGGTCCGGCCGTTGTCACCGGATTGTCACCGGATTGAAGCATCGTGAGCGCTGTTCCGTAGAGACCTCCTCCGATGCGCCGGTACCTCGTTCTCCTCCTGCTGGCGGCCAGCAGTGCTGCCGCCCATGCCCAGGACCGTTTTGTTCCGGTCGAACAGCGGCTCACTGCGGCCCAGCTGGCCGAAGTGGGGCTGAGCCCGGCCCAGCTGCAGGCGTTGAACCGCGTGCTGCGCCAGGCAGAGGCCGCGTCGCCTGCCATTTCCGCGGTCACGGCCGCCCCCGCCGGCGCGCCGCTGCCTGCGAATGTTCCGGCGCCGGCAGCCATGCACCTGGGGCTGGAAGAAGGCCCGGTCAGCGCACGCGTGGTGGGGGAGGTGGCCGGTTGGGCCCCCGGCACGGTGTTCAGCCTCGACAACGGACAGCAATGGCAGGTGATGAAGGGACAGATGAAGCTGCGCAGGGCCCTCCAGGCGCCGCAGATCGAAGTGATCCCGGGCATCGCCGGCCGCTGGTTCCTGCAGGTCGACGAGGATCTGCCGAAGGCGCGCGTGTTCCGCCTGCGCTGAGTGTGCCCGGCGCGAAGACCGATCAGGCAAGGCAGGGTCCGGCCGACGGTGCCAGAATGGGGGTCTCGTTCCTCCACGGAGTTGCCTGATGTCCCGCACCGTCCTGATTACCGGCGCCACGTCCGGGTTTGGCGCCGCCGCCGTCCATCGCTTCGCCCAGGCAGGCTGGAAGGTGATCGCCACCGGCCGTCGCAGCGATCGCCTGCAACCGCTGGTCGAGCGCTATGGCAAGGACGTGGTGCACGCAGCGGCGTTTGATGTCCGCGATCCGATCGCAATGGAAGCGGCGCTGCTGGCGCTGCCCCCCGCATTCGGTGAGATCGACCTGCTGGTCAACAACGCCGGTCTGGCGCAGGGCACCGCTCCGGCGCAGAGCGCCAGCCTGCAGGACTGGACGACGATGATCGATACCAACATCACCGCCCTGGTGACGTTGACCCACCGCCTGCTGCCGCAGCTGGTCGAACGCAGGGGTGCGATCATCAACATCTCGTCGGTTGCCGGTGTCTACCCGTACCCGGGCGGCAACGCGTATGGCGGTACCAAGGCGTTCGTCAGCCAGTTCTCGCTGGGCCTGCGTTCGGACCTGCACGGTACGGGCGTGCGTGTGACCACCATCGAGCCGGGCATGGCCGAGACCGAGTTCACGGTGGTGCGTACCCACGGTGACCAGGCCGCGTCGGACAAGCTGTATTCCGGCGCCAACCCGATGACCGCCGAGGACATCGCCGAGCAGATCTTCTGGGTTGCCAGCCTGCCGCCGCATCTGAACATCAACCGCCTGGAACTGATGCCGGTCAGCCAGTCGTTCGCCGGCTTCCAGGTCGCGCGCGAGGGCTGACCTGCGTGCCTTCAGGGCCGCCCGGCGTGGGTCGGCCCTGCGGGGCCCAAAAAAAGAAAGCCGGGCAATGCCCGGCTTCTTCCGTTCAGACCCGAACGATCACTGTGCCTTGATCGCCATCGCCTGCAGGCCGGTGCCATCCAGCTTCTGCTTGGCTTCGGACAGCTCACCGGCGCTGCCGTAGGGCCCCATGCGCACGCGGTACACGGTCTTGCCATTGATCTGCGCCGACTCCACCCGTGCCGCCAGGCCCATCATCGCCAGCTTGGCCTTGGTGGCCTCGGCGTCGCCGGAGGCGCCGAACGCACCTGCCTGCAGGATGTAGCGCGCGTTGTCGCCGGCCACGGCCGGTGCCGCAGCGGCGGTCGGCGCCGCGTCCACGCGGGCGGCCTGCGCGGTCGATGCCGTGCTGGTCGCCGCCGGGCTGGTCGTGGCCGGTGCAGCCGTTGCCGGGCGTTCGCTCAGCGGGGCAGGCAGCGGACGGCTGGTCGCGGTCACCGGTGCCGTGCTGGCGACACTGGCCGTTGCGGTCGGTGCCGGCGTTGCGGGGACCGGTTTGCCTTCCAGCGCCGCCTGCGCGCGCTGCGCTTCGGCCTTGGCCCGGCGCTGTTCCTCGGCGCGGGTGCTGGCGGCCAGTTCGGCATCGGACATCTCCACTTCCTTGCCGGGCAGCAGGGTGTAGAAATCGTACTGGGTCGCCGCCGGCTTCTCGGCTTCGGCAGGTTTCGGCGTGGCCGGTTGTGCGGCTGGCTGCGTGCCGACATCGCCGTCGGCATCAGCGACCGGCGCCGGCTGCGCGTTCGGGTTCGGCTGCGGACCGGCGCGCAGGAAGCCATCGCCCTCGCCCTTGAACAGATTCGGCGCCGCCAGGAACACCACGGCGGCGATGGCCACACCGGCGACCAGCCACACCCATCCCGGGGTGCCCTGGCTGCTGCTGTTGCGTCGTGCCTGGTTTTTGCCGCGTCGTGCTGCCATGTGTACTGCGTCTCCTGATGCTTACATTTTTTCCGGGGCGCTCACGCCCAGGAGGTCGAGGCCATTGGCCAGCACCTGACGCGCCGCGCAGGCCAGCGTCAGCTTGGCGTTGCGATCGTCGGCGTCGTCCACCAGCACCGGTGTCCCGTGATACCACGTGTGGAAGGCATGCGCCAATTCACGCAGGTACTGCGCCACCAGATGCGGCTCCAGCGCCACGCCGGCGGCTTCGACCACTTCCGGATAGCGCGAGATCTCGTTCATCAGCAGCAGCGAGGCGTCATCGGCCAGGCGCACGAGCTGACCCAGGCCACTGCCCTGGTCATAGGCCAGTCCCTTCTCCTGCGCCTGGCGGAGCAGGCTGCACACGCGGGCATGCGCGTACTGCACGTAGAACACCGGGTTGTCGTTGCTCTGCTGGCGGGCCAGATCGATGTCGAAGGTCAGCTGCGAATCGGGCTTGCGCGCGATCAGGAACCAGCGGGTCGCATCGCGTCCAGCTTCTTCGATCAGGTCGCGCAGGGTGAAGTAGCTGCCGGCACGCTTGGACAGCTTCACTTCCTCGCCGCCGCGCATGACGGTGACCATCTGATGCAGCACATACTCGGGCCAGCCCTGCGGGATGCCCACTTCCAGCGCCTGCAGGCCTGCACGCACGCGCGCCAGCGACCCGTGGTGGTCGGCGCCCAGCTCGGTGATCGCGCGCTCGTAGCCGCGCTGCCATTTGGACAGGTGGTAGGCCACGTCCGGCACGAAGTAGGTGAAGGTGCCGTCGGACTTGCGCATCACGCGGTCCTTGTCGTCACCGAAGTCGGTGCTGCGCAGCCACAGTGCGCCGCCTTCCTCGTAGGTGTGGCCGGACGCCTGCAGCTTGGCCACGGTTTCCGCGACCTTGCCATCGGCGTACAGCGAGCTTTCCAGGAAGTAGATGTCGAAATCGACGCCGAACGCGGCCAGGTCCAGGTTCTGCTCGTTGCGCAGGTAGGCCACCGCGAAGCGGCGGATCGCCTGCATGTCGTGCGGATCCTTGGCGCCGACCACGAGGGTGCCTTCCAGGTCGACGCTGGCGCCGGCCATGTAGGCTCGCGCGACATCGGCGATGTACTCGCCGCGGTAGCCGCCTTCCGGCCAGCCCTCCTGGTCGGGGGCGATGCCCTGGACGCGGGCCTGCACCGACAGCGCCAGGTTCTCGATCTGCACGCCGGCGTCGTTGTAATAGAACTCACGCTTGGCGTTCCAGCCGTTGGCGTCGAGCACGCGGGCCACGCAGTCGCCGATCGCCGCAGCGCGGCCATGGCCGACGTGCAGCGGACCGGTCGGGTTGGCCGACACATACTCCACGCCCACCGTGCGGCCGTTGCCGGACAGGTTGCGCCCGTAGTCGTGGCCTTCCTTGATGACCGAGGCGGCTTCGCGCTGGTACGCGGCCGGAGCCAGGTGGAAGTTGATGAAGCCGGGTCCGGCGATCTCGACCTTGCTGACGTCCTCGCTGCGCGGCAGCGCCTCGACCAGTGCCTGCGCCAGCGCGCGCGGGTTGCTGCGCGCGGCCTTGGCCAGCAGCATCGCGGCGTTGGTGGCGAAGTCGCCATGGTCACGGGTCTTCGGGCGCTCGACCACGAAGTCCGGCGGCAGGGAGTCGGCGGGCAGGGTGCCATTGGCGCGCAAGGCTTCGATGCCTTGGCTGATCAGGGCGCGGAGGAGATTTTTCACGAGGCCTGCTGTGAGAATGAGCGGCGGAATCGCCCATTTTAGCGCAGATGCCGGCGGCCACGCTGACCGTTGCCTGCCTGTGCGGTCCCCCCGGGGCGGCCGGGGGGCCGGGGCTCAGCCGAACAGGCGGGCCTGGCGCTGGCCCAGCAGGCCACGTTCAGCAAACGAAACAGGGCGGCCTTCGCCCACTACGAAATGGTCGAGCAGGCGGATGTCGACCAGGGCCAGGGCCTGCTGCAGCTCCTCGGTGATGCGCGCGTCGGCCGGCGATGGCTCCGGGTCGCCGGACGGGTGGTTGTGGCTGATGATCACGGCGGCGGCATTGAGCTGCAGGGCGCGCCGGACGACCTCCCGTGGATAGACCGCCGCTGCGGTGAGGGTTCCGGCAAACAGTTCCTCGCACGCGATCAGCCGGTGGCGGTTGTCCAGGAACAGCACCAGGAACAGTTCGCGGGCCTGCCCGCGCAGACGGTGCTGCAGGTAGCGCCCCACCGCCCCGGGATTGTCGCCAACTGCTTCGCCGTGCTGCAGTTCGGCGGCCAGGTACCGGTGGGCCAGTTCCAGGCCGGCGGCAAGGGTGCAGCTGCGGGCCGGCCCCAGCCCGGGCAGTCGTGCCAGCTCGCCGGCAGGCCGGTCCAGCAGCACCCGTAGCGGACCGTGCGCGTGCAGCAGGTCGCGTGCAGTCTGCACGGCATCGCGGCCGCCGACCCCGGAGCCGAGGAACAGCGCCAGCAACTCCGCGTCGGACAGCATGGTGGGACCCCGCGCCAGCAGCTTCTCGCGGGGACGTTCCTGTTCAGGCCAGTCATGGATGGGCATGCCTGCATCATCGCCAGCGGCGCCCGGCGCTCCCATCGGCGCTTGCCGCCGATGACCGTCAGCCGATGCCTCAATCGCGCACGGTCTTCAGGTAGTCGAACAGTTCCTGGTTGCTCTGCAATCCCAGCTTGCGCTTGGCCTCGGCCTTCTGCCGGCTGATCGTCTTCGGGCTGCGGCCGCAGCGGGCCGCGATGGCGTTGATGTTCAGGCCCTCGGCGAGCAGCTGCAGGACTTCCTGCTCGCGCGCGGAGAGCGAGACCGGTGTGCGCTGGAACAGCAGGTCGCGCGACTGCAGGTGATGACGCAGCTGCTGTGAGACGAAGACCTGGCCGGACATGGCTGCCGCGAGCGCCATCGGCAGTTCGGCGAAGCCGGCGCACTTGTCGACCAGGCCATCGATGCCTTCGCGCAGCAGCCTGTCCAGCAGTCCCGGGTGGCGGGCACCGGTCAGCACCACCACCGGCAGGCCCGGATGACGCTCGCGCAGTGCGCCCAGCAGCGCAGGGCCGTCGGGGCCGGCGCCGGGCATGGACAGGTCGGTGAGGACGGCATGGCAGGTTTCACGCTGCAGCAGGTCGAGCAGCTGGGCACCGTCGGCCGCGCTGCCGGCCACCTGCATCTGGTGAGCCTCCAGCACGATACGGATGCCATGCAGTACAACCGGATGGTCGTCGGCGATGATGATGCGCGGTTGCACGCGGGATCCTCGGGGAAGCGGAGCGGCGCACCGGAGGTGGCCAGTACCGATTCTGCAAAGCCGACCCGGGCACGGGTATAGGAAAGTTCCGAATCATCGGCGGGTGAACCCGGGAACTGCGGTAGTGGAAGTTCCATCTGCTGATAGCTGCCAGCTATGTGCGCTGTGCATCGGGACATTACCGACCATCGGGTAAGCTAGCGCCCTCGTTTGCACAGGAATTCCAGGTGGCTGACTCCCCCAACGCATCCCCCGCGCCGGCCGGCGCGCTGGAAGGCCAGAAACTGCTGTTGTGTGTCGGCGGCGGGATTGCGGCTTACAAGGCCCTGGAACTGGTGCGGCGGCTGCGCGATGCCGGGGCGCTGGTGCAGGTGGCGATGACTGCCGGCGCCCAGCAGTTCGTGACCCCGCTCAGTTTCCAGGCCCTGTCCGGGCAGCCGACCCGCACTACGTTGTGGGACAGCGCCGCCGAACAGGCCATGGGCCACATCGAGCTGGCGCGCTGGGCCGACCGCATCGTGATCGCACCGGGCACCGCCGACCTGCTGGCGCGGCTGGCCCATGGTCACGCCGACGACCTGGTCAGCACGTTGTGCCTGGCCAGTACCGCGCCGCTGACCGTGTGTCCGGCGATGAACCATCGCATGTGGCTGCATCCGGCCACGCAGGCCAACGTCGCACTGCTGCGCCAGCGGGGCGCGCAGGTGATCGGACCGGTCGACGGGCCGTTGGCCGAGGGTGAGTCCGGCCCGGGGCGGCTGGCCGAGCCGGGTGACATCGTTGCCGCGCTGGCGGCCAACGGCAATGCCGTGGCGCCTGCCGCGCCCGCGGCAACCCGCGCGCTGCAGGGACTGCGTGTGCTGATCAGCGCCGGACCCACCTACGAGGACATCGACCCGGTGCGCTACGTCGGCAACCGCAGCAGCGGCAAGATGGGCTTCGCACTGGCCGCGGCCGCGGCGACGATGGGGGCGCAGGTGGTGCTGGTCAGTGGTCCCGTGCAGCTGCCGACGCCGGTCGGCGTGCAGCGCGTCGATGTGCGCTCGGCCGCACAGATGCGCGACGCCGTGCTCTCATCGCTGCCGGCCGACATCTATATCGGTGCCGCCGCCGTGTCCGACTACACCCCACGGCAGGTGGCGCCGCAGAAGCTGAAGAAGACCGCCGACAGCCAGTCACTGGTGATCGAACTGGTGCGTACCCCGGACATCCTGGCCGAGGTGGCCGCGCAGACGCAGTCGCTGAAGCTGGTGGTCGGTTTCGCCGCCGAAACCCACGACGTGGAGAAGTACGCGCGTGGCAAGCTGGTCGACAAACGCCTGGATCTGGTGATCGCCAACCAGGTCGGCATCAGTGGCGGTGGCTTCGAAAGTGACAACAACGCCGCCACGGCCTTCTGGCAGGATGGCGAACAGGTATTCCCGGCGACCTCCAAGCGCGAGCTGGCCGAACAACTGCTGGCGCTGATCGCGCGGAGGCTTCAGGCATGACCCAGGTGATTTCATCGCAACCGTTGCAGGTCAAACTGCTCGATCCGCGCTTCGGCGACAGCTGGCCGCTGCCGGCGTATGCCACCGAGGCCAGTGCCGGCATGGACCTGCGCGCAGCGCTGGACACCGCGCTGACTTTGCAGCCGGGCGATACCGCGCTGGTTCCCAGTGGCCTGGCCATCCACATTGCCGATCCGCACCTGTGCGCGGTCATCCTGCCGCGTTCGGGCCTGGGCCATCGCCACGGCATCGTCCTCGGCAACGGCACCGGCCTCATCGACGCCGACTACCAGGGTCCGCTGCTGATCAGCGTCTGGAACCGGGGCCGCGAGGCCTTCACGATCGAGCCGGGTGACCGCATCGCGCAGCTGGTGGTGGTTCCGATTGCCCGCGTCAGCCTGCAGGTGGTGGATACTTTCACCGACAGCGTGCGGGGAACGGGTGGATTCGGCCATACCGGGGTGCGTTGACGGGGGACATTGATGAGCGGCATCGGGGAAAGGCAGCAGGGACGGTCGTTGGGGCGCAGCGCACCGCTGCTGGCAGTGCTGCTCGTGTTGCTGGCCGGCTGGTTCGGCTGGAGCGCCGTGCAGCAGTGGCGCCAGGAGGCAGGTGGCAAGGCGCTGGAAGAGGCGCGTGACCAGGCCGTGCAGGGCCTGCAACAGGCCGCCAGTGGCCAGTTGCAGCAGCTGCAGCAGCAGTTGAAGAACGAGCGCCTGCAGCAGGCGCTGCAGGCCGGCGATGCGTCCGCCGCTGCGCTGGCCCTGCGCGAGAGCTGGTCCGGCGTGGAGCGGGTGGAGGTGCTGGGCGCCGACCTGGCCGCTGCCTACGCCGATCCGGCCACCTTTGGCTATGCGCGCCTGGCCCTGCTGGAGCAGGCATTGGGCGAGGACCGGCCGAGCCTGCGGGTGGTCCGCGATGGGGGAGGCAACCGCCTCGGCCTGGCTGCGCCGGTGCAACTGGGCAGTCTGGGGGCGGCGGTGGTCTACGTCCGTCAGCCGCTGCTGCGCCTGACCGCGCCGCTGGATCAGATCCGCGCACCTGCCAGTGGTTTCCTCGGCCTGCGCCAGGGCACGCACGATCTGGTCACCCAGGGCGATTCCGGCCTGGCGCAGATCGCCGAGGCGCAGGCAAGGCCGATTGCCGGCACCCCGCTGCGGCTGGCAGCGGCCGTGCCCAACGTCGAACCCGGCCCGCTCGGTCTGGGCGCGCTGGCCAGCGGCATCGTCGCGCTGCTGCTGGCCTTCATCGCCGTGCTGCTGCTGGTCGGTCGCGATCGCCTGCCGAAGCGCCTGCCGCTGCCGCGGCGCACGTCCGCCGTCGAGGTGGATGAGGGCCCGACGCTGCGCGAGAGCCTGCAGATGGCGCCACCGCAGGTCGCCGAAGCTGCCGCCGACGCCACAGTGGCCCCTCCGCCGCCGGTCCCGGCGGAAGCGCTGGCAGCGGGCATCTTCCGGGCCTACGACATCCGCGGTGTGGTGGGCAGCGAACTGACGGCAAAGACCGCCGCGCTGATCGGCCAGGCCATCGGTACCGCTGCGCTGGAACAGGGCCTGCGCGAGGTGGTGATCGGCCGTGACGGGCGCCTGTCCGGCCCCGAGCTGGCAGCCGGCCTGGCCGAAGGCCTGCGCCGTGCCGGCTGCGCGGTCATCGACATCGGCCTGGCGCCCACGCCGGTCGTCTATTACGCCGCATTCCACCTGCGTACCGGCACCTGCGTGGCGGTGACCGGCAGCCACAATCCTCCCGAGTACAACGGCTTCAAGGTCGTCATCGGCGGCGAAACGCTGTCCGGCGATGCCATCACCGGCCTGTACCAGCGCATCGTCGAGGGTCGCCTTGTGCAGGCGGCCGAACCGGGTGACTACCAGCAGCGCGATGTCGGCGCCGATTACATCCAGCGGATCGCCGACGACGTGCAGCTCGACCGCCCGCTGAAGGTGGTGGCCGACGCCGGCAACGGGGTTGCCGGTGCGCTGGCCCCGCAGCTGCTGGAAGCGATCGGTGCCGAGGTGATTCCGCTTTACTGCGATGTTGATGGCACCTTCCCCAATCATCATCCCGACCCCAGCGAGCCGAACAACCTGCAGGACCTCGTACAGACGGTCAAACGCTTTGGCGCTGATCTCGGCGTGGCCTTCGACGGTGACGGCGACCGCCTGGGCGTGGTCACCGGCGAGGGCAGGATCATCTACGCCGACCGCCTGCTGATGCTCTTCGCCGCCGATGTGCTGATGCGCAATCCCGGGGCGATGGTGATCTACGACGTGAAGTGCACGGGCAAGCTGTCCGACCACGTGCTGCGCAACGGCGGCAGCCCGCTGATGTGGAAGACCGGGCACTCGCTGATGAAGGCGAAGATGCGCGAGACCGACGCCGAGCTGGCGGGCGAGATGAGCGGCCACTTCTTCTTCAAGGAACGCTGGTTCGGCTTCGATGACGGGCTGTACGCCGCCGCGCGCCTGCTGGAGATCCTGGCCCAGCGCGAGGAAACCCCGGATGAGGTGCTGTCCGGACTGCCGGAGATGGTGGCCACACCGGAGCTGAAGGTGCCGGTGTCCGAGGGTACGCCGCACGCCCTGGTGGCGATGCTGGTGGCGGCAGCGCAGTCGCCGGACAACCCGTATGTGGGTGGCCGCCTGTCGACCATCGACGGCCTGCGTGTGGATTTCCCCGACGGCTGGGGACTGGTGCGCGCCTCCAACACCACCCCGGTACTGGTGCTGCGCTTCGAGGGCGACGACGAGGCGGCGCTGGAGCGCATCCAGGCACTGTTCCGCAGTCAGCTGCAGCCGTTCGTCGGCGACACCCCGCTGGGGTTCTGATCGATCCGGGTGGGTGCCGACCGTTGGTCGGCACACCCTCACCCCTTGAACCGCAATCCGACGCCAGGTTCGGTGAACAGGTAGCGTGAATCCAGCGCCGAATCGCCCAGCTTGTGCCGCAGCTTGCCCACCAGGATGCGCAGGTAGTGCGTGTCGTGCTGGTGGGTGGGTCCCCAGATCTCCTGCAGGATCTGCGGCTGGGTGACCACCCGGCCGGCATTGCGCAGCAGCAGCGACAGCAGCGCGTACTCCTTGCGGGTCAGCGCCACCGGTTCGCCCGCGATCGCCACTTCCCGGCGCACCAGGTCCACATGCAGATGGCCGTCGTCGAATACCGGAGGCGTGCCATCGGTCGGCACGCTGCGTGTCCGCAACAGCGCGCGCACCCGCGCCATCAGTTCCTGCGTGCCGAAGGGCTTGGTCACATAGTCGTTGGCACCGTTGTCCAGCGCCCGCACCTTTTCCGCTTCTCCGGCACGTACGGTCAGCATGATGACCGGCACCTGGCTCCATTGCCGCAGCTGCTCCAGCACCTGGTGGCCCTCCATGTCCGGCAGGCCGATATCCAGGATCACCAGGTCCATGTCCTCGCTGGCAGCCAGCTGCAGGCCTTCCTGGCCGGTCGCGGCCTGCCTGACCTGATAGCCCTGCGCCCGCAGGCTGATATCCAGGAAACGGCGGATCTGGGTCTCGTCATCGATCACCAGCACGCGCGGGGCCGGTACGCTCGCATCAATCGGGGTCGGGCTCATCGTGGGAGGCTGGCTTGAGCAGGGGCAGGGTGATGCGGATCAGGGTACCGCGACCGTCACGTCCCGGCAGCGCCTGCACGCTGCCGCCATGCGCGCCGATCATTCCCTGGCAGATGGTCAGGCCCAGACCGGTACCATGGCGGCCACGGTCGCCACGCTCGACGCTGTAGAACATGTCGAAGATACGTGCCCGCTCTTCGTCGGGGATGCCGGGACCGGCATCGATCACGTCGATGCGCAGTTGGCCGTCCAGTTCGCGCGCCTGCACCTGTACCGCGGCATCGGCGGGGGAGAACTTGGCCGCGTTCTCCATGACATTGAATACTGCCTGCTCGACCAGCGCCGGATGCACCCAGATCGGCGCCAGGGTCGGCGGGATATCCAGTTCCAGCCTCACGTTGGGCTGGTAGCGCTGCAGCCGTCGCGCGGCTGACCCGATCAACTCGTCCACCCCGATCCAGTCGCGGTTGATCTTCAGGCCTTCGTGGCCCAGCCGGGTCATGTCCAGCAGGTTCTGGATGTAGCGGTCCAGCCGTTCGCCTTCGACCAGGATGGTGTCCAGCAGCGCGCGGTGGTCAGCCACGTCCATCGCCGTGCCATAGCTGGCCAGGCTGTCGGCCGATCCGATCATCGCCGCCAGCGGCGAGCGCAGATCGTGCGATACCGAAGACAACAGAGCAGAGCGCAGGCGCTCGGTCTCGTTGCTGACGTGCGCCCGCTCCAGCTCGGCCACCAGCCGCGTGCGCAATGCCGCCTGGGCAATGTCGTCCACCATCGCTTCGGCGAGCTGGCGCTGCTCGGGCAGCAGGCGTGCACCTGGCAGATACAGGCCGGCCACGCCGATTGCACGGTCCTCGCCATCAAGCAGGGGCAGGAACCACCATTGCGCGCCGGCCAGCGTATCGGTGAAACGCCCGCTGGGCTGGCCGTGGCGCAGTGCCCAGTCGGCGGCAGCCAGGTCGGTGTCGCCGGGCAGGGTGCGGCCGCCGGCGGTGGTGTCCACGCCGATCCGCAGCCATGCCGGCACGTCCATCGCCTGCTCCAGCGCATGGCGGCCGGCCAGTGCCACCTCGCCATCGCCGGCAGCGCTGGCCAGCTGTCGCCCCAGCTGCTGCCGCGCGCGCGCATGACGGTTGGCGGCCCGTAGGGCGATCACCTGCATGCGCAGCCGTGATGCCAGGCGCCCGGCCACCAGTGCCGCTGCCAGGAACAGGAACACGGTGATCACGCCTTGGCGTGCGCCGATGGCGAAGGTGAAGCGTGGTGCGATGAACAGGAAGTTGTAGGCAAGGAAGCACAGGATCGCGGCCATGACCGCCACGCTGGCGCGGGTGCGGGCTGCGACCAGCACGACCGCCACGATGAACACCATCGACAGGTCGGCCATGCCCACCCAGCGTTCAACCAGCCACGCGACCAGGCAGGCCAGCGCGGTGGCGAGCAGGGCCTGCAGTGGTTCGTGGTTGATGCCGCGCGCCGGCGGCAACAGGCCTTCGCGGCGCGAACGCGCACGTGCCTGCGGCGTGCTGATGATGGTGATTTCGTAGTGCGCACCGCGCTGGATCAGCTGCTGGGTCAGGGTGCGGTTGAACATCCGTGCCAGCGGCCGCTCGCGGGTGCGGCCCAGCACCAGGGTCGAGACACCGTTGTGCGCGGCGTGGTCGAGCAGGGCATCGGCGATGCTGGAGCCATGCAGCAGTTCGGCATCGCCGCCCAGGCGACGTGCCAGCGCGAACGCCGCGTCGATCTCGCGTCGGGTTGCTTCGTCCTGGCGTCGTCCCTGCACCGTCACCACCGTCCACGGCGCATCGCGCCGTTCGGCAATGCGGCGCGCGACCCGCACCAGATACTCGCTCTGCCCGCCACCATCGATCGCCACCAGTACGCCGCGGCGCAGCGGCAGGTTGCCCTCGCCGCGTGCGGCACGGGTCTCGCGCAGGCTGCTGTCGACACGATCAGCGGCTTCCTGCATGGCCAACTCGCGCAGTGCGGTCAGGTTGGCCGGCGAGAAGAACGCCTGCAGTGCCTGTGCCGCCTGCTCCGGCACGTACACCTTGCCCTGCTGCAGGCGGGCGATCAGTTCGCGTGGCGGCAGGTCCACCAGCACGATGTCGTGCAGGCGGTCGAGCACACCGTCCGGCACGGTTTCGCTGACCCGCACCCCGGTGATGCGCATCACCACGTCATTGAGGCTTTCCAGGTGCTGGATGTTGACCGTGGTCCAGACATCGATGCCCGCATCCAGAAGCTCCATGACATCCTGCCAGCGTCGCTCGTGGCGGCTGCCCGGTGCATTGCGATGTGCCAGTTCGTCGACCAGCACCAGCGCCGGGCGCCGCGCCAGCACGGCATCCAGGTCCATTTCCTGCAGGGCGTGGCCGTGGTAGGCCACGTCCTTCAGCCGCAGCCGTGGCAGTCCTTCCAGCAGCGCCTGGGTATCGGCACGGCCGTGCGTCTCCACCAGACCCACCACCAGGTCGACCCCCCGGCGCAGCTGTTCCTGCGCGCGGTTGAGCATCGTGTAGGTCTTGCCCACGCCCGGCGCCGCGCCGAGGAATACCGTCAGCTTGCCACCGGCTTCGCGTTGCAGGCCTTCCACCAGGGCGTCGGCCTGGCGGGTTCGCAGGTCAGTCATGGCGGCCATTGTGCGCGCAGCGGGTGCACGATCGCATCACGGCCTGGCGGCTGCGTGGTCCAGCGCGAAGTTCAGCGTCACCACGTTCACCCGCGGCTGGCCGAACAGACCCCATTGGCGTCCCTCGGTGTGGGCCTGCAGCAGCGCCTGCACACGTTCCACCGGCAGGCCCCGGGCACGCGCCACGCGGGCCACCTGCAACTGCGCCGCCGCCGGCGTCAGCTGCGGATCGAGCCCGCCGCCGGATTGGGTGACGAGGTCCGCCGGCACCTGGTCCGGTGCGACGCCTTCGCGCGCTGCGACCGCAGCCGTGCTTGCGGCGACGCGCTCGGTCAACGCAGGGTTGCTGCGTGCCAGGTTGGAGCCGGCCGCCGCCATCGGGTCATAGTTGGCGGCCGATGGCCGCGCCTGGAAGTAGCCATCGCCAGTGAACGGCTGCGCCAGCCACGCCGACGCACGCACCTGGCCGCTGCCATCGCGCAGCAGGCTGCCTTCGGCCTGCATCGGGTACGCCAGGCCGGCAAAACCGGTGGCGATGCCGGCGTAGACCGCACCGGCCAGCAGCAGGGTCGCCACACCCAGGCCGATCGCCGGGCGCCAGCTGGCGTCGTCCTGCAGGCGGGCCATGCGGGATGCGGCCTTGGCTTCGCGCGGAAGGGAAGAAGAAGTGGAAGCAGAGCGGTTCATGAGCCGGATACCAGGACAAGAAGGAGGTCGATCGCCTTGATCGCCGCGAACGGCAGCAGCACGCCACCCAGGCCGTACACCAGCATGTTCCGGCGCAGGAGCGCGGTGGCCGTGGCCGGGCGGAAGCGCACGCCGCGCAGAGCCAGCGGAATCAGAGCGGGAATCACCAGGGCGTTGAAGATCAGCGCGGCCAGCACCGCGTTGCGCGGACTGGACAGCTGCATCACGTTCAGCGCTGCCATCGCGGGTACCGCCGCGGCGAACAGCGCCGGCAGGATCGCGAAGTACTTGGAGACATCGTTGGCCAGCGAGAAGGTGGTCAGCGCGCCGCGGGTGATCAGCTGCTGCTTGCCTACTTCCACCACCGCCAGCAGCTTGGCCGGATCCGAATCCAGGTCGACCATGTTGCCGGCTTCCTTGGCGGCCTGCGTGCCGGAGTTCATGGCCAGCCCGATGTCGGCCTGGGCCAGCGCCGGCGCATCGTTGGTGCCATCGCCGACCATCGCCACCAGACGGCCCCCGGCCTGTTCCTGGCGGATGCGTGCCAGCTTGTCCTCGGGCCGGGCTTCGGCGATGTAGTCGTCGACGCCGGCTTCGGCAGCGATGGCGGCCGCGGTCAGCGGGTTGTCACCGGTGATCATCACCGTCCGGATGCCCATCGCCCTCAGCTGTGCGAACTTCTCGCGCATGCCGTGCTTGACCACGTCCGACAGTTCGATCACGCCCAGCACATGGCGACCTTCCGCCACCACCAGCGGCGTGGCGCCGTTGCGGGCGACCTGTTCGACGCGCCCGCCCAGCTCGGCCGGCACCACGCCTCCCTGCGCCTGCACATGGTTACGGATCGCATCCAGCGCACCCTTGCGGATCTGCCGGCCATGGGCAAGGTCAACGCCGGACATGCGGGTCTGCGCACTGAAGGCCAGGTAGACGGCCTGCTCCGGCTCGGCGGTGGTGCACCCCTGCTCGCGTGCCAGGCGCACGATCGACTTGCCTTCCGGGGTCGGGTCGGCCAGCGAGGACAACAAGGCCGCGTCGCGCAGCTGGCTGGCGTCGATCCCGGCCAACGCATGGAAGTGGCTGGCCTGGCGGTCGCCGTAGGTGATGGTGCCGGTCTTGTCCAGCAGCAGCACATCGACGTCGCCGGCCACTTCCACCGCCTTGCCCGACTTGGCCAGCACGTTGGCCGCCAGGGCGCGGTTCATGCCGGCGATGCCGATGGCCGGCAGCAATCCGCCGATGGTGGTCGGGATCAGGCAGACCAGCAGTGCGATCAGCAGCAGTGGATCGACCTGGACGCCGACATGGGCGCCGATGGCCGGCAATGTCGCCACCACCACCAGGAAGGTCAGCGTCATCGCCGCCAGCAGCAGGGTCAGGGCGACCTCGTTCGGTGTCTTCTGCCGGTTGGCGCCTTCCACCAGCGCGATCATCCGGTCCAGGAAGCTGTGGCCCGGCTCGGCGGTCACACGCACGACGATCTGGTCGGACAGCACCTTGGTACCGCCGATCACGCCGGAGCGATCGGTACCCGCTTCGCGCAGCACCGGTGCCGATTCGCCGGTTACCGCCGCTTCGTTGATGGTGGCCAGGCCCTGCACGATCTCGCCATCGGCTGGCACCAGCTCGCCGGCACTGACGATGACGTGGTCGCCCGGGCGCAGTTCGGCGGCCGGCACCTGCGTTTCTGCGGCTCCTGGCTGCGGGGCGGCCAGTCGGCGCGCCACCAGGTCCTGGCGGGCACGGCGCAACGATGCGGCCTGGCCCCGCCCGCGTGCTTCGGCGACGGCCTCGGCGAAGTTGCCGAACAATACGGTGACCAGCAGGATCGCGGTCACCGCCAGGCCGAAGCCCAGTGGAGCGTTGCCGGTCAGGGTGATGGTCGCGGCGACGATCGTGCCGGCCATCACCACCGCCATCACCGGGCTGCGCACCAGATGCATCGGTGAAAGCTTGCGTACGGCGTCGACCAGTGCGCGGCGCAGGCCGGCCGCATCGAGCAGGGCAGGGCGTGACGCAAGCGGGTTACGGGTTGAGGTTGCGTGGCTACTCATGGGGGTGTCCTCAATGCAGTCCCAGGCTCAGGTGGTCGGCGATCGGGCCAAGCACCAGCGCCGGCATGAACTGCAGCACGGTCAGGATGACGATCACCGACACCAGGGTCAGGGCGAACGTCGGGGTTTCGATCTGCAGGCTGCCCGCTGATTCCGGTGCCTGCCGCTTGGCGGCGAGCTGGGCAGCAACCACCAGCGGAATCACCAGCAGCGGAAAGCGACCCAGCAGCAGCACCAGCGAGCAGCTCAGGTTCCACCACGGCGTGGCATCACCCAGTCCCTCGAAGCCCGAACCGTTGTTGGCGTAGGCCGATACGTATTCGTAGAACACCTGGCTGATGCCGTGGAAGCCGGGATTGGAGGTGCCGGCCAGGCCGGGCACGGCCAGAGTGACCGCGGTGAACACCAGCAGGGTGATGGGCTGCAGCAGCACCAGCAGGGCCAGCAGGCGCACCTGCGGGGTCTCCAGCTTGCGACCGAACAGTTCCGGCGTCCGGCCCGTCATCAACCCCGCCAGGAACACGCCCAGCAACAGGTAGACGATGAACTGCTGCAGGCCGCAGCCGATGCCACCCCAGATCGCACTGACCAGCATGTTGACCAGGGCAATGCCACCGCTCAGCGGGGCCAGCGAATCGTGCATGCCGTTCACCGAGCCATTGGACACCTGCGTCGTCACCGCCGCCCACAACGCGGTGCCGTCGGCGCCGAAACGTACTTCCTTGCCCTCCATCAGCAGGGGCGTGGCCGCACTGGCACTGTGGCCTTCGCTCCACACCATGGCGCCGGTGGACAGCAGCGACATTCCCAGCATGCAGACGAACACCAGCGCGCCGAAGCGACGTCGCCCGGTGAATGCCCCGATCATGAAGATCACCGCCATCGGTACCAGCAGGATGCCGATCACTTCGAGAAGGTTCGAAACCGGCGTCGGATTCTCCAGCGGGAAGCTGCTGTTCGGGCCATACCAGCCGCCGCCATTGGCGCCCAGCTGCTTGGCGGCGACCATCGCCGCGACCGGACCCAGCGGCAGCTTCTGCGTCGTCATGCCGGCGGAGGCATCGATCGGCGTAGCCTGCGGCCCCGCCGCCAGCGTCGACGGCACGCCCTGGCTGGTCAGCAGCACTGTCCACAGCAGGCACAGCGGCAACAGGACGCGCACGCACAGGCGCACCACGTCGGCGTAGTAGTTGCCCACTGCGACCTGGCGGTCATCGCCGGCGCTGCCTGTGGCCGACTGCGGCGCCGGCGCGAACAGCGCGCGCAGTGTGGCCACCGCCAGCGCCAGGCCCATCATCGGGGTCACCACCTGCAGACCGGTGATCCCGGTCATCTGCGAGAGGTAGGACAGCTGCGCCTGGCCCGAATAGTGCTGCTGGTTGGTGTTGGTCAGGAACGAGATCATCGTGTGCAGCGCGGTGTCCCAGCGCATGTTCGGGATCTGGTCCGGATTCAGCGGCAACCACGCCTGGGTCATGAACACCGCCAGGGTCAGCACCGCCACCACCCCATTGCTGAGCAGGAAGGCCAGCACGTAGCCACGCCAGGACATCGAGCGTGCGGGATCGACGCCGAAGACCTTGTACAGCGGCGTTTCGATCCAACGGAACAGCACGTCGACCTTCATCGGCGTGCCGCGCATCACGCGCGCCAGGTACAGTCCCAGCGGCCATGCCAGCGCGACGCTGGCAGCAAGAATGACAAGAATTTCAATCATGGCCGGCTCCGCTCAGAACGACTCGGGCCGCAGCACGACATACAGAAGATAGGCGGCGGCGATCAGCACCAGCACGCCACACACCAACGACAGCCAGGGGGACATGGGAATTGCGTCCTGGTGGAACCCCTCCACCTCAGGCCGTCATGGTCGGCCTGCGCCCCGTAAACGCACTACCCGGCGGACCGGGCCGGCGCGTAAAGACTGCATAAATTCCGCGCGTCAGGCCGTAACCTGGCCACGGGTAGCGCCGGGCCATGCCCGGCGGCAGGAGCGTTTTCAGCCAGCCGGGGCAGCCGGCGCCAGGCCCTTCAGCTCGCGATAGCGCTGCAGGGTGCTTTCGATCTCCGCCTTCAACGCCTGCTGCTGCTGCAGGAAGCCGGACTGCAGGCGCTGCTGCGACTGCAGCTGTACGTGCCGCTGGCGGATCGCTTCGGCCTGCGGGTCGCCCACCTTGGCGCCCGCCAGCTCGCGGTCGCCGGCCGCCGACAGCAGCGCGACCAGCGATTCACGCAGGCTGGCCACGTTGTACTGGGCGGTCTTGAGGTTGTTGTCGAGCACTTCCTGGCGCTCGGCGAACACCCGCCGCAGGTCGTCTTCGCTGCCGTAGGTGGTCAGCATCGCCTGCTCGGTGCGCTGGCGGGTCTGCTCGGCCATCCGGTCCAGCTGCTGCTGTGCCGCCGCGGTACTGGCGGCGGCACGTTCTTCGTCGGTCAGCGCGCGCTGCACCTGCGCATTGCGCAGCCCACTGCGGGCATTGAACTCGTCGCGCGCGTGGTTGACCGCATCGGCAGGAAGCGCATCGCTGCAGATCCGCTCCTGGCCCTCGTTCCAGCAGTACAGCTTCTTCTCGACCTTGTCGCCGCCCCGCGACTGCCCCGCCACGGTGAACGGCAGGGCCAGCAGCAGGCCGGCGAAGAGAACAGCAGGAATTCGGGACATGCGACCTTCCCCCTGGCGGTCAGCGTGTGGAGCGGACGCCGTACTGGGCCCGATAGGCTTCCAGCGGCTGCCGGTAGCCGACAAGTTCCGGGTTTCCCGAGGCGAAATCAAGCAGGTCGCCCAGCGAAGCCACTGCGATCACCGGGATGCCGGCTTCCTCGGCCACTGCCTGCGCCGCGGAGCGGCGATCGGCTTCCGAAGCGATCTCCTGGCGATCCAGAGCGACCACAATGCCGGCCGGAGTGCCGCCTGCCGCGCGGATGATGGCCAGCGCTTCGCGGATCGCAGTACCCGCAGTGATCACGTCATCGACGATCAGCACGCGCTTGCCATTCATGTCGGCGCCGATCAGCTGGCCGCCTTCGCCATGGTCCTTGGCTTCCTTGCGGTTGAACGACAGCGGCAGGTCGCGGCCACGCTGGGCCAGCTCGCAGGCCATTGCCGTGGCCAGCGGAATGCCCTTGTAGGCCGGGCCGAACACCACGTCGTACTTGACCCCGCTGGCGTCGATGGCATCGGCATAACAGGCGCCGAGCTGGGACAGCAGCGAGCCGGAGTCGAAGCGACCGGCGTTGAAGAAATAGGGGCTCAGCCGGCCGGACTTGAGGGTGAACTGGCCGAAGCGCAGGGCGTCGGCGGTCAGGGCCAGCTGCAGGAAACGGTGACGGTGGTCGCTCATCAAAACTCGATTCATCTTCATTTGGAGCACAAATCCTAATGCAGCCGGGCCTTCCGCGCTCGTCGGCGCTCTTCCGGGGGGCCGTCCGGCCGCGTCCGCCGGACTGCGCAGCCCAGCAGCCAACCGGTATGCTTGCCCGGTTTCCCGCCGTAGGTCCCCCGCATGCGCATCATCAGTTTCAACGCCAATGGCATCCGTTCCGCCGCGACCAAAGGCTTCCTCGACTGGTTCCGCGCCCAGGACGCCGACGTCCTGTGCCTCCAGGAGACCAAGGCCCAGGAAGACCAGCTGACCGACCCGATGTTCCGGCCCGACGGACACCATTGCTTCTACCGCGATGCCATCACCAAGAAGGGCTACAGCGGCGTGGCGATCTACAGCAGGCGGGAACCGGACCAGGTCATCACCTCGCTGGGCTGGGCGCCGTTCGACGATGAGGGGCGCTATATCGAGGCGCGCTTCGGCAACCTCAGCGTGGTGTCCTTCTACATTCCGTCCGGCAGCTCCGGCGACCTGCGCCAGGGATTCAAGTTCGAAGTGATGGAGTGGCTGCGGCCGATCCTGGAGGAGTGGGCGCGCAGCGGTCGCGACTACGTGCTGTGTGGCGACTGGAACATCGTGCGGTCGGCGCTGGACATCAGGAACTGGAAGTCCAACCAGAAGAATTCCGGCTGTCTGCCCGAAGAGCGCGACTGGCTCAACGCGCTGTGCGCCGATCATGGCCAGGCCACCGACGTGGCGGCCGGTCGTGGCTGGGCCGATGCGTATCGCCTGCTCAATCCCACCGGGGAGGACTACACCTGGTGGAGCAACCGCGGGGCGGCCCGCGCCAACAACGTGGGATGGCGCATCGACTACCAGTTCATCACGCCGGGCCTGCGCGACAAACTGCGTGGCTGCTCGATCTACCGCGAAGAGCGCTTCTCCGACCACGCCCCGTTCACCGTGGACTACGACCTGTGAGCGAGGCGGCCAGGCCACGCCGACCGTGGCAGCAGGTGTTGTCCAACCTGAGCCAGCGCAAGGTGCTGGCGATGCTGCTGCTCGGCTTCAGTTCCGGCCTGCCGATCTACCTGGTGGGCAACACGCTCGGCTTCTGGATGCGAAAGGAAGGCATCGAGCTGAGCACGATCGGTTTCCTGTCATGGGTCGGGCTGGCCTACACCATGAAGTTCCTGTGGGCGCCGATCGTCGACAAGACCGACGTGCCTCTGTTCGGCCGCTTTGGCCGCCGCCGCGGCTGGATGCTGCTGTCGCAGCTGGTCGTGGTGGTGGGCCTGGTCGGCATGGCGCTGGTCCAGCCCAAGGGGGGCCAGATCCAGTTCCTGGGTATCGCTTGGCAGCACATCGTCGTGTTCGGCGTGATGGCCGTGATCGTGGCATTTGCTTCGGCCACCCAGGACATCGTCATCGATGCCTGGCGCATTGAAAGTGCTGACAACAGCGAGCAGCTCGGCCTGCTGACCTCATCCTCGGCGCTGGGCTATCGCACCGCACTGCTGGTCACCGATGCGCTGATCCTGATCATCGCGGCCCGTGTCGGCTGGCAGGTCTCGTACGAGATCATGGCCGTACTCATGACGCTTGGCGTGGTGGCCGTGGTCATGGCCCGGGAACCCGCCAGGGAGGTGGCTGCCGTCCAGGCCCAGGCGACCTCGCTGTGGACGCCGCGGGGCCTGTTCGACGCCGTGGCCGGGCCGTTCATCGCCTTCGTCCGTGAGCACCGCAGCGGCGCGATCCTGATCCTGGTGGCCATCAGCGTGTATCGCATGGCCGACTTCGTCATGGGCCCGATGGCCAATCCTTTCTATGTCGATCTCGGCCTGGACGAGGATACCGTAGGCGCGGTGCGTGGCTCGGTGGGGCTTGTCGCGACATTTGTCGGCATTGCCGCAGCGGGCCTGGTCTCGGTCCGCTGGGGCGTGCTGGCCGCGCTGATGGTGGGCGCGGTGCTGGGGCCGGCCTCCAATCTGGCGTTTGCCTGGCTGGCCTATTCCGGCCCGGACACAACCCATTTCGCCGTGGCCATGGCGATCGACAACTTCGCCAGCGGCTTCGCCGGTACGGCGTTGATCGCCTACATGTCGAGCTTGACCAGCATCGGATACACCGCGACCCAGTACGCGCTGCTGAGCTCGTTCTACGCGATGCCCGGCAAGGCCCTAAAGGGACTCTCGGGGTGGTCGGTACAGACGCTCGCGCAGGGCCGCACGCTGCTGGAAGGCTACGCATTGTTCTTCGTTGGCACCGCGCTGGTGGCGATCCCTGTGGTGATCCTGTGCGCTCTGTTGATCGTGCAGCAGCGCCGTCGCCAGGTCGCAAGCGCCGCCTGATTGCCTGCCCGCCCGGTCTGCGGGATCATCGCCCCCGACGCGCCGAGGGGGCGGTGCCCTGCGAACGGGGAAGTGAGCATGGCTGATGTTGTGCTGCGGGACCTGGACCCGCTGCTGCTGGAACGCATCCGGCGGGTCGCGGTTGCCCGTGGCTGGAGCCACGAACAGACCTGTGCGGCGTTGCTGGAACAAGGGTTGTTCAGCAGCGAGCTGGAGGTCCGCTCCGGTTTTGGCGATACCGAGGTCGATGCGCTCGCTGCGGCCATCATCGCGCTGCAGGCGCTGCCGGCCGGG
>NZ_JBWJPF010000025.1:0-51725 GCF_056393265.1 Stenotrophomonas sp. Steno-C15
TGTGCGGGTGCGCACCGTGCTCAGACGTAGATCCGCGTCGGCGCCTCGTCAACGATCGCGTGCGGTACGAAGCGCGCGCTGTCGCGGGTGATCGCGCTGTCGTCCTCGCGGATGCCGATGCCGCAGGCGTGGTCACCGACCACCCAGCTGCCGATCAGCGGATAACCGCCTTCGAAGCGGGTCAGCGGATGCGCGCGCTGGATGATCGCCGGTCCATCGTAGGGGCCGTCGCTGCGCTGGGTGCTGCCATCGGCCAAGTGCATTTCGATGTTGGCGCCTTCGCGCGAGAACAGCGGCTTGCGCACCCATCCGGTGGCCAGCGCGCTGCCGTCGTCGAAGTGCGCCTCCAGCAGGTTCGGGTGGCCGACATTGCGCTGCCACAGCAATGGCAGGATGCCCTTGTTGCTCAGCACCGCCTTCCATGCCGGTTCCAGCAGCTGCACGCCTGAGCCGGGCAGCGCGCGGCCAAACTCCTCGGCCATCAGGTCTTCCAGCGGATACAGCTTGAACAGCGTGCCGATCACCGAATCGTCCAGCGCGGTGAAGCGGCCATCCGCGGACAGGCCGATGTCTTCGATGGCGATGCCCTGCCCGTGCAGGCCTGCCTGCGAAGCACAGTCGCGCAGGTATTCCACCGTGCCGCGGTCCTCTTCCGAACTGCCCACGGCGCTGAAGTACAGCGGTGGCGGCAGGCGGCCGGCGAGCTCGCCGAAACGTTCGACCAGTGCCTCATGGATGGCGTTGAACTGGTCGGCATGCTGCGGCAGGCGGCCGGCGTTGCGCTGGTCCTCCAGCCACTGCCACTGGAAGAAACTGGCCTCGAACAGCGAGGTCGGCGTGTCGTAGTTCAGCTCGTACAGCTTGGCCGGACCGGTACCGTCATAGGCCAGATCGAGCCGGCCGTACAGATGCGGCTGGCGCTGGCGCCAGCTGTCGGCGATCCAGTCGCGGTAATGCGCGGGAATCGCCAGCTGATCCATCAGCCGCTCGCTGGCCACCACGTCGCCCACAAGGTCGAGCGCCATCTGGTGCAGCTCGGCGCTGGGATCTTCGATGTCCTGTTCGATCTGGCGCAGGGTGAAGGCGTAGTACGCGCTTTCATCCCAGTACGGCTGGCCGTCGATGGTGTGGAAGCGGAAACCGGCTTCCTCCGCGCGCGCCCGCCAGTGGGCGCGCTCGGCGATACGGATACGCTGCATGGGTCGATCAGCCGCCGTAGCTGCCGCTGGTGCTGCGACGCGCGCTGGTGTTGCCGAAGCCACCCCGGCTGGCGGTGACGGCACGGTTCGGCTCGGTGGTGACCGGTGCCAGGCCAGCCTTGCCGGCGCCGATGCCGCTGGCGGTGTTCAGGCCCCCCGTACCGCCCGGGGCCGAACGCGCCCAACCCGCATTCTTGTCCTGGTAGGCCGGTGCCGACGCCGGCGCCTGCGGGGCCAGGCCACCGCGGTTGCTCAGCATCTGGGACATGAAGAAGCCCATCATCATCGGGCCGATGAACGAGGTACCTGCCGACGTGTGCTGCTGCACGCACTGCTCGGGCTTGTAGTCCTGCTCGCAGGCTTCCTTGGTGGCGTACTTCGGCGCAGCGTCGGCGGCCTGCTTCTGCGCCTCGGCGAACGCGTTGCGGCACGACGACGGATCACCGGTGGCCTCGGTGCAGGCCTCGACCGAAGTGAACAGGCCTTCCTGCACCTTCACCTCCGGCTCCTTCTGGCAGGCGGTGAACAGCAGCGGTGCGGCGCTCATCAGCAGCAGCGCGGTGGTGCGGGAACGTTTCATGGCCTCATGCCTCAAGCAGCGGATCAATACCCCAATGATGCCCGATCCGGGCCAACAACCGGAATCGGCAAAGTCCGAAAGATGAACGGCGTTTCATTTTCGTCAGGCCCGATCCGCCATCGCCGCATCGCCCGGCGGCGCCGCGCAGGCGAGCGGTGGTTGCAGCAGCAACCGAAAAAATTGGCGATGATCGTCCGACACCCCATGTCGTACGGCCCGCCCGTTCCGCCAGCCATGCCCGAATACCGCTCCCGCACCTCCACCGCCGGCCGCAACATGGCCGGCGCCCGCGCCCTGTGGCGTGCCACCGGCATGAAGGACGGCGATTTCCACAAGCCGATCATCGCCATCGCCAACTCGTTCACCCAGTTCGTACCGGGCCACGTGCACCTGAAGGACCTCGGCCAGCTGGTCGCGCGCGAGATCGAGAAGGTCGGCGGCGTCGCCAAGGAGTTCAACACGATCGCCGTGGACGACGGTATCGCGATGGGCCACGACGGCATGCTGTATTCACTGCCCAGCCGCGAGATCATCGCCGACTCGGTCGAGTACATGGTCAACGCGCACTGCGCCGATGCGCTGGTGTGCATTTCCAACTGCGACAAGATCACCCCTGGCATGCTGATGGCCGCACTGCGCCTGAACATCCCGGTGGTGTTCGTGTCCGGCGGGCCGATGGAAGCGGGCAAGACCCGGCTGTCCGAGCACAAGCTGGATCTGGTCGATGCGATGGTCATCGCCGCCGACGGGAGCGCCAGCGATGAAAAGGTGGCCGAGTTCGAGCGCAGCGCCTGCCCCACCTGCGGCTCCTGTTCGGGCATGTTCACCGCCAACTCGATGAACTGCCTGACCGAAGCGCTGGGCCTGTCGCTGCCCGGCAACGGCTCGACCCTGGCCACCCATGCCGACCGCGAACAGCTGTTCCTGCGCGCGGGCCGCCTGATCGTCGAACTGTGCCACCGCTGGTACGGCGGCGAGGAAGAAAGCGCGCTGCCGCGGGGCATCGCCACGCAGGCCGCGTTCGCCAATGCGATGACCCTGGACATCGCCATGGGCGGATCGACCAATACCATCCTGCACCTGCTGGCCGCCGCGCAGGAAGCCGAAGTGGACTTCGACCTGACCCACATCGATGCGCTGTCACGGCGCGTGCCGCAGCTGTGCAAGGTGGCGCCGAACACGCCCAGGTACCACATGGAAGACGTGCACCGCGCGGGTGGCGTGTACGGCATCCTGGGCGAACTGGCGCGCGGCGGCCTGTTGGATACCACCGTGCCGACCGTGCACAGCCGCACCCTGGCCGATGCTCTCCAGCGCTGGGATGTGGCGGTCAGCAGCGAATCAAGCGTGCACGACTTCTTCCGTGCCGGCCCGGCCGGCATCCCCACCCAGGTGGCTTTCAGCCAGGCCACGCGCTGGCCCACGCTGGACGTGGACCGCGCCGAAGGCTGCATCCGCAGCGTCGCGCATGCCTACTCGGCAGAAGGCGGACTGGCCGTGCTGCGCGGCAATCTGGCCGAAGACGGTTGCGTGGTGAAGACCGCAGGCGTGGATGAATCCATCCACGTGTTCGAGGGCAGTGCGCGCGTGTTCGAGAGCCAGGACGCGGCCGTGGCCGGCATCCTCGCCGACGAAGTGAAGGCGGGCGACGTGGTGGTCATCCGCTACGAAGGCCCGAAAGGCGGCCCCGGCATGCAGGAGATGCTGTACCCCACCAGCTACCTGAAATCGAAGGGCCTGGGCAAGCAGTGTGCACTGCTGACCGACGGGCGCTTCTCGGGCGGTACGTCCGGGTTGTCGATCGGGCATGCCTCGCCGGAGGCGGCAGCGGGCGGTGCGATCGGGCTGGTACGCGACGGCGACCGCATCCGCATTGATATTCCGGCGCGGCGGATTGATCTGCTGGTGGATGCGGCGACGTTGGATGCGCGCCGTGCCGAGCAGGATGCGTTGGGATGGAAGCCGCGTGAGGCGCGCCCGCGCAAGGTCACCAGCGCGTTGAAGGCCTACGCCCTGCTGGCCACCAGCGCCGACAAGGGCGCCGTACGCAACACCGCGCTGCTGGGCGATTGAATTGCCGTGGGGTCGGATCCCTTTCGCAGAAAGGGCTCCGATCCCGGCACAGCATTCCAGTCACTGTGGATCGCAATGATGGTCCAGCCGTGCATGTGACTCGCCGCGCGTGCAATCGCGCAGTATCAGTCCAATCTTCGAGGCTGCCGGCCAGCGGCCGGTACTACCCGTACGATCTGCTACGGTGTCCGGGTACTCACCGACACGGAGGTTGTGATGACGTTGCTTTCGCTTGCCCTGGCCGCTGCGTTGGGCGCCCCACCCGAACCGTCGAAGGCGCCGGACTGCAGCTACGACCGCGATGCGATGCTGACGATGGAACCGGATGCGTTCGACCAGGATCTGGAAGGTGGGTGGCGCCCGTTGGCTGACCGCGGCTGCCACCGCGAGGCCGCTGATCTGCTCGCCGCCTACGCTGCACTGCCCAAGGCTGCAGGCAACACCACGATTCTCTGGCATGAGGGCCAGATGCGCGCCGAGGCGGGCCAGTACAAGCAGGCAGTTGCGCTGATGCAGCGAACCTACAAGCCCAAGGACACCGACCCCGGTTACTGGAACGCCTACGTGGACGGCACGATCGCCTTCCTGCAGCGCGATCGCGCTGCGCTGGAGAAGGCCCGTGCGACGCTGATTGAAATTCCCACGCCGGAGGTGCTCGCGGAGGCCGTCAAGAACGGGCGATACCACTTCACCACGCCGGCAGGCCAGGAGGTGGATGTGCCGTGGCCGCCGAACCTGGAGGTCCTCGACGGGTTGTTGCGCTGTTTTGAACGCGACTACCCCACTGCGATGGGCGACCAGGCGTGCAGGAAACCGGAAGGGGGCTGAGGGGGACGTGCTTGCGGGGGTCAGAGCCCTTCCTGCGGAAGGGGTCCGACCCCGTCTCAGCCGATCACGCGCTTGAACGGGGGCAGTGCGTCGATGATGCGCTTGCCGTAACGGCGGGTCAGCAGCCGCGAATCGAGGATGACCACGCGGCCGGTATCGGTGGAGGTGCGGATCAGGCGGCCGGCGAACTGGGTCAGCGTGCGCAGCGCGTGTGGAATGGCGATCAGGTTGAACGCGTTGAGTCCACGCGCCTCGAACCACTCGCTCAGGGTAGCGGTCTGCGGATCGGTCGGCACCGCGAACGGTACCTGGGTGATCACCACCGTGGTGCAGGCTTCACCGGGCAGGTCGAGGCCCTCGCCGAACGAGTTCAGCCCGAACAGCACCGAGCCCTCGCCCGCCGCCACGCGCCGCAGGTGTTCGTCGATCAGCCGGGTCTTGGACATCTCGCCCTGTACCAGCACCTGCTTGCGGCGCGCGGCAGGCATCAGTCCGGCCACCTTCTCCATCTTCCAGCGCGAGGTGAACAGCACCATCGAGCCCTTGGCCCAGTCCAGCTCCGTGTCGAGGTAGCGCGCCACCTCGCGGGGATGGCCTTCGCGGTCGTCGGGCGTGACCGGGAACTTCGGCACGATCAGCTCGGCCTGGTTCGGCAGGTCGAACGGCGAGGACAGCGAAACCATCTCGGCTTCCTCGGGAATGCCATTGTCGATCGCCAGCGACTGGAAATCGCCACCGCCGGTCAGCGTCGCCGAGGTCATCACCACCGAATCCACCTCGTCCCACAGCAGCTTGCGCAGCACATGCGCTGCCGAGACCGGTGAGCCATGCAGGACCAGATCGCCGTCGCGGGTGGCGGTGACCCAGCGCGCCATCGGCGGCGCACCGTCCTTGTCCTCGCGGCGCCAGGCCTGCCAGAGGTTGTGCTGCTGCTCGATCATCTCCAGCGCCATGCCGAGGTTGCGCTGCAGGCGCTCACGCGCCGGGTCGTCCGGCTTGCCCTTGGCCACCTGCGCGGTGGCGGCATGCGCCCAGTTGTAGAGGCTGCGGGTATCGTCGGCCAGCGCTTCGATCGGCTCGCGCCACGCTTCCGGCAGGCGACCGTTGGCCGCGCGCCACATCGGTTCCTCGTCGGCCGGCGCTGGCATCCACACCGCTTCGACATGGTCGCGGAATGCACGCAGCTGCTTGGACACGTTGCTGGCGACGTCGATGGCTTCGTTCGGCAGCAGGTTGCCGAGGCGGTCCTTGTCGACCGCGCGATACGCGCCGGCAATCAGGATCTGCAGGCGGCCGGTGCGTTTGGCCATCTCGTCCAGCGCCAGGCTGGCCGCGCCCTGGTCGATGGCGACGTTACCGATGTGATGGCCCTCGTCCAGCACCAGCAGCATGTCCGAGGGGGCGGCGATCAACGGTTGGCCATTGTCACTGTCGCCGATCGACAGCGCCGACAGCAGCAGCGCGTGATTGGTCACCACGATCTGCGCATCACGCACGGTGTTGCGCGAGCGCAGCACCGCGCACTGCGCCGAATACGCACAGCGCCGCCCGGCGCAGCCCGAGGCTGGCGTGGTGATGCGGCTGCGCAGGCCGGGGCTGATGGTCTCCGGTGCGTTGTCAATGTCGCCATCCCAACTGCCACTGGTGAAGGCGTCGGTCAGGCGCTTGGCGATATCCATTTCGATCGGCGCCAGCGGCCGGTCGAACAGGGGCGCGTCATCCTCGAACATGCCGCCCTGCGAGCCCTCGCCCTGCGCCTCGGCGGCATTGCGCGTGCACAGGTAGCGGGTGCGGCCCTTGGCCAGCGCCACGGTCGCTTCCAGTCCGGTGGCCTTGAGGAAGTTCGGGATGTCGCGCTCGACCAGCTGCGACTGCAATGCCACGGTACCGGTACTGATCACCAGCTTCTTCTTGCTGGCCAGCGCGATCGGCACGCCAGCGGTCAGGTAGCCCAGGCTCTTGCCGACGCCGGTGGGTGCCTCGACCACGCCCACGCCACCGCTTTTCGACAACGCGCGCGACACCACGCCGATCATCTGGCTCTGCGAGCGGCGCGTGGAAAAGCCGGGAGTGTTGGCCTGCAGCGTCGTATAGGCCTTGCGGATCGCGTCCTTCAAGGGCTCATCGAGCGTGCGCGGAGCGGCGACGGTTTCGGTCACGCCGGGAACTACCGTGGCTGGATCAGGCCGGTCATTGTCGCATGGCCGGCGGCCGGGACCGAGGCGCGTGCGCTGAACAGGGTCAGCGGCGTCGGGCCTTGGCGGTCATGGGCTGGATGGCCGTACAGCGCCGGGGCAGATGCGGCGCTTCCGCCGGGCATGGTCCGGCGCTACCCGCCCATCGACGGTCGCGCCGGGCCATGCCCGGCACGACCTTACCGGCCTACCACAGGCGGCCGCTGGCGCAGCAGGCGCACCAGCGCCCAGACCAGCAGCACCATGCCGATCGCTTCCACCATCGCCAGAGCGAAATGCAGCACGCCCAGGATGGCGCTCATGCTCGAAACCGCGCTGAAGTCACCGCTGCTGACCATCCACATCGGCAGGATGCCCGCTGCCATGCTGCCGAGGCTGGCCAGCAGCAACAGCAGCAGCCCGGCCAGCGCGCCGCTGCGGGTGGCATCGCGCGGCGCGCCCACCACCCACACCAGGCCCACGCACAGCGCGATCAGCACCGGCAGGCGCACGCCCACCATGCTCAGCACCGTCACCAGCAGGGTCATGTTGTCCATCGCTCAGTCCTCGCCGGCCAGCGCCAGGGCGCCCTGCCGCAGCTGCTGGTAGACCTGGTCGGTCTGCGGGCGCACACCATGCCACTGCAGGAAGCTCTCGGCGGCCTGCTCGACCAGCATGCCCAGGCCATCGACGGTATTGCGGCACTGCGCCGCACGCGCCCAGGCCAGGAACGCGATGGCCGCCTCGCCGTAGTTGAGGTCGACTGCGGTGGTCATCGAATTGACCAGCGACAGCGGCAGCTTGAACTCCACGTCGCGGTCACGGCCGGCAGAGGTGGCGTTGACGATCAGCTCGAAGTCACCCAGCTCGCGCAGGTCTTCCCAGTAGCGGCTGATGGCGCGGCCCGGCTCACCCATCGCATCGATCAGTTCATCGGCGCGTTCCGGCGTACGGTTGACCACCACCAGCTCGGTGATTCCGGCATCGAGCAGCGCCGGGGCGACGCTGCGGGCCGAGCCGCCGGCGCCGATCATCAGCACCCGGCGGCCGCGCAGGTCCAGGCCATGGCGGTCGGTCAGGTCGCGCACCAGGCCGATGCCGTCGGTGGTGTCACCATGCCAGCGCTCGCCCTTGCGCAGCAGCGTGTTGACCGAACCAGCGCGGCGCGCACGGGCCGTCAGCGTAGTGCAGACCGCAAACGCGGCTTCCTTGTGCGGCAGGGTGACGTTGGCGCCGACACCACCTTCGGCGGCGAATGCTTCCAGGCCGGCGAGGAAGGCGTCGGGGGCAAGGTCGATCGTGCGGTAGTCGATGGCGATGCCTTCCTGGCGACCGAACGTCGCGTGGATCTGCGGCGACTTCGAGTGGGCGACGGGGTGTCCGAAGACGGCGTAACGGTCGGTCATGGATTCCTCAAGCTGGCTAGACTGATGCTCTTTCGTGCACGGACCCGGATGATGCGCATCACCCCGACCCTGCTGGTGCTTGCCGCCAGTCTACTCTCTGCCCCCGTGGCGATGGCGTTGAACGAGTACGGCATCGAAGGCATGGGCGTGGTCTCGACCCGTGCCGACGAGGCTCGCGGCACGATCAGTGCCGACGGCCAGCGCATCGTTTTCGCCCGCCGCGGCGAGGGCGGCTGGGGCCTGTGGCAGGCCCGCCTGATCGATGGCCGCTGGCAGCAGGCACAGGCGCTGGCGGTCGATGTCAGCGGTGAGGCCCGGGATCCCTACTTCAGCCGCGATGGCCGCTGGCTGCTGTTCGCGGCGGGCACCGAAGGCCAGCTGGCGCTGTACCGTGCCGCCGTGACCCGCGATGGCCAGCTTGGCAACGCACAGGCCCTGCGCGGCGAGCGTGGGCGGTACGAAGAGCGCGGTCCAGCGCTGAGCATGGATGGCCGGCGGCTGCTGTTCGCGCGCCATCAGGGCCGTGGCGCCGGTTGGGATCTGTTCGTGGCCACCCTGGATGCCGAGGGCGTGCGGGGCCCGGCCACCGCGCTGGCCGCATTGAACAGCGCCGATGACGAGACCGACGCTGACTGGCTGGGCAATGACGGCGCCGTAGTGTTCAGTCGTGGCAGCGGCACGAGCGCGCAGGTATGGAGCAGCGGGTGCGCCTGGAGCGGCGTGGCGCTGCAGCCGCTGGGGCTGTCCTTCAACCAGGCAGGCGGCTGGACCGGTGCGCCGGTGATCGACAACGCCAAGCCGGGGGAAATGCTGGTCGCCAGCAGTGCGGCGAAGGCGCCGCGTGCCGGGGGCGTGGATCTCTACCGGTTGGCGGTACCGAAAGTGCCTGCCGTGGCCGGGTGCATGCGGTAGATCCCGGCGCGGGCACCGCAATCAGCGCGACAGCACCTTGGCGCGCTGCTGCTCGTAGTCCGCCTCGCTCAGCTGGCCCCTGTCCTTGCGCTGGTTGAGCGCGGCCAGTTCGGCCTGCACGCTGTCCGGCAGGGACTGTTCGCGGGCGACCCGACAGGCGGCGGAGAGCTGCTCGGGAGGGCGTTTGCCGGCCCGCCAGGCTGCGATGAACACGCCGACGATGACGGCACCGAACACCAGCGTGCCGACGCCCCAGATCAGCCATTGCATCCATCCCAGTTCGGGTCCCATCAGCCGTTCCTCCCTCCATCGATGCCGCTATTGTCAGCGCTCGCGCAGCCAGCGCGCCACCTGTGGCGCGAAATAGGTCAGCACGCCATCGGCGCCCGCGCGCTTGAAACCAAGCAGCGACTCCATCACGCAGGCGCGCTCGTCCAGCCAGCCATTGGCGAACGCCGCTTTCATCATCGCGTACTCGCCACTGACCTGGTAGGCGAAGGTGGGCACGCCGAACTGTTCCTTCACGCGACGCACCAGGTCCAGATACGGCATGCCCGGCTTGACCATCACCATGTCGGCGCCCTCTTCCAGATCCAGCGCGATCTCGCGCATCGCCTCGTCGCCGTTGGCCGGGTCCATCTGGTAGGTCTTCTTGTCCGCCTTGCCGAGGCTGGCCGCGCTGCCCACCGCGTCGCGGAACGGGCCGTAGAAGGCCGAGGCGTACTTGGCCGAGTAGGCCATGATGCGCACATTGAGGTGATGGTCGGCATCGAGCGCACGGCGGATCGCGCCGATGCGGCCATCCATCATGTCCGACGGCGAGACGATGTCCGCGCCGGCTTCGGCATGCGACAACGACTGCTTGACCAGCGCTTCGACCGTGATGTCGTTGAGCACGTAGCCCTTGTCATCGATGATGCCGTCCTGGCCGTGGGTGGTGTAGGGGTCCAGCGCCACATCGGTCATCACGCCCAGCTCCGGGAAGCGCGACTTCAGGGCGCGGATCGCACGCTGCGCCAGCCCGTCTTCCGCCCATGCCGCCGAGGCATCCAGCGACTTCTGCGAGGCGTCGATCACCGGGAACAGATCGATCACCGGGATGCCCAGCTCCAGCGCCTCTTCGGCCACTTTCAGCAGTTCCTCGATGGACAACCGCTCCACACCGGGCATCGACGGCACAGCGGTGCGGCCGGCCGGTTCGTGCACGAACACCGGATAGATCAGATCGTCGGTGGTCAGCGTGTTCTCGCGCATGAGGCGGCGTGAGAACTCGTCATGGCGCATGCGCCGCGGGCGGTAGTGGGGATGAGGCATGGCAGGCTCCGAGGAGTGGCTAGTGCAACAGGTAGCCCTGCGGCAGCAGGGGTTCGGGCAGGGGGCGTTCACCGAGCGCGTCGAGCTGGTCGATCTCGATCGTGCGCACCAGTGCGTCCAGCGGCAGATCGTTCGGCTCCAGGCCGAACGGGTCTTCCATTTCTTCGCCAAGCTGGTCCAGGCCGAAGAAGGCGTAGGCCAGCACCGCCGACAGCACCGGCGTGCCCCAGCCCAGCGAACTGGCCAGGCCGAACGGCAGCAGCACACAGAACATCCACGCGCAGCGGTGCAGCAGCAGGGTGTAGGCGAACGGCAGCGGCGTGGTCAGGATCCGCTCGCAGCCTGCCTGGATCGAGGACATCGCATGCAGGCGGTCTTCCAGCTGGGCGTACAGGATCGGATCGAGATCGCCGCTGCGCAGCGCCTGTGCCAGTTCGGCGGCGATCATCGCCAGCAATGCATCGGGTACGTTCTCGCGCTCGGCCAGCTGCGCACGCTGGCGCTTGTCCAGCCACGGCAGGGCCGCCAGCGCCACGATGCGGCCGCGCAGGCGGGCGGCCAGCGCATGGGCGAAGGCGGTGGCCAGATAGGCGATGCGACGGCGGCGGCCTGCGTCATCCACCAGCAGCAGGTTCACCTGCCGGGCCAGTGAGCGCGATTCGAATACCAGCTGCCCCCACAGCTTGCGGCCTTCCCACCAGCGCTCGTAGCAGGCGCTGTTGCGGAAGCTCAGGAAGATCGACAGGACCAGGCCCAGCAGGGTGAACGGCGTGACCGAGACGCGCTCGATGCCGATCGGCGGCGCCAGTTCCACCACCGCGGCGACGGCGATGGACAGGATCAGGATGGCCAGCACCTTCGGTGCGATCGCCGGAACGATCGATCCGCGCAGGATGTACAGCAGTTGCCAGCCGTGGGGACGAGGTCGGATGATCATGGGGCAGCCGCGCCGGGCGCGGATTCACAGGCACGCGCAGGCTCGCGCAGCCGTTCATTGTACGCCCCTGCCCGGCTGCGGGCCGCAGCCCTGCGACGCCCGGTCGCACCCGGCCGCAGGTTCAGATCACGCCACCGCCCAGGCCCAGGCGCAGGATGCCCACCACCACCACGATGCCGTTCAGGACCAGGCCGGCCCAGGCCCGGCCGCGCTTGCTCGGGTGGGTGAACAGGATGCCCAGCGCGGCGATCACCGCGCCGACCGCAGCGAACGGAATGAGGAACCAGTTGCCCCAGCCCAGCAGCGGTATCAGCGCCAGGATCATCCACAGCAGCGCCAATACACCCCACAACAGACTGATCACACCCATCGCCGCTCTCCCGCAGTTGGTTCCCGGCCCCAACCATAGACGTTCCGGCCGCCGTCGCCTACTCCCGTTGGCGGGCCGCTCACCTCGGCCGTGCTAGCGTCTGGATGCCCAGCGCACAGGGCGTTGGCGCCGATTCAGAGTGGCCCACCGATGATCCGATCCAGTCCTGCAGGGGTATTGCCATGAACATCCGTTGGGCCGCACTGGCGGCCATGCTGCTGGCCGCCGCCGGTTGTGCCAGCACCTCCAAGGTCATGCTGGGCCGCGCGCGGGCGCCGATCGACCCGGCACAGGTGCAGATCTATTCAACGCCGCCGGCCGGCTCGCAGGAGATCGCCCAGCTGGAATCCGCCTCGGCGGTGGGCTTCGGCACCCAGGGCCAGACCGACGCCGCCGTGGCGCGGCTGAAGCGCGAAGCCGCAGCGCTGGGCGCCAACGGCGTAGTGCTGATGGGCGTGGGCAGCAGCGGCTCGCCGGTGGGCATGTCCGTGGGCGCCGGCAGCTATGGTTCGCATGTGGGCGGCGGTCTCGGCATTGGTATTCCGACCACGCAGAAGCGCGCCGCAGGCGTGGCGATCTGGGTGCCGAACCCGGCGCCGCCGGCACGGTTGCCGACCCAGGTGATCACGCCACAGCGGTGACGCAGCAGCGTCACCGCGGGTAGCGCCGGGCCGTGCCCGGCGGCATTTCGCTCTTCCCCGCTGCGCTCGCCGGGCATGGCCCGGCGCTACCGTTACTTCTTCCGGTACTTCGGCACGAACACCTGGTTCACTGCGTCGGCCAGCTGATCCGGCGGCAGCAGGCCCTGGTCGAGCAGGAAGTTGTTGAACGCCAGGCGGTCGAACTTCGCGCCCAGTGCCAGTTCGGTCTGCATGCGCAGCTCCAGGATGCGGGTGTAGCCATAGAAGTAGCTGCCCGCCTGGCCAGGCATGCGCACGGTGTAGCGGTCCAGCTCCTGGGTGGCCATGGCCTTGGACAGGCCGACCTGTTCGATCAGCACCCGTTCGCCGTTTGCACGGTCGGTCAGGCCGAGGTTGAGCATCGGATCAAGCATCGCGCGCGCGGCGCGCAGCAGGCGGAACTGCAGGGCGATCATCTGCCCGTCCAGAGGCTCGTACGGCACCATCTCCGCTTCGGCGTACAGCGCCCAGCCTTCCACGTTCACCGAATTGAACGCGAACATGGTGCGCGCGAGCGAGACGCCCCGCTCGACCATCGCGGTGAACTGCAGCTCATGGCCGGGACGGCCCTCATGTGCGCTTAGGGTCCACGCGGCCGCACCAAAGTTGAAGTCGTCGTACTGGGCGCCGGCACCGGCCGCCGGGTTGCCCAATGGCAGTACGAAGGTGCCCTGCTGCCCGGTGTTGTTCACCAGCGGTGCCGGCAGGAAATGCGGTGCCGGGCTGGCGGCGCTCTCGGCAGCCGAACCCAGGCGCATCTGCATGGCGCGCTTGGGCACGTCGACAATGCCGTGCTCGCGGATCAGTGGATCGATGGCGTCGATCACCTTGCGATAGTGGCCTTCGAGCTGGTCGTCGGCGATCTTGTCGGCCTTCAGTGCGCGGATCACGGCGACCGGATCGGTCGGGTCGGCGACCTTCAGGCCCTTCTCCTTCACCACCAGCGGCGCCAGCTGCTGCATCGCCGAGCGGGTTTCCATGAACTCCAGCTGGGCACGCTGCATCAGCAGCTTCGGGTCGATGTCGATGCCGACCTGCTTGAGCTGGTATGCGTAGAGCGGCGCCGGCAGGCGCGTGTCGGTACGCGCCTTCGGCAGCACCTCCTTGCGCGTCCAGGCCGCGTACTCCTTCATCTGCCCCGCCAGGGCCCTCATCGCTTCATCGGCGCCGCTGATCTGGTACTTCTTCAGCAGCGACTCGATGCCGCTGATGTAGGTCTCGACATTGTCCAGCGACTGCTGCACTTCGATCTTCGTCGGCTGCAGCAGCGCGCTGTCCTTCAGGCGTTCTTCGTAGCGCTGGCGCGCCAGCGTGGTGAAGGCGGTGCCGCCCGGCGTCAGCCCGGCGTACGCCTTGAGGCGATCAAGCGCCTTGGCCCGGCGCTCGGCCGGCACCTGGTCGGACAGCAGAAGATTGAGGCCGCTGAACACCGTCTGCGGCGCATCGGTCCACGGCAGCAGGTACTTGTCGTTGAGCTCGCTGCCCTCGATGTTCTGGTTGGCGGCGTGGATCATGATCTGCAGGTCCTGGCGGACGTTGGGATCCTTCTCCGTAGCCAGCCGGGTCTGCAGCTCGTCGCGCGCCTTGGCGGTCGCGGCACGGTAGCGCGCGCCATTGTCCGGGCCGAGGTCGGCCACCTTGTCGTCATAGCCCGGCACGCCGAAGAAGCCGGTCTGCTCGGGCTGGAACGGTCCCTGCGCGTCGAGCAGGATCTGCGCCAGCGCATTGCTGCGCGCGACCCAGGCGGGGCTGGCAGGCGTGGTGGCCTTGGCGGCCGGTGCGGCCAGGGCCGGGGGGGCGGACAGCAGCGGTGCAGCGGTCAGGGCCAGGGCGACGGCCAGCGCGATCGGCTTCATGAAGCACTCCAGGACAGGGTTGCCCGCACCCTACGCGCTCATGGCGATGGCGACAATCGGTGGGAAGTCATGGCGCCGGTCAGAACGCGGCCGTCATCGGGCAGCCACCGCGCTCGCGGCAGGCCTGCAGTTCGCACTCCTGCGCAGCCTCCTCATCGTCCAGCGCGGTCAGATCGAAGGTCTGTTTGTCCGCACCCAGCACATACATCACCGGGTAATCCCAGACATCGTCGCGGCGGATGCCCTGCACGAACAGGCGACCATGCGCATGGGTCCCTTCCAGCGACACGGTCAGGCCCACATCGCGCTCACCGGTGATCGCGGTCTGCATGCTGCCCAATGGCAGCGAGCCGGCGCGCAGCGGTTCGCCGAAGGCCTCCACCAGCTCGATGCTGCATCCGGCGCGCCGCATCGCCTCACGCATCGGCGGACTCTCGCGTGCGGCTTCGCCCCAGCGCATCACACTCCATGCCGCGGAACCGCCCAGTACGCCCAGGAACACCACCACGGTCAGTGGCATCGCCCATCGCCAGTGACGGCGCCACCAGCCGGGGGGATGGGCGGGATGGCCAGGAACAGGGGGTGGCAGGTGGTTCATCGGCGGGCTCCTTCCCGGTTGTGACTCAGGGTTTCAGGCAACGTCCCAGGAACGCTTCCGCCACACGGTAGCGGTGCAGCGCATCGGCACCGGACAGGCCATGCTTGGCGCCCGGGTAGGTCATCAGTTCGAAGGGCTGGCCGCGCTTCTGCAGCGCACTCATCAGGCTGGTCGAATTGGTGAACAGCACGTTGTCATCGGCCATGCCGTGGATCAGCAGCAGGGGTGAGCGCAGTCCGTCGATGTGGGTCAGCACGCGCGCTTCGCGATAACCGGCCTCGTTGCGTGCCGGCAGATCCATGTAGCGTTCGGTGTAATGGCTGTCGTACAGCCCCCAGTCGGTGACCGGTGCACCGGCCACGCCGCAGGCATAGCTGTCGGACGCCTTGGCCAGCAGCATCAGGGTCATGTAACCGCCGTTGGACCAGCCCTGCACGCCGATGCGCGCGGGGTCGACCCAGGGCTGCTGCTTCAGCCATGCCACGCCGCGCAGCTGGTCGGTCACCTCCACCGTGCCCTGCCTGCCATAGAGCGCGCCGCCGAACTCACGGCCACGCCGTGGGGTGCCACGGTTGTCGAGCGAGAACACCACGTAGCCCTGCTGCGCCAGGTACTGGTTGAACAGATGATCGCCACGTCCGGGCCAGCTGTCGCTGACGGTCTGGCTGGCCGGGCCGCCATAGACGTACACCGCCACCGGATAGCGCTTGGAGGGATCGAAGCCGGCAGGCTTGATCAGGCTGTAGTTGAGCGGCGTCCGGCCATCGGCAGCGGTCAGGGTGCCGAATTCGACCGGTCGCTGCGCATCGCGATAGCGCGCGTAGGGATGCTTGGGATCGGCCAGATCATTGTCCACCAGCGTCGCGATCTTCTCACCGTTGGCGCGGTACAGCTCGATCTGCGGCGGTGTGGTGCTGTTGGACCAGCTGTCGACATAGACACTGGCGTTGCGCGCGAAGCTGGCGCTGTGCATGCCCGGCGCCTTGGACAGCCGCTGTGGCGCCTGTCCGCCCTGCAGCGGGACGGAGTAGATCTGGCTCTCGCGCGACGTCTCGATGCCGGCGCGGAAATAGGCCTTGCCGGCCGCTTCATCCACAGCCAGCAGTTCATCCACGGGCCAGTCACCGTGGGTCAGCGCGGTGGCCTTGCCCGTGCTGTCGATGCGGTACAGATGCTGGAAGCCGGTACGCTCGGACGACCACAGCATGCTGCCGTCCTGCAGGAAGCGCAGGCTGTTGTGCAGTGGCACCCAGGTGGGGCTGGTTTCATGGGCAAGCACGCGCTGACGGTTTGAGTCCAATGCCACTTCCACCAGATCCAGCTGCCTCTGGTCACGCGACTGGCGCTGGAACGTCAGGTGCTGGGCATCACGCCAATCCACGCGCGCCAGGTAGATGTCCTGTTCCTTGCCCAGGTCGATCCAGCGCGGTTGTGCCGCGGCGGCCGGCGCGATCACGCCCAGCTGCACGCGCACATTGGCATCGCCGGCGGCCGGGTAACGCTGTTCGATGACATCGGTGCGGTCTGCATAGACCTCGTAGCGCTTCTGTACCGGTACCGGTGCTTCGTCGATGCGTGCGAAGGCGATGGCCGAATCATCCGGCGCCCACCAGTAGCCGGTGTGGCGGTCCATTTCCTCGTCGGCCACGAACTCGGCCACACCGTTGCCGATTGTGGCGCTGCCATCACCGGTCAGCTGCAGCTGGCTGCCATTGGCCAGATCGATCACCCACAGGTTGCGGCCGCGGATGAAGCTGACGAAGCCGCCTTTCGGCGACAGCTTGGCGTCGGTGGCAAAGCCTTCGCCGTGGGTCAGCTGGCGTACTGCTGCCGGACCCTGCTGCTTCAGGTCGTACAGGTAGAGCTCGCCGCCGAGCGGGAACAACAGGCGCTGTGCGTCCGGCGACCACTGGTAATCGACGATGCCGGTCATCGCCGCGATGCGCTGGCGCTCGCGGCGGGCCTTCTCCTCGTCGCTGAGGGTCTCGGTGCCCGGCAGCACCACCTTGGAGTCGACCAGCAGGCGGGTCTGGCCGCTGGCGATGTCGTAGGTCCACAGATCCAGCTGGTTGCGGTCGCTGTCCTTGCCGCGCAGGAAGCTGACCTGCGAACCGTCCGGAGCGACCTTGGGCTTCATCAGGGTCGGCCCGGACAGCGGCAATGGACCGGTGATGGCTTCCAGCGTCAGTTTTTCAGCGTGGGCGGCAGTACTGGTGGCGAGCATGAGGGCAAGCGAAGCGAACAGGTGGCGCATGGAGGATCCCGGCAAACGGCAGGTCCGCCACCGCAGCATGTGCGGTGGCGATCAGCCCCCATCCTAACCAAGCCCGTGCGGGAAGGCAGCATGACCTTCTGCCCATGGCAGGGACCGGGCACGGCACATCGGCCGTTGACGGGCGGGTAGCGCCGGGCCATGCCCGGCGAGCGCAGCGGCCTGCGCAGGACCCTCAGCGCTGGCCGAACAGATGCTTGCGCTCATCATCGCTGAGCGGCTTGCCGGCGTTCGGATTGACCTGCTGGCGCAGCGCATACGCCCGCTGGGTGGCCGGGCGCGCGGCGATGGCCTGATGCCAGCGCTTGAGGTTCGGGAAGGCATCGAAATCTGCCGGCAGCGCGTCGTAGGCACCGACCCACGGATAGCTGGCCATGTCGGCGATGGTGTACTCCTCGCCGGCCAGGAAGGCATGCCCGGCCAGCCGCTTGTCCATCACCCCATGCAGGCGCCGCACCTCGTTGTCGTAGCGCTCGATGGCGTAAGGAATCTTCTGCGGTGCGTAGACATTGAAATGCCCCATCTGGCCGCTCATCGGGCCCAGCCCGGCCATCTGCCAGAACAGCCATTCCAGCGTGGCGATGCGCCCACGCGCATCGGTGGGCAGGAAGCGACCGGTCTTCTCGGCCAGGTACAGCAGGATCGCACCGGATTCGAACACGCTCTGCGGCGCGCCGCCGTCAGCCGGCGCATGGTCGACGATGGCCGGCATCTTGTTGTTGGGCGAGATCGCCAGGAAGTCCGGCTTGAACTGGTCGCCCGATCCGATGTTGACCGGGTGGATGCGGTACTCCAGCCCGCTTTCCTCCAGCATCAGGGTGACTTTATGGCCGTTCGGGGTAGGCCAGTAATACAGATCGATCATGGCAGCGGCTCGGGTGCGGTAAGGAACCTGAAGTCTAGTGCGGGAGTTGGCTTGGCACCGTCATGGCGGGCCGGTAACCTCGCTCCTCCCCCGCAACGCACTGTCCTGCATGTCCCCCCAACGCCCCCTCTCCCCGCTGTCCTCGCTGATCTTCGCCTCGCGCTGGCTGCAGCTGCCGTTGTACCTGGGCCTGATCGTCGCCCAGGGTGTCTACGTGTTCCTGTTCGGCAAGGAACTGTGGCACCTGATCTCCCACTCGGCCTCGATGGGCGAACAGCAGATCATGCTGATCGTGCTGGGCCTGATCGACGTGGTGATGATTTCCAACCTGCTGGTGATGGTGATCGTCGGCGGTTATGAAACCTTCGTCTCGCGCCTGCGGCTGGAAGGCCATCCCGACCAGCCGGAATGGTTGAGCCACGTCAATGCCAGCGTCCTGAAGGTGAAGCTGGCGATGGCGATCATCGGCATTTCCTCGATCCACCTGCTCAAGACCTTCATCGCCAGCGGTTCGCTGGGCGGCCTGCCGCTGTGCGCGCCGGAACTGATGAACGTCGCCGCTGCCAACATCGGTGCCGCCAGGTGCTCGACCTTCACCGAGCAGGGCGTGCTCTGGCAGACCATCATCCACTGCGTGTTCATCCTCTCGGCGATCGGCATCGCCTGGACCGACAAGCTGATGTCCAACAGCCACGACAAGGCACAGGCGCATTGAGGCGCTGGCCGGTGGTGGCGCGGACGCCACCGCCGGTCGTCGCTGCCGCCCTTGTACGCAGCGCTGGCGGGGATGCTAGATTGCTTCCTCGCCGTTGCCGGCGGTGGCGTCGGGAAACGCCACCCTGCCGTGCTCGGACCCACGGTCCCGGCCATGCATATCAATGATTTACGTAACGTCGTCTTCTTAGAGGGGAGCAGGATGTCGCACGTCACAACGATCACCGCCGCGCGCCGGTGGCTGCCGGTTGCCTTGGTACTGGCCCTGGCCGCCTGCTCGGGCAAGGAAGAAACGCCTGCCCCTGCCCCGGCAGGATCGCCTGCCGCTGCGGCGCCGGCGACACCGGTAGTGGCCGCCAAGGTGCAGTCGATGGGCACCGAGCAGCTGCGCGAGTCGGCCAGCCAGGCGCTGCGCGAGAACCGCATGTACGCCCCGGCCGGCGACAACGCCATCGAGTACTACCTGGCCCTGCGCGACAAGACGCCGGACGATGCCGCGGTGAAAAGTGCGCTGACCGACCTGCTGCCCTACACCCTGATCGCGGCCGAGCAGCATCTGGGCCGCGAGGACTTCACCGAGGCGCAGCGCTTGGTCGCCCTGATCGAGAAGGTGGATGCCTCCGCACCGGCCCTGCCACGCCTGAAGGAAGGCCTGGCCAAGGGCGTGGAGAACGCGGCCAAGCGCACCGAGTCGGAAGCGGAGCGGGCTAAGAAGGACGCCGAGGACCGTACCCGGCAACAGGCCGAGCAGCAGCGCCTGGCCGAGCAGCGTGCCAAGGAAGCCGATGCGGCCAGGCAGATCGCCGCACAGCAGGATGCCGCCCGCCGTGACAGCGAGCGCGAGGAAGCCGAGCGCCAGGCCGCCGCACGGCGTGAAGCGGAGCAGAAGCAGCAACAGGCCGCTGCGCAGCAGGCCAATGCCGCACGCCAGGCACCTGCCGCCGCGCCCAGCCTGCGTCCGGTCAGTACGCCGGCCCCCCGCTATCCGGCCGACGCCCTGCGCGCCGGCACCTCCGGCGAGGTGCTGGTGGAGATCACCGTGGGTACCGACGGCTCGGTGGTGAACGCCCGCGTGCTGCGTGCGACGCCCGCGCGCATCTTCGACCGCGAAGCCATGAACGCCGTGAAGCGCTGGCGTTTCGAGCCGGTCAGCGCTCCGGTCACCACCCGCCGCACTCTGGTGTTCGCGCCGGGCGGCTGAGCCGGGACATCCCCGCCAACCATCACGACAAGGCCCGGTCTGTCCGGGCCTTGTTCGTATCAGCGCTCGCCGTCGATCAGGTGCTGCAGGGCCGGATCGCGTGCCCTCAGGATGCGGAACAGGCCCAACGCATGCAGACCCGGCAGCAGCGCGCGCAGGTCGGCTTCCGCCGCTGCCCGGGACGCAGGGCTGCCGGCGGGATCCTGCCAGTCGCGGACGCTGGCAAGGAAAGCGCCCACGCTGCCCTTGCGCACGGTGAGGCCGTTGGCGACCACGTCGTTCTGATGATCAGGGAGGATGTCTTGAGGCTGCATGAGGAACTCCTTTCGGCGGGTGGAGTGCAGTGTGGACGCTGCTGTCTACCGGATCTGCCGTATAACTGCCAGTTGATATGGCATATCAGACATCCCCCGCCCTGATTGACCCGCCCCTGGTGGACACCGCCCGAGGGCCGGTGCTGCTGACCGCGCAACTGGCCCTGGACCGTCCACGCCGGACCGCCCGGCACCAGCACGCCCGCGGGCAGCTGCTGGGGGCGCGACAGGGCCTGCTGCGGATCGAGGCAGGCGACCTGCACTGGCTGCTGCCAGCCGGCCATATGGCGTGGGTTCCGCCCGGACTGCCGCATGCGCTGGCCAGCATCGGCCCGTTCGATGGCTGGAGCCTGTACCTCGACGCGGCGACCTGCACGCGACTCCCGGCACGCCCACGCATCGTGCAACCGGGCGCCCTGCTGCAGGCGGCCGTGGATCGCGCGCTGCGCTGGGCGCCCGCACCGCTCGACGCGGTGCAGGAGCGTCTTGCCGGCGTCATTGCCGATGAGATCGACGCCAGCACACCGCTGCCGCTGGCCTTGCCGCAGCCACGCGATCGGCGCCTGCGGCGCGTTGCTGCGGCGTTGGCGCGTGCACCACAGGACACCCGCAGCGTCGAGGCCTGGTCCCTTGCCATGGGACTGTCCAGCCGCACCCTTGCGCGCCACTGGCGCGCCGAAACCGGCATGACACTCAGCCAATGGCGCCAGCGCCTGCGCGTCCTGCTGGCGCTGCCACGCCTGCTGGCCGGGGAACCGGTGATCAGCGTGGCGCTGTCGCTCGGCTACGACACCCCCAGCGCCTTCATCGCCGTGTTCAAGCGCGAGATGGGGGTGACGCCTGCGCGGTATGCAGAGGGCTGACGTATTCAGCACTTCCTCTGCCTGCCTTCGCGCCCCAGACTGCCTGCTGGGGCCGATGTCCCGGATCGGTACCACGTCGCCGATACCTGGGAGAACGTCGACCGGCTGGCCCGGGTGATCGCCCGGCGCTTCGCCGCTTGGCAGGCAACGCGAACCTGAAAACAGCGAGGCCCGGAATGACCGGGCCTCGTTCCCTATCCGCCGGGCAGGGCCCGGCGCTTCCAGTGGCGGTCAGCCGGAAATCGCCAGGCGTTCGTTGTGGTAGCGGCGCACGGCGGCAAACCACAGCAGTGCGGCCAGACCGAGACTGGCGCCCAGATAGATCGCCCAGACGCTGGGACTGATCACTTCGTGGCGGATGACCTTCAGCAGCATCTGGTTCTGCGACAGGAACGGCACCGCGTACTGCCACAGCTCGCTCTTCAGCGGGTAGGCGACCAGCGCGTAGCCGGGCAGCATCGGCAGCAGCATCAGCCAGGTCATGTGGCTCTGCGCTTCCTTCATGCTCTTGGCCGCCGCCGACAGGAAGGTCAGCAGCGAGGTACCGATCAGCAGCATCGGCAACATCACCAGCAGCATCTGCAGCATCGAGCCGACATTCATGTTGAACTGGCGACCGATGTTGCCCGGGGCGATCTGCGCGCTGACCTTGAAAGCCACCAGGGTCAACAGCAGCGACGCGAAGCCGACCACGCAGGCGGCGGCGATCTTGCCACTGACGATCGCGCTGCGTGAGCCGGGCGTCGCCAGCAGGGGCTCGAGTGACTGCCGCTCGCGTTCGCCTGCCGTGGCGTCCATCACCAGATAGGCGCCGCCGATGAACGAGGTCAGGGTCAACAGCACCGGCAGCAGCATCGACAGGATCATGCCCCGTTTCGCTTCGGCACTGGCCAGATCCTGGCTGCCCACGTCCAGCGGACGCGCGACCTGGGCATCCACGCCGCGTGCCATCAGCCGCAGTGCGCCCACCTGGCCGTTGTAGGTGGCCAGCGCCGCTTCCAGGCGTGCGCTGGGCACTTCGGCGGCACGCCGGGTGCTGTCCTTGATCACCTCCACCAGCGCCGGCCTGCCCGCGGCCCAGTCCTCGCCGAAGTCATCGCTGATGCGCAGCGCGACGTCGATGTCCTGGTTGCGGATGGCCGCAGCCAGGTCCTTGGGTGCTGCGCTGGCGTTGAGCCCCTGCGCGGCCAGGAAGCGGACCAGGTTCGGTGCGTTGTCCGCGCCGATGGTCGGAATCTGCAGCGGTTGCTCGATCTGCGTGCGCACGCGGCTCTCGGCCAGCTTGCCCATGCCCAGCAGCAGCACCGGGTACAGCAGCGGACCGAACAGCAGGGTCAGCATCAGCGTGCGGCGGTCGCGGGAGAGATCACGCAGCTCCTTGCGCATCACCGTCATCAGGGTCGACATCATGCTCATGCGTGCAGGCCCTCTTCGCTGCCGATCAGTTTCACGAACGCATCTTCCAGATTGGTTTCGCCGGACTGCGCGCGCAGCTCATCGGCACTGCCGGCAGCCATGACCGTGCCCTTGGCGATGATCACGATGTGGTCGCACAGTGCAGCCACCTCCTGCATGATGTGGCTGGACAGAATCACGCACCTCCCTTCCTCACGAAGTCCCAGCAGGAACCGGCGCAGTGCACGGGTGGTCATCACATCCAGGCCGTTGGTCGGCTCGTCGAGAATCACATTGCGCGGATCGTGCACGAGTGCGCGCGCGATCGCGGTCTTGGTGCGCTGGCCCTGCGAGAAGCCATCGGTCTGGCGGTCGAGGATGTCGCCCATGTCCAGCGCCTGCGACAGCACGTCGATGCGCTCGCGGATGCGTGCTTCGGACAGGCCGTGCAGCCGGCCGAAATAGGCGATGTTCTCGCGCGCGGTCAACCGCTTGTAGACGCCCCGCGCATCGGGCAGCACGCCCAGGTGGCGACGGACCTCCACGGGATTGCGCGCGGCATCGATGCCATCGACGCTGATGCTGCCCTGGTCAGGCGTCATCAGGGTGTACAGCATGCGCATGGTGGTGGTCTTGCCGGCACCGTTCGGGCCAAGCAGACCGGTGATGCGACCGTCCTCGGCGCGGAAGCCGACATCGGCCACTGCCTGGATGCGGCCGGTGCGGGTATCGAAGGCCTTGTGCAGGTTGTCAGCGACGATCATGGTTCCCATCCGTTGAACGAGGTGAACGCCGGCACGTAGCTCAGCGTGTCCAGGCAGCTGGCATCCAGCGCCTTGGCATCGGTGCTGTCGATGAACTGGCCCAGCAGGCGGGGCATGCAGCCGGCGGAGAGCGTGCCGTGGCCCTGGCCGCGCGCGACCAGTGCGCGCCCCTGCGGCAGCCCCTTGAGCACCTGTGCGGCGTAGCGCGGTGGCGTGACCGGGTCCAGTTCACCGGACAGCAGCAGCGCCGGCACATCGCTGCGCAGCGGTGCGGCATCCGCGGCGGGGGCCGCGGTGTGCGGCCAGACAGCACACGGCGCGAAGAAGGCGCTGGCCACCTCGTTGCCGAACAGGCGCTCGGCATTGTCGGCTGGCGCGTGGTAGCGCGGAGCGTCCTCGCTGCAGATCACCGACCACTGCATGCCACGGTTGATCTGGAAGCCCATGCTGCGGTTGGCACCGCGTGCCAGCGAGGCGAGCGGTGCGTAGCGGCCCTGCGCAGCCTCGTCCAGCACCAGCGGCAACAGCGAGGCGTACTGCGGAACATAGGAGAAGGCGAACGCCAGCCCCATCACGCTGTCCGGCGTCAGCACGTCGCGCCGCGGCGCGTTCGTGCCGGGGTCGCGGTAGTCAACGGTCACCGGCGCGGCGCGCAGCGTATCGAGCACGCCGCGCAGCTGCCTGCTGGTGTCGCTCGGAAAGCGCTTGCTGCACGCCGGGTCCTTGCGGCACTGGGCCGACTGCAGATTGATCGCGTCTTCGAAGGTATTGGCGAAGTCACCCCCGACCACCAGCTCGTTCGGAACGACGCCGTCGATGACGATGCTGCGGGTGTGCTGCGGATAGGCCGCGGCATAACGCTGGGCCACGCGGGTTCCGTAGGAACCACCCACCAGGTTCAGCGCATCCACGCCCAGCGCCTGGCGCACGGCATCCAGATCGGCAACGGCGTCGCGGGTGGTGTAGAACCGCGCATCGGCACGTCCCTGCAGATAGCTTGCGCAGCGCTGGGCGTAGTCGCGCAGCAGCGCCTCGCTGGGGGGGGCCTCTTCGTCGAACGCCAGTTCCTTGCCATCTGCGCCCAGGCAGTTGAGCGGGTTGGAGCCACCGGTGCCGCGCTGGTCGATCAGGAAGATGTCGCGTTGCTTGCGAACCTGGCGCAGGGCGGTATCGACGATGACCGCCACCTCGCTGGCCGCCTGCCCGGGCCCGCCGGCGAGGAAGAACACCGGATCCGGTTGGCCGGAGCCACTGTTGCCCGATTCCAGCCAGGCGATACGGAGGTTGATCTTCCGCCCTTGCGGCTGAGCCCTGTCCTCGGCCACCTGCAGAGTGGCGCACTGTGCCTCGACGTTGGCGCTGGCGCCCATCGTGGTCAATGTGCAGGGCTGGAAGTCGATCTGTCCGTAGCGGCGGCCGGGCGTTTCCGCCGCCGCATCGGCGCTGCCGGAAGGCGCCGCGCCGCAACCGGCAAGCAGCAGGCTGGCCAGCGCGCCGGCCAGTGCGAGATGGTGTCTTTGCATCGTGCTCGTTTCCCCTGGAAGACGTTCCTGTCGACCACGACGGGCTGCCGCGGAAGATGTGACCCAACTTACACGGGCAGGAGGCTGGCGGCGATGGGCAATCGTCACTGGAAAGCCAGGCCCATGTCGGCCGGATCGAATGCGGCGTCGCATCATGGCGAGCAGCGCAGCCGTCGGCCACGCAGACTCATGGCGAACCCAGGAGATTCCCATGAACGCGTGGTACCTCAGCGGCCTCGATCACCGCCCCTTCCAGCACCTGTTCGAACAGAGCGACCGCGCGCTGGCCGCGCAGGGCATCCTGCGACGCTGGGCCGGGGATCGCGGCGGCCATCCGTGCCGGGTCAGCCTGTCCGACCCCCCAAGTGGCGCCGAACTGCTTCTGCTGCCCCATACCCACCTGGCGACGCACTCGCCCTATCGCGCGTCCGGTCCGATCTTCGTGCAGCGCGGCGCTACGCGCTGCGTCCTGCCCGCCGGGGTCGTTCCGCCCTACGTCGAGCGACGGCTTATCTCACTGCGTGCCTACGACGAGGATGCACTGATGATCAGCGGGCAGGTCTGCCCCGGCAACGAGGTCGGGGTACAGCTCGATGTGCTGTTCGCCGATCCCGCGGTGGCCTTCGTGCAGTTGCACAACGCAGGCTACGGGTGTTTTTCGTGCCAGGCGGACCGGATGGATCAGGACGCGCTGACACACGGCGTCGCGTGATCGGCACCACGCACGACGCGTGACCTTCTGCGCATCCGTTCAGGCCTGCGTGAAGCCTGTGGGAAAGGCTTCACGCAGGCAGTCACGGAACGGCACTTCCAAGGTACCGCGCGATGCAGCGCACCTCGATACTCGCCGAGGTGCCGCCGACCGTCCGCTGCGCAGCGCAACGCCTGCGGTCACCGTTCCCATCGACGACCACAAGGATGCGCCATGTCATTCCGATCCACACGTGTTGTGCTGGCCAGCTCGTTCGCAGCCGCCGGCCTGATCTGCCTGGCCAGCAGCGCATTCGCGCACGGCACCATGACCACGCCGGCCAGTCGCGTCTACGCTTGTTTCCAGGGCAATCCGGAGAATCCAACCAACCCGGCCTGCGCCGCCGCGAAAGCACTCGCCGGCTCGCAGGCGTTCTACGACTGGAACGGCATCAACCAGGCCAACGCCAATGGCAACCATCAGGCCGTCGTACCCGACGGCACGCTGTGCAGCGGCAACAACCCGACCTTCCGCGGCCTGGATCTGAACCGCAGTGATTGGCAGACCACGCCGATCCAACCCGATGCGAACGGCAGGTTCACCTTCGTGTTCAAGGCCACCGCACCGCATGCCACGCGTGACTGGCGATTCTTCGTTACCCGCGAAGGCTGGACACCGGGCAGTCCTCTGCGCTGGGCGGACCTGCAGGAGTTCTGCACACTGGGCAACACCCCGCTGTCCGCCGATGGCACGTACAGGCTGCAGTGCCCGCTGCCACAGCGCACGGGCCAGCACGTGATCTACAACACGTGGCAGCGCGCGGATTCGACCGAAGCGTTCTACACCTGCATGGATGTGCGTTTCGAGGGCGGCAGCACTCCCCCGGCATCGCAGTGGCAGGATGCCGGCCCGCTCACCGCGCGTGGCGATCTGCCGGTCGGCACCGTCCTGGCGCTGCGCGTGTTCAACGCCAGCGGCAACGATGTGGAGCGGGTGGAGGCCACACTGGCCAGCGGCGAGACGGCGGCCGCGCAGTGGCCGCTGGTGCTGGCCCGCAAGGTCAATGGCGCCAGCCAGCACGCTCGGGTGGGCGTACTGTCCAACGGCACGATCACGCCGACGGCGTCGGCGACCGGCAACCGGGTCTATCTGAAGGAAGGCAACCGCTTCCAGCTGGACACCCGGGTACCCGATCCGGGCACGCCTTCGCCGGGCGGCGACTTCGACTACGTGTACCCGGCAGGCATCGGCAGCTATGTACCCGGGCAGACCGTGGTGAAGGGCAGCGATGGCCGGCTGTATGCCTGCCGCCCGTTCCCTGAAGGCGCGTGGTGCAACGTCAACGCCGACGCGTACCGGCCGGGCGTGGGCGCAGCCTGGCGTGATGCCTGGGTGCCGTACTGAGACCGGCGCGGTCTGCGGGAGGCGGCTGGCGCCGCCTCTCCGCAGCGCACTCACTTGCTACTGACGTACTTCTCGCGGCGGATCTGCGGGTTGCCCAGCCCGGCCGCCTTGAGCAGCTCGGCGCAGGCATCGACCATGTCCGGGTTGCCGCACAGGTAGGCGATATCGGTGGCCGGGTCCGGCGTGAAACCAGCCAGGGCCTGCTGCACGTAGCCATGATGGACGTCGGCGTGGGCCTGTTCCGGCAACTCCCGCGACAGGCACGGAACATAGCGGAAGTTCGCGTGTTTTTCGGCGAAACTGTAGAAATCTTCGCTGTACAGCAGTTCGCCCGGGCTGCGTGCACCCTGCAGCAGGACGACCTGCACGCCGCGTTCGGTCATGGCCCTTTCCAGCAGTGGCAGCATCGAGCGATAGGGGGTCACGCCGGTACCGGTGGCGATCAGCAGATAGCGCGCGTTGTGATCGCCGGGGTTCAGGCAGAACCGCCCGTACGGGCCGGACGCGCTGATCTTGCCGCCGGTTTCCAGCGCCTCGAACAGCGCTGTAGCGGCGCCGCCGGGCACGAAACTGACCGCGATATCCACGGCTTCGCCGGGCCCCAGTGCGTGATCATGCAGGGTGGCCAGGGAATAGCTGCGCTTGGTCTCGGTGCCATCGGCGTAGCTGAAATGGACCTGGATGAACTGGCCGGGCTGGAAATCCAGCGGCTGGCCATCGTCGCGCACGAACTGGTAGTGGCCGACGGTCGGGGCCAGCATGCGGCGGCCGACCAGCTTGAGGGGGAATTGAACAGGCACGACTTTTCGGGACAGTGTGTAGCCGGGGCGAGCCCTCGGGGTCTTCTATAATAGCCCTTCCCCGCCCCTCTCCAGCGCCAGCCCATAGGCGCGAAGGCTTCGAGCTTGGCATCCCTGAACGATACGGCGCCCGCCCTGCGCGTGCGCGACCTGCGCAAAACCTACGACAACGGAACCCAGGCCCTGAAGGGGGTCTCGCTGGAGGTCGCTCCGGGCGACTTCTTCGCCCTGCTGGGCCCCAACGGGGCTGGAAAGTCCACCCTGATCGGCATCATCAGCTCCCTGGTCAACCTCAGCGAGGGCCAGGTGGAGGTGTTCGGCAGCGACCTGGTGCGCAACCGCAGCGCGACCATGCGCCTGATCGGCCTGGTGCCGCAGGAAATCAACTTCAACCTGTTCGAAAAACCCTTCGACATTCTTGTGAACTACGCCGGCTTCTATGGCGTACCGCGCGAGGAAGCGGAGCAGCGCGCGGAAGAGGAACTCAAGCGTGCCCATCTGTGGGAGAAGGCGCAGGTGATGAGCCGCACCCTGTCCGGCGGCATGAAGCGCCGGCTGATGATCGCCCGCGCGATGATGACGCGTCCCCGCCTGCTGATCCTGGATGAGCCGACCGCGGGCGTGGACATCGAGATCCGCCGCGACATGTGGCGGGTGCTGAAGGAGATCAATGCCGCTGGCACGACGATCATCCTCACCACCCACTACCTGGAGGAGGCCGAGTACCTGTGCCGGCATCTGGCGATCATCAACCACGGCCGGATCGTCGAGCAGGGGCCGATGCGCGCGCTGCTGGCCAAGCTGGACGTGGAAGGCTTCCTGCTGGACATCGATGGCGATCTGCCGGTGCAGCTGCCGGCGATCGAGGGCGCAACCCTCAGCGCGCCCGACGCGCACACCCTGGACATCGACATGCCACGGGCGATGGATCTGAACCGCGTGTTCGCCGCGCTGAATGAAGCCGGCATCCGCGTGCGCTCGATGCGTACCAAGAGCAACCGCCTGGAGGAGCTGTTCGTGCGCCTCACCGGCAACCAGGAGAAATCCGCATGAGCACCACCGAGCTGACCGACGGCCAGCGCAACCGCGTCGCGCTGCTGACCATCGTGCGCCGCGAAGTGACCCGGATCATGCGCATCTGGGGCCAGACGCTGGTGCCGCCGGCGATCACCATGACCCTGTACTTCCTCATCTTCGGCGGCCTGATCGGCTCGCGCGTGGGCGAGATGGGCGGGTACAGCTACATGCAGTTCATCGTGCCCGGGCTGGTCATGATGAGCGTGATCCAGAACAGCTACGGCAACATCAGCTCGTCCTTCTTCGGCGCCAAGTTCGGCCGCCACGTGGAAGAGCTGCTGGTGAGCCCGATGCCGAACTGGGTGATCCTGTGGGGTTACGTGGCCGGTGCGGTACTGCGCGGCCTGATGGTCGGCGTGATCGTGCTGATCATCGCGATGTTCTTCACCCCCGTGCGCATCCCGCACCCGCTGGTGACACTGACCACGGTGCTGCTGGGCGCTACCATCTTCTCGCTGGCCGGCTTCATCAATGCCGTGTACGCGAAGAAGTTCGACGACGTGGCGATCGTTCCGACCTTCATCCTGACCCCGCTGACCTATCTGGGCGGCGTGTTCTATTCGGTGAAGCTGCTGCCGGCCTGGGCTGAAGCAGCGACCCATGCGAACCCGATCTTCTACATGGTCAACGCGTTCCGCTACGGCCTGCTGGGCAGCAGTGACGTGCCGCTGTGGGTCGCGTACGCGCTGATGATCGGCTTCGTGGTGGTGCTGACGGCGGTGGCGCTGTGGCTGCTGCGCCGCGGCGTGGGCATGCGCAGCTGAGCGCCGATCGCCGGGGTCGCGATCCCCGGCACACTCGCAACATTGGTTCCGCAGACAACGGTGAACGTGCAATGCGCATCCTGATTCTCGGCGCCGGCGGTACCGGCGGTTACTTCGGCGGCCGCCTGGCCCAGGCCGGTGTGGACGTGACCTTCCTGGTCCGCCCTGCCCGCGCCGGGCAGCTTGCACGCGATGGACTGGTGATCCGCAGTCCAGTCGGCGATGCCGCCTTCCCGGTGCAGCACGTGACAGCCGATGCGCTGCCCGCGCTGGCCCGGGAGAGGCCCTTCGACCTGGTCATCCTCAGCTGCAAGGCCTACGACCTGGACAGCTCGATCGAGGCCATCGCGCCGGCGGTGGGCCCCCGTACCACCGTGCTGCCGATCCTCAACGGGCTGCATCACTACAACGATCTGGATGCACGCTTCGGCCGCGAGGCGGTGCTGGGTGGGCTGTGCTTCATCAGTGCGACCAAGGCACCGGACGGTGCGGTGGTGCATCTGGGAAAACCCGCCAAGCTCACCTTCGGGGAACGCGACGGTGGCGCACTCTCGGCGCGCGTGCGTGCCTTCGCCGCCGCCTGCACGCAGGCCAACCTCGATCACCTGGCCAGCGAACGCATCGGCCAGGAGCAGTGGATCAAGTACACCTTCCTCACCGCGCTTGCCGCGGCGACCTGCCTGTTGCGCGCGGACATCGGCACGATTGTCGCGACCGATGATGGCACGGCCATCGTGCAGGGCCTGTACGACGAGTGCCTGGCCGTGGCGGAGGCGGCCGGTGAGGCAGTCCCGGCGGCAGCGCAGGACACTGCGCGCGGCACGTTGACCCAGGCCGGCTCGGCATTGAAGGCCTCGATGTTGCGTGACCTGGAGGCCGGGCAGCAGGTGGAGGCCGGCCACATCGTCGGTGACATGCTGGCGCGTGCACGCAGCGCCGGCCAGCAGGGCGTGCTGCTGCAGGTCGCCTACAGCAGCCTGCAGGCCTACCAGGCGCAGCGCCGGGCGTGAGCCTGACGCTGCCGGCCGGTCCGTTGCCCGGACGGGTGCTGATCCTGGGCATGGGCTGGAGCGGGCGCGTACTGGCGGCTCGCCTGGAAGCGCTGGGCGTGCAGGTCGCCGGCACCGTACGCGATCCGGCCACGGCAGCCGTGGATGGCCTGCGCTGCCATCGACTCTGCGCTGGAACAGCACCTGCACCCGCGCTTCTGGATGACATCGCGCGCGCCGATGCGGTGCTGGGCAGCATACCGCCCGATGCCGACGGCGACCCGGCAGTGCGCATGCTGCGCACGGCACTGGAAGACAGTCCCGCATTGCAGTGGGTGGGCTATCTGTCGTCGACGTCGGTGTACGGCGACCGCCAGGGCGGCTGGATCGATGCGGACAGCGTGGCCGACGCCACCGGGCCTGCGGGCCTGCAGCGCCTGCGCGCGGAGTCGCAATGGCGCGCACTGGCCAGCCGGCGCGGCATCGCCTCGGCAGTGTTCCGGCTGCCCGGGCTGTATGGTCCCGGCCGCAATGCACTGGTGCAGCTCGCGCAGGGGCGTGCCCGCCATGTGCTGAAGCCGGGCCTGCTGTTCAACCGCCTGCATGTACAGGACCTGGTGGCGGTGATCATCGCGGCGATGCGGCGACCCACCCTGCAGGCGCTGTACCTGCCCAGCGACGATGAGCCCGCACCGCCACAGGACGTACTGGCCTTCGCCGCGCAGCTGGGAGGCTTTGCGATGCCACCGGCAATGGCGTGGGACGATCCGGCGCTGAGCCCGGCCCTGCGCCGCTTCTACGAAGGCAGCAAGCGCATCGACAGCCGCGGTACGCGCGAAGCGCTGGGGTGGGCGCCGCAGTTTCCGACGTATCGGGAAGGGCTGACGGATCTTGCCGCTTCGCTCGCCGGGCATGGCCGAGCGTCACCGGATCCGGGCATTCACGGCTGACGTGTCGTGTCGGCGTCGGGCAGCCGGAAGAAGGCACGGGCTGCCGCCGTGGCATGGGCTGCGGTCAGCACGACATCCTCGCCACGATCATGGGCCAACTCCTCGACGATGTGCGAAAGGAACATCGGTTCGTTGCGGCGATCCTTCGGCATCGGCTTGAGCGTGCGCGGCAGCAGGTACGGCGCATCGGTCTCGATCATCAGGCGATCGGCTGGAATGCTCTTCACCAGCTCGCGCAGGTGCGCCCCGCGACGCTCGTCGCAGAGCCAGCCGGTGATGCCGATGTACCAGTCCTGGTCGAGGTAATCAAACAACTCCTCCCGTTCACCGGTGAAGCAGTGCACCACCGCCGGCCCGAGGCGACCCTCGAAGTTCTTCATCTGCGCCATGAAGTCGGCGTGCGCGTCGCGCTGGTGCAGGAACAGCGGCTTGCCGTTCTCCGCCGCCAGCTGCAGCTGGCGCTCGAACGCACGGTGCTGGGCAGGTCGCGGCGAGAAGTCACGGAAGTAGTCCAGTCCGCACTCGCCGACCGCCACCACTTCCGGGTGGGCATGCAGGGCGCGCATCTCCGCATCGCATTCTTCGGTGTACTCCACCGCATGATGCGGGTGTACGCCGGCCGTCGCATACAGGAATCCCGGATGCTGCTGGGCCAGCTGCAGCGCCAGCGGAGAGTGCTCGCGGCTGGCCCCCGTGACCACCATCTGCACCACCCCGGCCTGGCGGGCACGCTGCAGCACGGCGTCGCGGTCGCGGTCGAAGGAGTCGTGGGTCAGATTGGCGCCGATATCGATCAGGTGCATGGTCATCGCGGAGGAAATGTGCCTGCGCATTGTACCCGCGCCCAGCGTGGCCCCTTATCCTTTGCGCATGAACGCCCCGCACTTCCCCATTTCTCCGCTGCTGCCGCAGATCCAGCAGCATCTGGCTGCACAGCCACGGCTCGTGCTGGAGGCACCACCGGGCGCCGGCAAGACCACCCAGGTACCGCTGGCGCTGCTCGATGCACCGTGGCTGCAGGGCCGCAGGATCATCCTGCTGGAGCCGCGCCGGGTGGCCGCGCGCAGCGCAGCGATGTTCATGGCAAGGCAGCTCGGCGAGGAGGTCGGCGATACCGTCGGCTACCGCATCCGCTTCGAGAACCGGGTGTCCGCGCGCACCCGCATCGAGGTGGTGACCGAAGGCATCCTGACCCGCATGCTGCAGGACGACCCGTTGCTGGAACAGGTGGGCGCGATCCTGTTCGACGAGTTCCATGAGCGCCACCTCAGCGGCGACCTGGGATTGGCACTGGCGCTGGACGTACAGGCACAGCTGCGCCACGACCTGCGGCTGGTGGTCATGTCGGCGACCCTGGATGGCGAGCGGCTGGCACGCTTCCTCGACGCACCCCGCTTGAGCAGCGAGGGCCGCAGCTACCCCGTGACCGTCAGCCACTTCCCGGCGCGTCGCGAAGAATCGCTGGAACTGCAGGTCCGCCGCGCAGTGCAGCAGGCGCTGGTCGAGCACCCGGGCGACGTGCTGGTGTTCCTGCCTGGCCAGCGGGAGATCGCCCGCGTGCAGGCCGGTCTGCAGGAATCGATCGGCGGCAACACCGAGGTCCTGGCACTGCATGGCGAACTGCCGGTGGAACAGCAGGCGCGCGTGCTGCAACCCGCAGATGAGGGCCGCCGCCGCGTGGTGCTGGCCACCAACGTGGCCGAATCCTCGGTGACCCTGCCCGGCGTGCGCGTGGTGATCGACAGCGGCCTGGCACGCGAGCCCCGCTATGACCCGAACAGCGGCTTCACCCGCCTGGACGTGGTGGCCATTGCGCAGGCCTCGGCCGACCAGCGTGCCGGTCGTGCCGGCCGCGTGGCCGAGGGCGTGGCCTGGCGCCTGTGGCCGCAGTCGCAGCGGCTGGAGCCTCAGCGGCGTGCCGAGATCGACCAGGTCGAACTGGCAGGACTGGCGCTGGAGCTGGCGGCGTGGGGCAGCAGCGACCTGCGCTTTCTCGATCCGCCCCCAAGCGGACCGATGGGTGCGGCGCGCGAGCTGCTGCACCGCCTGGGCGCGTTGTCGGAGTCGGGCGCGATCACCGCCTTGGGCCGACGCGTGCTGGCGCTGGGTACCCATCCACGCATGGCCGCGATGCTGCTCGCCGCCCCTGACCCGCACGCACAGGCGCTGGCGGCCGATCTGGCGGCGCTGCTGGAAGCACGCGACCCCCTGCGCCAGGGCGGCGATGCACTGGCGGCACGCTGGCGCGCGCTGGCCGCGTTCCGTGCTGGCCGCGCGCCGGCCGATGCCAGTCGTGGTGGACTGGCTGCCATTGATGCCGCCGCGCGCCAGTGGCGGCGTCGGCTGCGCTGCGATGCCGCGCCCCCTGCCAGCATCGAAGCGCACGCGCTGGGCGATCTGCTGGCGCACGCCTTTCCCGATCGCATCGGCTTCCAGCATCCGGGCGATCCGCTGCGCTACCTGCTCGCCAACGGGCGCAGCGCGCGCCTGCATGAACTGAGCGATCTGCGTGGCGAACCGTGGCTGGTCGCCAGCGAACTGCGTTTCGAGGCCCGCGATGCGCTGCTGCTGCGCGCCGCGCCGGTCGATGAGGACCATCTGCGCAGGATCTACCCGCAGCGCTTCGTCACCGCCGACACCGTGCGCTGGGACGGCGAACGGCGTGCGCTGGTCGCATTGCGCGAAACCCGCTTCGATCGCATCGTGCTGGACAGTCGCTCGGCGGGCCGGGTCGATCCGGAACACGCGGCCGGCGCCTTGACCGAGGCTGTTGCCGAGCTCGGCCTGCAGGCATTGCCGTGGACCGAGGCCCTGCGCCAATGGCAGGCACGGGTGGAGTCGCTGCGTCGCTGGATGCCCGAGCTGGAGCTGCCCGACTGCAGCGATGCCACGCTGCTCGCCACCCGCGCGCAGTGGCTGCAGCCTGCGTTTGCCGGCAAGAGCCGCCTCGATGCGCTGGACGAAGCCAGCTTCGCAGAAGCGCTGAAGTCGCCCCTGGCATGGTCACAGCGGCAGCTCGTGGAGCGGCATGCGCCAACCCGCATCACTGTGCCCTCCGGGCTGGAGCGGCCCATCACCTATGCACTGGACAGCGAGTCCGGCGAACCGCTGCCACCGGTGCTGGCCGTGAAGCTGCAGGAGTTGTTCGGACTGGCAGACACCCCCAGCATCGCCGATGGGCGCGTGCCATTGACCCTGCACCTGCTGTCACCCGGCGGTCGTCCGCTGCAGGTCACCCAGGACCTGCGCAACTTCTGGGAAAACACCTATGCCGAGGTGAAGAAAGAGATGAAGGGCCGCTATCCCCGCCATCCCTGGCCGGACGACCCGTGGACGGCCACCGCCACCCACCGGGCCAAACCACGGGGAACATAGCAATCCTGCCTGATCCTGAATGGAGCGCGTAGAGTCACGCCGTGTGACTGCCCGACTGACATACCGTTTACGGGCAACGCGCCACACTGGACTTCGACCCGAGGCAAAGGACCCCCGCATGAGCAGACTGACCGTGATTACCGACCGCGCCCTGGAGCGCGCCCTGGACCTGGCCCACACCGCGGGCGACGGCCTGAAGAGTGCCGGCGGCAGCCTGCGCCATCTGGGCCCGCAGGCCAGCGACTGGATCAAGACGGGAGCGGCACTGGGCGCAGTGAAGACCGGTGGCAAGGTTGCCACCAAGTTCGCCCGCCGCAATCCGGCAGTGACCATCGCCGCCGCGGCAGTGGGTGTGGGTCTGCTCGGCTATGCCCTGTATCGCAAGCAGCAGAAGAAGAAGGCGGCCAATGGTCAGGTCGTTGATGGCCAGGCGCAGCGCATCAGTGCCCGCGACCGCCGCAACGACACCGTGGTCGACGAGCACAGCGATATCGGCAGCGACGCCTGAGGCAGGCGGCTGCATCCGGGCCGGAGATCGCCTGTGGGTGATCTCCGGCCCGTTTCGTTTCAGCCGATCTGCCGCCACTGTCCGGGGCGCAGATCATCCAGCCGGTAAGGACCCATTGCCACCCGCACCAGGCGCAGGGTGGGCAGGTTCACGGCGGCGGTCATCCGCCGTACCTGGCGGTTGCGCCCTTCGCGGATCGTGATCGCCAGCCAGGTATCGGCAACGGTCTTGCGGAAACGCACGGGCGGATCGCGCGTCCACAGCTCCGGCGCGGGATCGAGCCGTTCGACCTTCGCCGGCAGGGTCGGCCCATCATTGAGGATCACGCCGCTGCGCAGGCGCTGCAGCTGTTCCTCGCCAGGCGTGCCTTCCACCTGCACCCAGTAGGTCTTGTCGGCCTTGTGCTTCGGGTCGGTCAACCTGTGCGCCAAGGGACCGTTGTCGGTCAGCAGCAGCAGGCCTTCGCTGTCATGATCCAGCCGGCCGGCCGCATAGACACGCGGCGGCAGGCCGAACCCCGCCAGGGTCGGGCGCGGCGGGACGCTGCGATCGGTGAACTGGCACAGCACATTGAACGGCTTGTTGAAGGCAATCAGCATCGCAGGCACGGCAGGCGGTGGATGCGGCATTGTCCCATCCCGGCGCTGCCATCGCGATCACGGGCGCCTCAGCCGAAGACCTTCCACTTCAGCAGGAACGAAACAAGCACCAGCGCAATGCCACAGGCCGATGCGATCGCCGCCCGCCGCCGCTGGGACGCCAATGGCGGGCTCGCACGGCGCGCGCGTTCATCCTGCAGGATGCCGATCAACAGCACCGCGAACCCCACCGCGCCCAGCAGGTCATAGGTATTGCCTCCATGGAAGGCGAAGTCGAACAGGCGTACCAGCACCAGTACTGCGATCACGATGTACAGGATCTTCTTCAACCGCTCACTCCTTTGACTGTCGCGCCGGGCCAGGCCCGGCGGATACACGTGTGTCCATTGCCGCTTGCGGCTGCGAGGCTTCGACTCAGGGCTTGATGAAGCGCAGGGTCATGCGATCGCTTTCGCCGATGGCCTGGTACTTCGCGGCGTCGGCCTTGTCATGCTGGTTGGTCGGCGGCAGGGTCCACACGCCGTTGGGATGATCCTTGGTGTCGCGCGGGTTGGCATTGATCTCGCTGCGCGCATCCAACCTGAAGCCGGCGGCCTCGGCCAAGGCGATCACCTGCTGCTGGCCGACATAACCAGTGTCATCATCGTCGGCCACATCGGCCTTGGCGCGGTGCTCCACCACGCCCAGCACGCCGCCCGGCTTGAGCACGTTGAAGAAGCCCTGGAACATGCCCTGCGCCTGGCCGGCCTTGCGCCAGTTGTGCACGTTGCGGAAGGTCAGCACCACATCGGCCGAGTTGGCCGGTCCGAACACCGGCTTGGCCGGATCGTAGGCGACCACGACTGCTTTGCCGAACTGTGCCGGCGCACCGGCGAACTTCTTTTCCAGGCCATCGCGGCTGCGCTGCTGGTAGTCGCGGCCACGACCTTCTGCCACCGCCATCGGGTCGACCACGGCTGCCACGTACCGGCCCTTGTCATGCAGCAGCGGCGCGAGGATTTCCGAATACCAACCGTTGCCCGGAGTGATTTCGATGACGGTCTTCTCCGGTGCCACCGAGAAGAAGGCCAGCGACTGTGCCGGATGACGGTAGCCATCACGCTTGACGTTGGCCGGATCGCGGGTCGACGCCTTCACCGCAGCGTCGATGGCGGGCGATACCTGGATCTGCGCCGGCGCCACCAAGGTCGGCGCAGCGTACGCGGGCACGGCAGCAAGCAGGGCGGAAGCAAGCAACAGGCGGCAACCACGCAGGGACGAAGCAGGCATCATCGGGGCGACTCCAGCGGAATGATGCGGCGAGACTAGCAGTCACCGCGCGCCAGGTGTTCACAAATCGTTAGCCGCGCGCCCGTCGCGGAACACTGTTTTGTGGTCAGCGCCGCAGCGCGGTAACACAACGCGTTCTATTCTGGAGCACTTCCCCCAAGGAGACCGTGCCCATGACGGCAACCCGTGAACTGGGCCGTTCCGGCCTGCATGTACGTCCGCTCGCCTTCGGAGGCAACGTGTTCGGCTGGAGCGCCGACGAGAAGGCCAGCTTCGCCCTGCTCGATGCCTTCGTCGACGCCGGCTTCAACCTGGTCGACACCGCCGACGTGTACTCGGCCTGGGTGCCCGGCAATGCAGGCGGCGAATCGGAGACGCTGATCGGCAGGTGGTTCGCCCGCAGCGGCAAGCGCGAGAAGGTGGTGCTGGCGACCAAGGTCGGCAAATGGGCCGAGCGCCCGGGGCTGACCCCGGACAACATCAATGTGGCGGTGGAAGACTCGCTGCGTCGCCTGCAGACCGATGTGATCGATCTCTACCAGGCGCACGAGGATGATGAGTCGACACCGCTGGAAGCCACGCTGGCCGCGTTCGGTCGCCTGATCGAAGCCGGCAAGGTGCGCGCCATCGGTGCCTCCAACTACAGCGCCACCCGCCTGGCCGATGCGCTGAAGGTATCCACCGACTACAAGCTGCCGCGTTACGAAACCCTGCAGCCGGAGTACAACCTCTACGACCGCGCCGGCTACGAGACCGCGCTGGAACCGCTGGTGCAGCGCGAACAGATCGGCGTGATCGGCTACTACGCGCTGGCCAGCGGCTTCCTCAGCGGCAAGTACCGCACGGCAGCCGATGCGGGCAAAAGTCCGGCGCGGGGCGAGAACGTGGTGAAGCGTTATCTCAACCCGCGCGGCCTGCGCATCCTGGAAGCGCTGGATGACGTGGCCAGCAAGCACACTGCCAGCCCGGCACAGATCGCACTGGCATGGCAGATCGCACGGCCGTCGATCACCGCGCCGATCGTCAGCGCCACCAGCGTCGAACAGCTGCACGACCTGCTGGCCGCGGCGAATGTATCGCTGAGCGTGCAGGATGTCGCGCAGCTGGACGCGGCAAGCGCGGAAGGCTGAGATTGGCCGGAGCCGGTCGCCGGCCGGCTCCGGCATCGGGCAGAAGAAAATAATTCAACAAAATGGTTGCGCACGACTAAATCGTGGTTTATCGTGCGCACCTCGTTTCAACACCCGCCTGGATGTTTCCCTTGAACGCGCATTTCTCCGCCATCGCCACACTGCTGCCATGCCTGCGCATGGATGTGCTGGCGCGCGCGTCCGGCAAGGAAGCACTGCCCACAACGGCCTGATACCCGCCCTGCGGAGATCGGCCACCCCGATCTCCGAGGCTTGACGACGCCCTCGGAACGTATGTCCCGGGGGCGTTTTCGTTTGCGTCGGCACAAGGACCCGCGATGCCAGAACTGCACCCCGCGCGGCATTCCGCCGCACACTGATCGGCCATTACCTGCACGCCGGAGTTTATCTTCGCGCGCGCGGCCGTGCCCGGACATTATCTGCATTGCCTCACAACATTATCGCCCGCCGATAATGTCGATGGCCTGCACCCTCGATTTTCCAACGGTCCCGCTTCAATGGCGGGCTGGTGCGCGCGGCGCTGCCGTAGCGTATGCCGGAGGTCGCGGACATGCCCTCGCCTGGATCGCCTGCTGGTCGCAGGCGCCGGTTCGCCGGCACGCGGTTCGATTCCGCGCGGTTCCCAACTGGATAGCTCAGCCTGGTCAGAGCAACGGATCCTGAGTCCGTCTGTCGTGGGTTCAATTCCCACTCCAAACCACATGACCTGTCACGTCATGACTTGAAGCAACACCCGGGACGCACGTCCCAGCGGCCATCGTCGCCATCCACGGACATCGCCTTCGGGCGGAGAAGTGGAAGCAACGGACCGCACGCCTGGCCCCGGTCCGCCGTCACTGCCCGCCTTGGTCCACCCCGGTGCTGCCTGCCGGCGGCGCCCATGGCGGTACTGCCGGCGCACCGAAGGCTCCGCGCGCGGACCGTCCACCGGTGGCCGCCCTCTTCCGCGGCCTGCACGGGGTGTGCAGGCCGCCTCGCCACGACCTGATCGGCCCGGGTCGCGGCGATGGATTTCCATCGGGTCGAACCACCAGAGCCATACAAGGAGAGACTCCCATGTTCTGGACCATCAAGGTCGTGATCGGCGACGGCGAGCGCGGCCTGGTGTATCGCAACCGTCGTTTCCAGCAGGTGCTGCTGCCGGGCGTGCACCGCCTGTCGCGGTTCGGCGGCTCGCCGCACGTGACCGTGCACAACGCATCGAAGGGCAGCGCCTACAGCGGCAGCGACCAGGACAGCCTGATCGACGCGCTGGGAGCACAGCTGCACGAACACTTCGTGCTGGCCGATATCGGCGCTGCACAGGTCGGTCTGCTGCTGCGCAATGGCCGTATCGACGATGTCCTGCCGCCTGGCAGCCGCCATCTGTACTGGCGGGGTTCGGTCGACACCGAGGTGCGCGTGATGGCCCTGGGTGACGAACCGCGCGTGCCGGCCAACGTGCAGCAGCGCCTGGGCCAGCTGGGCGTACTGCCGCGCGTGGCGGTGATCAGCACCGTGCCGAGCGAATCGGTCGGCCTGCTGTTCATCGACGGTACGCTGCGACAGACCCTGGATGCCGGACTGCACGCGTTCTGGAATTTCAACGGCAACGTGTCGGTGGAGCGCGTCGAACTGCGTGCGCGTTCGCTCGACGTGTCCGGCCAGGAGCTGCTCAGCCGCGACAAGGTGACCCTGCGGGTGAACCTGGCCGCGACCGTGCAGGTGGTCGACCCGGTGCGTGCACACCGCACGCTCAGCAACGCCGACGAGTTCATCTACCGGCAGCTGCAGTTCGGCCTGCGCCAGGCAATCGCCACGCGCAGCCTGGATGAGCTGCTGGGCGAGAAGGCGGCGCTGGACGGTGAGATCGCCGCGCACGTGCGCGCCGCGATCGAGGGCCACGGTGTGCAGCTGCTGGGTGTCGGCATCAAGGACGTGATCCTGCCGGGCGAGATGAAGGAGATCCTCAACGGCGTGGTGCTGGCCGAGAAGCAGGCACAGGCCAGCGTGATCCGCCGCCGCGAGGAGGCCAACGCCACCCGCTCGCAGCTCAATACCGCCAGGCTGATCGAGGACAACCCGGTGCTGATGCGGCTGAAGGAGCTGGAGGCGCTGGAGAAGGTCACCGAGAAGATCGACAAGCTCACCGTGTTCGGCGGCCTGGATGGCGTGCTGAAGCAGCTGGTGACGATGAAGTAGGGGGCTGGGGCGGCGCAGGGACGCGCCGCCGGCCCATCAAGGAGATGGATTGCAACATGGATACTCAACACACCTATCAATGGCTGCATGCCGAGGGCACCACGCCGATCAAGGGCTGGGTGAACGGCGTGCCGCTGGAAGCGCAGGCCCATGAGCAGCTGCGCAACATCGCCGCCATTCCATTCGTCGGGCCCTGGGTGGCCGTGATGCCGGACGTGCACCTGGGAAAGGGCGCGACCGTCGGCTCGGTGATCCCGACCCGCGGAGCGATCATTCCGGCGGCGGTGGGCGTGGACATCGGCTGCGGCATGGCCGCGGTGCGCACGACGCTGCAGGCCAACGACCTGCCCGATGACCTGCGGCAGCTGCGCAACAGCATCGAGCGCAGCATCCCGGTCGGCAACGGTCGCGGTGGCGAGCATCAGCGCATGCCCGACAGCATCCACACGCGGCTGGTGCAGTCCGGCCTGGCCGCTGGCCTGGAGAAGATCAAGGACAGGCATCGCCGGATCCGCACCGACAAGCTCGATCGCCAGCTGGGCACGCTGGGAGGTGGCAACCACTTCATCGAGCTGTGCCTGGATGAAACGGATGCCGTGTGGGTAATGCTGCACAGCGGCTCGCGTGGCACCGGGAACCTGATCGGCACGTACTTCATCGAGCAGGCGCGTCGCGAGCTGGAGCGCCGCGTGCTCGGTTTCCATCTGCCTGACAAGGACCTGGCCTTCTTCATGGAAGGCGAGCCGCTGTTCGACGACTACGTGGAAGCGGTGTCCTGGGCGCAGGACTACGCGCGGCACAATCGCGAGGCGATGATGGCGCGCGTGCTGGCCGAGATGCGGCATCGGCTGCCGCCGTTCCGGCTGGCGGCGATGGCCGTCAACTGCCACCACAACTACGTGCAGAAGGAAACGCACGCCGGGCAGGAACTGCTGGTCACCCGCAAGGGTGCGGTCAGTGCACGCCAGGGCGAGCTGGGCATCATCCCCGGCAGCATGGGCACGCGCAGCTACATCGTGCGTGGCAAGGGCAATGCAGACAGTTTCCACAGCTGCAGCCACGGCGCAGGCCGGGTGATGAGCCGCGGCACGGCACGCGAGCGGATCACCCTGGCCCAGCACCGCGAGGCGACCGCGCATGTGGAATGCCGCAAGGACAGCGGCGTGCTGGATGAATCGCCGGCGGCGTACAAGTCGATCGACGATGTGATGGCCGCCCAGCTCGACCTGGTGGACGTGGTCCACACACTGCGCCAGGTGCTGTGCGTCAAAGGCTGATGGGGCGGGCCGGATGTCGTTCAAGAGAGCGGAATCCGGCCCTTTCCGTCACCCGATGCTGTCTTCGCTGACCAGCGCGTGATGCACGCCGATCCCGGCACGCACCCCTTCGGCGGCGGCCAGGGTGATATTGCCGACCGTGGTCGCGTCGCCTGCGGCGTACACGTTCGGCACCGAGGTCTGCTTCATCGCGTCCACCTCGATCAGCACGCCCAGCGGGCTTTCGACCAGCGCGCAGCCCAGCTGCTGCACCAGCGGCGTGGCCATCGCCTGGGTGGCTGGAACGAACAGCGCGCGCTGGGCGATGCGACGGCCATCGGCCAGTTCCACTTCCAGCCAGGTCGGCTGGTCGCCCTGCACGGCAATCACCGGCGAGATCTCGATCTGCACGCCACGCTGCTGCATGGCCACGCGTTCCTCCTCACTGATCTCCCCCGCCTGGCTGAAGAAGGTGACATTGCCCCAGTCGGCGAACAGCGGTGCCTTGCCGGCCGACATCGGATGGCCGCCGAGCACGCCGATCGCTCCGCCGCCGACTTCGTAGCCATGGCAGTAGGGACAATGCAGCACGGTGCTGCCCCAGCGCTCGGCCAGGCCGGGCAGGTCCGGCAGCTGGTCACTGATGCCACTGGCCAGCAGCAGTTTGCGTGCGGCCAGCACCTGGCCATCCGCGGTGCGGACCTCGACACCGTCGGGGCTGGCGGTGGCGTGCGCGGCCTCGGCATGGATCCAGCGCACGCTGGGATAGTCCAGCAGCTGCTGGCGCGCCGTCTTCAACAGCTCGGCACCACTGATGCCGTCCAGGCCGAGGACGCCGTGCGAATGGCTGGCCGCACGGTTGCGGGGCAGGCCGGCGTCGATGACGGTGACCGCGCGGCGTGCGCGGGCCAGGATCAGGCCCGCGGCGATGCCGGCGTAACTGCCGCCGACGATGATCACTTCAGGATTCATGGTGTCCTTCCAGGGTGCGGTGATGGGCGAGGTGGCGCGCGAACTCCGCGCCGAGCTGGTCGAGCGTGGTGGACTGCAGGCGGTGTTCCAGCAATCGCTGCGCTTCGCGGGCACCATCGAGCAGCGCCGAATCGACCAGTTGCTGGATCGGGCAGCCACGACCTGCGCCGCGTGTGCCGATCTGCACCAGCGGCGGTGCGCCGACCGCCAGGTAGATGTCGTGCAGCGTGATGCGGGTCGCATCGCGCGCCAGCTGGCTGCCACCGCCGTGCCCGCGTGTGCTGCGCACCAACCCGGCCTTGTGCATCTGTGCCAGCAGCCGGCGGATCACCACCGGATGGGTCGGCAGGCACATGGCCAGCTGTTCGGAGGTGCGCGGCCCCTGCTGGCCCACGAGATGGGCCATCACGTGCAGCGCGTCGGAAAGCGGGTTCGAGGATTTCATGTAACAACAATAGTTACATTTATATCCCCTGTCGAGCGTCCTGTTTCGTTCCATATGGACACATCTGTCCTGTGAAACATTTCCTTCACCTCGTTGAACGAAACGATAATGTGATCCTTATCGCACTTCAGAGCACGCGAGATCAGGTCGATACCGCATCGCCCCCCTTCCGAGATCTCGCCCCATGAATGCCTCTCCCCATGCGCCGCGACTGCAGACGAAGCTGCTCGGCGCTGTATCCCTTGGCCTCGCCGTCATCCTGCTGTGTGCCTTGGCCGGCCTGGCGTCGGCCTGGCTGAAGCTGTCTGCCGAGGTGCCTGCCGAAGTCGCCCATGGCCGCGATGCCGAACGCCTGCAGCGCGAGTTCCGTGGCCAGGTGCAGGAATGGAAGAACGTGCTGCTGCGGGGCCACGATCCGGTCCTGCGCCAGCGTCATCTGGATGCATTCGACAGCGAAGGCAGAATCGTCGATGGACTGGCACGCGGGCTGGCCAGCAGCCCCGATTCGCGTACGCGCGAGCTCGCCCTCGCCTTCGCTGGCCTGCACGCGCAGCTGCAGAAGGACTATCACGCTGCCCTGCAGGCGTTTGCTGCTGCCGGCTACGATGCCACTGCCGGCGATACCCTGGTGCGGGGCAAGGACCGCGCGGTGGCCGCATCGCTGGACGCGCTGAGCACGCAGGCCACCCGGGTGGCCGAGGCCGCGGTGGCCACGCGCGCGCAGCAGGCAAGGCAGATGCTGCTGCTGTGCGCGGTGCTGACCGTGGTCGCCGCTGCGCTGCTGCTGATGGGCCTGGCCTGGTGGCTGCGCCGCGCGGTGGTGCAACCGGTGCTGGCGGTGGAGGCGGCTGCGCGCGCCGTGGCCGCTGGCGACCTGCAGCACGTCGTGCAGGTTCGCAGCCGCGATGAAGTGGGCCGGCTGGCGCAGGCCATGCAGGCCGTGCAGGCCACGGTGGGCGGCGTGCTCGAGGCGCAGGCGGCAATGGCGAAGGCGCATGACGCCGGCTCGATCAGCTATCGCATGGATGCCAGCGCCTTCCCTGGCGCATTCGGAACCATGGTGGCCGACAGCAACGCGCTGGTCGACGCGCACATCCGGGTGAAGATGCGCGCGATCACGATCATGGGCCGCTATGCGGTGGGCGATCTCAGCGAGGACATGGAGCGCCTGCCAGGCGAGAAGGCCGTCATCACCGAAGCGCTGGATACTGCCAAGGCCAACCTTGGCACCATCAACGGCGAGATCCGCCGCCTTGCCGCCGCCGCTGCGGCCGGCGATTTCAGCCAGCGCGGTGACAGCGCGCGCTTCGAGCATGACTTCCGCGCGATGGTGGAGGGCCTGAACCAGCTCATGCAGACCACCGAGCAGAATCTCGGCGAGGTCTCAACGATGCTGCGCGCGATTGCCGATGGCCGGCTTGGCGCGCGCATGCACGGCAGCTTCCAGGGCGTGTTCGCCCGCATCGCTGGCGATGCCAACACGACTGCGGCGCAGCTGGCCACCATCGTCACCGACATCAAGCACACTTCGGGCAGCATCCATGCCGCGGCTGCCGAGATCGCCGCCGGCAACAACGACCTGTCGCGCCGCACCGAGCAGCAGGCTGCCAACCTGGAGGAGACGGCAGCATCGATGGAGGAACTGACCTCCACCGTGCGCCAGAACGCCGAGCACGCCCGCCAGGCCAACCAGCTTGCGATCGGCGCGCACGAGGTTGCCTCGCAGGGGGGCGAGGTGGTCACGCAGGTGGTGGCGACGATGGGGGCGATCGAGGCCTCTTCGCGGCAGATCGCCGACATCATCAGCGTGATCGATGGCATCGCCTTCCAGACCAACATCCTGGCATTGAACGCAGCGGTGGAGGCTGCGCGTGCCGGTGAGCAGGGCCGGGGCTTCGCCGTGGTGGCCAGTGAGGTGCGTACGCTGGCGCAGCGTTCAGCCAATGCGGCCAAGGAGATCAAGACGCTGATCGATACCTCGGTGGACCAGGTAGCCGATGGCGCACAACGCGTGCGCCAGGCGGGCATGACCATGGCCGAGATCGTCGCCTCGGTGCAGCGCGTGACCGACATCATGGCCGAGATCTCCGCCGCGTCGCAGGAACAGAGTGCAGGCATCGAACAGGTCAACCAGACCGTGGTGCAGATGGACGGCGCGACCCAGCAGAATGCCGCGCTGGTGGAAGAGGCCAGCGCCGCCGCGCGCAGCCTGGAGCAGCAGGCGGACCGGTTGATGGACGCGGTGGATGTGTTCGATCTGTCGCCCCCCGCGGCGAGCGGCGATGCGCTGGCGCGCGCGGCCTGAAGGACTGCATGGACCCTGTGCAGCCGAGCATGGGTCCGGCTCTGCGGAACGCGCAGGTAACGCCGGGCCATGCCCGGCGAGCGTGGCATGCCTAGCGCAGGTAATCCGACTGCACCATCGCGTCACCGAGATGGTCCAGGAACGAGCTGATTCGCGCCGAGACCGCCGTGTTGCGGTAGTACACGGCGTGGATCGGCTGGTAGACATCCAGCGTCTGTGCAGCCAGTACCGGCACCAGCGTGCCGGCAGCACGGTCGCGTTCGGTGACGAAGTCCGACAGGCAGGTGATGCCCACCCCTTCCACCGCCAACCGGCGCAGGGTCTCGCCGCTGGATACGGCGATGTCCGGCCGTACCAGCAGCTGGCCGTCGGCGTCGCCCGGCACGGGCCAGCGGTTCAGCGATTCGGGTTCATTGAATCCCAGCAGCGTGTGCTGACCCAGCGCCGCCACGCTGGCCGGTTCACCGTGCTCGGCCAGGTAGCCCGGGCTGGCCAGCAGCTGCAGCCGGCAGCGGCCCAGCGAGCGCGCGTGCAGCGTTGAGTCGGCCAGTGGGCCGATGCGGATGGCCACGTCGGTGCGTCGTTCCAGCAGGTCGATGTAGCGTTCGGAACTGTTCAACTCCAGCTGCACCTCCGGGTATCGCGCGCGGTAGTCCGCCACCAGGGGGACGATCACGTGCAGCACGAACGGCATGGCCGCATCCACCCGCAGGCGTCCAGCCGGGCGCTCGCGGCGCGCCGCCATCTGCTCTTCTGCCGACTCCACCGCGTCGATGATCGCCCGTGCATGGCGCAGGTAGGCCTCGCCTTCGGCGGTCAGGTGCAGCCGGCGCGTGGTACGGGTCAGCAGGGTGGTGCCCAGCTTGTCCTCCAGCCGCCCCAGCGCCCGGCTCACCCCGGAAGGGGTCTGACCCAGCTGCTCGGCGGCGGCACTGATCGAACCGCTGTCGATCACGGCCAGAAAGGCCTGCATTTCATCGAGGGTGGTCTTCATGGCGCCATTATTGACCACCAGGCAAGAGTGATTGGCGTGAAGATCGGTTTTTCGGCAAAGGTGGGCCGCGCACACTGCGCGCCTTCCTTCCTCCGGAGCCCGCCATGATCCGCGGCATTCCTCTCGCCCTGCTGGCGCTGACCCTGGGCGCCTTCGCCATCGGCACCACCGAATTCGTCATCGTCGGCCTGATTCCGACCATCGCCGCCGACCTGCAGGTCAGCCTGCCTTCGGCCGGCCTGCTGGTCTCGCTGTACGCCCTGGGCGTAGCCATCGGCGCGCCGGTGCTGACCGCGCTGACCGGCCGCGTGCCGCGCAAGACCCTGCTGGTGGCACTGATGGCGCTGTTCACGCTGGGCAACGTCATCGCCTGGATGGCACCGGGCTACGCCTCGCTGATTGTCGCCCGCATCCTGACCGGCCTCGCCCATGGCGTGTTCTTCTCGATCGGCTCGATCATCGCCACGGCGGTGGTGCCGAAAGAAAAGGCCGCCAGCGCGATCGCGATCATGTTCACCGGGCTGACCGTCGCACTGGTGACCGGCGTGCCGCTGGGCACCTTCATCGGCCAGCACCTGGGCTGGCGCGCGACCTTCCTGGCCGTGGCCGGCCTGGGTGTGATCGCCCTGGTCGGCGCGGCGCTGTTCGTGCCGCGCACTGTGCCGCAGAGCGCGCCCGCCCGCTTCCGCCAGCAGCTGGCCGTGCTGGCCCAGCCGCGCCTGCTGCTGGTCTACGCGATGACGGCACTGGGCTACGGCGGCACGTTCCTGGCCTTCACCTACCTGGCGCCCATCCTGCAGGACGTCACCGGCTTCTCGGCCAATGCGGTCAGCCTGGTGCTGCTGGTGTATGGCGTGTCGGTGGCGATCGGCAATCTGTGGGGCGGCCGCATGGCCGACCGCATGGGTCCGGTTCCGGCGCTCAGGCGCATCTTCGCCCTGCTGGCCATGGTCCTGTTGGCGCTCACCTTCACCGCCTACAACACGGTGTTGATGTTGCTGACGGTGCTGGCCCTGGGTGCGGTGGCCTTCGGCAACGTGCCCGGACTGCAGGTCTATGTGGTCAAGCAGGCGCAGCGCCATGCGCCGCAGGCCACCGACGTGGCATCCGGACTGAACATCGCTGCATTCAACATCGGCATCGCCCTGGGCGCATCGCTGGGCGGCCTGGTGGTGGAGAACGTCGGCCTGATGCATACGCCGTGGCTGGGCGCGCTGGTGGTGGTGGGTGCCTATGCATTGACCGTGCTCAGCGGCCGCCTGGACCGTCGGGACGGCATCGACGACCGCGCCGAGGGCACCGCGATCACCGCACACTGATACGACGCCGCTCACTACCGACGCATCTCCACGCCTGCGCAATGCACCGTTGCCGGCATGCATGCAGGCCCTGCCCTACCCTTGTGCGGATCTACCGCGCCCTTCCCCCCATTAGCTGGAGTTCCCCCATGACTGTCCCCGCTTTCGGTCTCGGCACCTTCCGCCTGAAAGGCCAGACTGTGATCGACTCGGTACGTAACGCACTGGACGTCGGTTACCGCGCCATCGATACCGCGCAGATCTACGACAACGAGGCCGAGGTCGGCCAGGCCATCGCCGAATCCGGCGTGCCGCGTGACGAGATCTACCTGACCACCAAGGTCTGGATCACCGCGTTCAAGCGCGATGCGCTGCTGGCCAGCCTGCACGACAGCCTGAAAAAGCTGCGCACCGACCATGTCGACCTGGCGCTGATCCACTGGCCCTCACCGAACGACAAGGTCGACGTGCCGATGGAGGAGTACCTGCCGGCGCTGGCCGAAGCCAGGGCGGAGGGCCTCACCAGGGAGATCGGCATCTCCAACTTCACCATCGCGCAGACGCGCAAGGCGATCGGCATCCTCGGTGCCGACGCCATCGCCACCAATCAGGTCGAGATCCATCCGTACCTGCAGAATCGCCTGCTGGTGAAGTTCCTGCAGGAAAACGGCATCCCTGTCACCGCCTACATGAGCCTGGCCTATGGCGAAGTCATCAAGGACCCGGTGATCCAGGCCATCGCCGGCCGCCACCAGGCCACGCCGGCACAGATCGCACTGGCATGGGCACTGCAGCAGGGTTTTGCGGTGATTCCGTCCTCGACGCGGCGCGAGAATCTGGCCTCCAATCTGGAGGCGGCGGCCATCCGTTTGACGGAGGAGGACATGGCACAGATTGCCAGGCTCGACCGCGGGCATCGGCTGGCCAATCCGGAAGGCATCGCACCGGCCTGGGACTGAGCCGAAGCCGCCGGGCACGGCCCGGCGCTACCGGACAATCGCGATGGGGCCCGCCGGGCACGGCCCGGCGCTACCGGACGATGGCGATGGGGCCGCCGGGCGCGCTCCGGCGCTACCGGATCGCCACAGGTAGCGCCGGGCCATGCCCGGCGGGCCCTTCAGTCCTGCAGCAGCCACCCGCGCATCGCCGCACTGACCTCATCCGGCTTCTCCATCGGCGCCAGGTGCCCGCAGTCGGGCACCACCACCAGCTGCGAGTGCGGTACCAGCGCGTGCATCTCATCGCTCACCGCCAATGGCGTGATGCGGTCGTTGGCACCGCACACGATCAGCAGCGGATCGCGATATCCGGCCAGCACATCGTGGCCGTCACGACGTTCCAGCGCGCTCTGCCGCAGGAACACCTCCGCGCCAAGACGCGCCGTCATGTCGCGCACGCGCTGCACCAGTACATAGTCGTCCAGCCGCGAGGCATCGATGTAGCTGCGCATCAGGGCGTCACCGAATCCATGGAACTTCCCGGGCAGGCGCACGCTGGCGCGCTGGCTGCGACGCTGCTCGGCACGCTCCGGCGAATCGGCGTGGATCGAGGTATCGATCAGCGCCAGCCGCAGCACCCGCTCCGGTGCCACGCGCAGGATCTGCTGGGCAACGAAGCCTCCCAGCGAGAACCCGGCCAGCGCGAAGCGCGCAGGTGCCTGCGCCAGCACATCCTCGGCCACCGCCAGCAGGGTCGCGCCGCGGGTCTGGTCGCCCACGCTGCACTCGGCGATATCGGCCAGGTCGGCCAGCTGCGCGCGCCACAGCTCGGCATCGTTGAGCAGGCCGGGGAGCAGCAGCAAGGGGATGCGGTCAGTCATGGCCCGCATTGTCGCAACCGCACGGACGGTATGCCACGATCACTGCTGCATTACGACGCCGCCGGCGGTACCTCGGGAACGTCCACCTGCTGCACCGGCAGGGTCACCACCATCACCGTCGGGTCGTCCGGGTCCAGCCGGGTCTTGAAGCCCAGGCTCTGGCACATCGCCAGCATGGTGCTGTTCTCGCGCAGCACCTGTCCCTCGACCACGTGCAGCCCCAGCCACTTCGCATACTCGATCATGATCGCCATCAGTCGCCAGCCGATGCCATGGCCCTTCAGGTCGGAGCGGATCAGGATGCCGTACTCGCCGCGGTGATAATCCGCATCCGCGTGCAGGCGCACGGCGCCGAGCATCTCGCCGCTGCGCGGTTCGATGGCCACCAGCGCGATCGAGCGCGCATAGTCGAGCTGGGTCAGACGGGCGATGAACTCGTGGCTGAAGTGCTTCACCGACTGGAAGAAGCGCAGGCGCAGATCCTCGTCGCTGACCCGGGCAAAGAACGCGCGGAACAGCGCGTCGTCCTCGGGGCGCACCGGGCGCACGAAGGCGTGACCGCCATCGGACAGCTCGATGGTGCGCTCCCACTCCTTCGGATACGGGAACACCGAGAAGCGCGGATGGCCGCGACCCTTGTGCAGGATGCGCGAAGGCGCGATGGCGACGCGTGCATCGAGAGCGAGAATGCCCTTGCCATCGACCAGCAGCGGATTGATATCCAGCGTGCGCACTTCCGGAATGTCGGCGGCCAGCTGCGCCAGTTTCACCAGCGCCAGGGCCAGTGCGCGCTCATCGGCAGCGGGAACATCGCCATAGGCCTTTAGGATCCGCGACGCACGGGTACGCCCGATCAGCTCGTGGGCCAGGCGCAGATCCAGCGGCGGCAAGGCCAGTGCCTTGTCGTTGATCACCTCCACCGCCGTGCCGCCGCGACCGACCACGATCACCGGGCCGAAGGTCGCGTCATCGGCGATGCCCACGATCAGTTCACGCGCTTTCGGGCGGACGATGGTCGGCTGCACCAGCAGACCGTCGATGCGTGCATCCGGGCGCAGCTGGCGTGCACGCGACAGGATCGCCTTGGCCGCAGCCTGCACCGCCGGCAGCGTCGACAGGTTCAGGCGCACGCCGTCCACTTCGGACTTGTGCGGGATGTCCGGTGACAGGACCTTCAAGGCGACGGTCGCACCCCGCTCCAGCAGCGGCTGCGCCAGATCCATGGCCTCGTGCGCGTCGCGCGCATGCATCACCGGCGCGGAGGGAATGCCATAGGCCTTCAGCAGCTCGTGCGTGGCCAACGGGTCCAGCCACTGCTGGCCGTTGGCCAGCGCGGCCTCGACCAGCGTGCGCGCCGCGGCCGCATCCACGCTGAAGTCCTGCGGCAGGCTCGGCGGGGTTTCCATCAGTGCGTTCTGCGCTTCCCGATAGCGCACCAGATGCTGGAAGCCACGTACCGCTTCGGCTTCGGTGGGATAGGTCGGCACGCGCGCCGCATTGAGCGTGGCGGTGGCCTGGTCATCGTTGCCCAGCCACACGGCGAACACCGGCTTGTCACGATGGTGGCGCGGGCGCAGGCCGAGGGTGCGGGTCAGCGCCTGCGCGGCGTCGGCCGAGGAGGTGAACGCCGTCGGTACGTTGACCACCATCACCGCATCGTTCTCGTTGTCGGCCAGCAGGGCCTCGATGGCCGCGGCATAGCGATCACCATCGGCATCCACCACGATATCCACCGGATTGCTGCGCGACCAGCCCTGCGGCAGCACCGCATCGAGCTTTTCGACCGTGCTGTCGGACAGGTTCGCCAGGGTTCCGCGCAGCGCGGCCAGCTGGTCCACGGCCAGCCGGCCGACGCCCCCCCCATTGCTGAGGATGGCCAGCCGACGGCCCGGGAAGGTACCCAGCCGGCCCAGGGTCTCTGCGGCGGTGAACAGCTCGTCCAGGGCACCCACGCGCAGCAGGCCGGCGCGGTTGAACGCAGCGCCGTAGACATCATCGGCTCGTGCAAGCGCCTGCACATGGGTATCGCGGCTGCCAGGC
>NZ_JBWJPF010000026.1:0-50952 GCF_056393265.1 Stenotrophomonas sp. Steno-C15
GGCCCGGCGGCAGACGCACTTCGAAGCGGGCGCCTTCCAGTTCGCTGGAACGGCCGACCGCCAGTTCGCCGCGGTAATCCTTGATCAGGTCCTGCACGATCGACAGGCCGATGCCGTGGCCCTGCACGCGTTCGTCGCCACGTACGCCACGCTGCAGCACCTTGCCGATATCGTCCGGCGCGATACCGGGGCCGTCGTCGTCCACGGCCAGCAGCAGGCCGGCGCGGCGTGCATTCGGTGCCGGCAGGGGCTGCGCGGTCAGCAGGACACGGCGCTTGGCCCACTTGAAGGCGTTTTCCAGCAGATTGCCCAGCAGTTCCTGCAGGTCACCCGGCTCGCCATGGAAGCGCGCGGCCGGATCGATGTCGAACTCGCACAGCACGCCCTTGGCGGCATAGACCTTTTCCAGGCCCCGCACGATCTCTTCGGCGTTGGACTCGATCGGCAACGGTGCGGAGAACAGCTTGTGGCCCGACGACGCAGCGCGCGCCAGCTGATAGGACACCAGGTTGTTCATGCGTTGCAGCTGCACGTCCAGCTCTTCGCGCAGCGCGCCATCACCGGCACCGCTGTCCATCTGCGTGCGCAGCACCGCGATCGGCGTTTTCAGGCTGTGCGCAAGATCCGCCAGGGTGTTGCGCTGGCGTTCGAGGTTCTCGCGCTCACTCTCGATGAAGGCATTGATGCTGTCGGTCAGCGGTTCCAGCTCGCGTGGGTGGCGCTCGCTCATGCGCTCGGTCTCGCCGCGCTGCACCTTGGTCAGCTCGGTGATCACGCGACGCAGCGGACGCAGGCTCCACTGCAGGATGACCGTCTGCAGCAGCAGCAGGATCAGGCCGATGCCACCCAGGTAGAACCAGACACGGCTGCGGAACACCCGCAGCTGCGCACCGAGCGCGCGCGAGTCTTCCATCACGTAGATGGTGTACGGGAACTCGGTGGCGGGATCGGCATCGGCGTCCCACACCAGGCCCAGGCCGTAGCGGTACACCGAGCCCTGGCTGCCGTCGATCTGGATCATCGGCAGCGGGCCTTCGAACACCTCCTGGCGTGGCGCAAGCAGGCCGCCGCCGACGGTGGGCAGCATCGGGCCTTCGGCCGACATCGAATTGCCCTTGCCGTCCGGCATCACCACCTGCAGGTAGAGACCGCTGCCGGGCACGTCGAAGCGCGGGTCCGGTGGCTGCTCGCGGATGTACAGCGAACGGTCGCGGGTGAAGTCGATGCCGGCCGCATAGGCAGTGGCGTAGTTCTTCAGGCGCTCACGCAGGTTGGCCTTCGCCGTATCGGCGAAGGCGGCGTCGAGCGCGTAACCGGCCAGGGCCAGGAACGCGACCAGGCCCACGGACGCGGCGAACAGCTGGCGCGCCTGCAGGGAGCGCGGCCGCCAGCGTCGGAAGAACCACAGACGGCCGGACATCGTGCAATCGCCAGGGTGAGCCGGCTCAGCCCTCGTTGCGCGGGATCGCGAAACGGTAGCCGCGGCCGCGCACGGTCTCGATCGGCTTCAGTTCACCGTCCGGGTCCAGCTTCTTGCGCAGGCGGCCGATGAACACTTCCAGCACGTTCGAGTCGCGGTCGAAGTCCTGCTGGTAGATGTGCTCGGTGAGGTCGGCCTTGGAGACCAGTTCACCGGCATGCATCATCAGGTACTCCAGCACCTTGTACTCGTAACTGGTCAGGTCGACATTGCTGCCGGAGACGCTGACCGTCTGCGCGGCAAGATCCAGTGCGACCGGGCCGCATTCCAGCGTCGGCTTGCTCCAGCCGGCGGCGCGGCGCAGGAGCGCGTTGACGCGGGCCAGCAGCTCTTCGACGTGGAACGGCTTGACCAGGTAATCGTCGGCGCCCTGCTTCAGGCCCTCGACCTTGTCCTGCCAGCTCGACCGCGCGGTCAGGATCAGCACCGGGAACTTCTTGCCCTCGTCACGCAGCGCCTTGATCAGCTCCATGCCCGACATCTTGGGCAGGCCGAGGTCGATGATGCCGACGTCGAACGGGACTTCGCGCCCCATGTAGAGGCCTTCCTCGCCGTCCTGCGCAGCATCGACGGCAAAGCCTTCGCGCTTGAGCCGGGCTGCCAGGGTCTCACGCAGCGGGGCTTCGTCTTCGACCAGAAGGATACGCATGAACTCTCCCTAGTGTCCTGGGTGTGGCCCGGAGGCCAGTGGGGTACGGGTTGATAGCGACAACTATCCCTGTTCAGGGGTTATCGCCGCGTAGTGAAGACATATCCGACCGCGGCGTGCGCGGCTGTGAACGCGACGGGGCGGGGTCGTCCATGTAGCGGACCCGGCCCCGGTCGTCCATGTACTTGACCCGGTTGATGTCACGACCATCGAACGGCACCCGTTCGGCGCCCAGGATGTGGCCACCGGTGGTGCGCTGCACGCGGCGCACGGCATCGGACAGCGAGCGCTCGTCGCCACGGCCTCCCCGCTCGCTCCGCTCCATCATCTCCGCCCGGCCGTGTTCCGCACGCGGGGGCTGCTGTGCCATTGCCGACGACAGCGGCGCAGCCGCCAGCACCACGCAGGTGGCCAGGGCAATGCGGCAATGGAGGGGAGCGGAAGACATCGATGCGATCCTAGCCGAGCACGGCGATTCGTTCAAAAGTCGTAAATCCGGGAACCGGGTGCGGGACCCGGTCTTTACAATTCCTTTGCAAATTCTTGGTTTGGGGCAGTGAATCCGATCTGAACTTTTCCGGGCGAACCGCAGGTTTGTTCATCTAAGTGAACATTCGGGACGAATCGGCCGGCGTTGTCAAGTCAGGAATGTGACGGACGTCACGCAGCGGCACGGTCAGCGTCGCGCTCGGTGACGGCAAGGGCCTGTTCGACCAATGTCCAGTCGGCGCCTGGACGGTGCGCACCCTCGCTCAATACCTGGCGGAACGCGCGCCCACCGGGCTGCCCATGGAACAGGCCGAGCAGGTGACGGGTGATGTGCTTCAGGGCCATGCCCTCGCCTAGACGGGCCTCGACATACGGGCGCAGCGCGCGCAGCAGGTCCGCGCGCGACCGCAGCGGCGTACCGGTGTGCAGCGCTTCCAGCTGATGCAGCAGATAGGGATCGTGGTACGCGGCCCGGCCCAGCATCACGCCATCGACATGGCCGGCCTGGGCCTGCACGGCTTCGATGCTGGCCAGGCCACCGTTGAGCACCACCGGCAGTGCGGGCCGCTCCTGCTTCAGGCGGTAGGCCCAGTCGTACTTCAGCGGCGGAACCTCACGGTTCTCCTTGGGCGACAGGCCCTTCAGCCAGGCATTGCGCGCGTGCACCACCACCATCGCTGCACCGGCAGCGACCTGGCGATCGACGAAGCTGGCGAACGCCTCGTACTCGTTGTCCTCATCCACGCCCAGACGGCACTTCACGGTCACCGGGATGTCGACCGCATGGACCATCGCGGCCACGCATTCGGCCACCAGCACCGGCTCGCGCATCAGGCACGCGCCGAAGCGGCCCGCCTGCACGCGATCGGACGGGCAGCCGCAGTTGAGGTTGACCTCGTCGTAGCCCCAGTCCGCGGCGATGCGCGCGGCCTGCGCCAGCAGGGCCGGATCGCTGCCACCCAGCTGCAGGGCCAGCGGCTGTTCGCTGCGGTCGAAGCCGAGCAGGCGCTCGCGGTCACCATGGATGACCGCGTTGGCGTGCACCATCTCCGTGTACAGCCGCGCCCCGGGAGCCAGCACGCGGTGGAACACGCGGCAATGGCGGTCCGTCCAGTCCATCATCGGGGCGACGGACAGGCGCAGGGAATCGGCGTAACGGGCGGTGGCGGACGTCATCGGGGCGTTGATCGTGGAGACTGGCATTGCCAGTGAGATCAATAGTTTACACCGGGCTGCTGAATGGCACCGGAGATCAGCCGATCGGCGGATTCGCCCGCAGCGCCCGCCCTATCCACCCGCGGGTCAGGACCCGACGGTACGTACCAGACCCTCGCCGCGGCGAATCCGCGCACCGGACAGCGCATGGCTCCGCTCTACAATCGGGTCATGGCTACCGATCGCCCGCACTTCTTCGACCCCACCACCGAGCAGGGCGTGCTGCGCCTGTCGATCGCCGGCGCACTGCTGCTGGCGCTGACTGCGGTGGTGTTCGGCCTGCTGGCCAATTCCTCGCTCATCATCTTCGATGGCATCTACGGGCTGATCGATGTGGTGATGACCTGGCTGTCGCTGCTGGTCGCGCGCCTGATCGCGCTGTCGACCAGTACCGATGCGCTGCAGTCGCGCCTCAACCAGCGCTTCACAATGGGCTTCTGGCACCTGGAACCGATCGTGCTGGGCGTGAGCGGCACGCTGATGATCGGTGCGGCGCTGTATGCACTGGTCAATGCCGTGGACGCGCTGATGTCCGGCGGCCGCCACATCGCGCTGGGGCCGGCGATGATCTTCGCCGCGCTGTCCCTGCTGGCCGAGGCAGCGCTGGGCGTGTTCGTGCTGCGCGCCAACCGCCGCATCGGTTCGGAGTTCATCGCGCTGGACGCGAAAAACTGGATGATCGCGGCCAGCATGTCGGCCTGTTATCTGGTCGCCTTCCTGGGCGGCGCGCTGGTGCGTGGCACTGCGTGGGACTGGATCGGGCCGTACATCGACCCGGCCATCCTCGCCTTCGTCTGCGTACTGGTGATGATCGCGCCGCTGGGCACGGTGCGGCGGGCATTGGCCGGCATCCTGCTGGTGACCCCACCGGAGCTGCAGGCCCACGTGGACGCGGTGGCGCGCACGATCGTCGCCAGGCATGGCTTCGTCGAACACCGCAGCTATGTGGCGCAGGTGGGACGTGGCGAGCAGATCGAGCTGTTCTTCGTGGTCCCGGCCGATGATCCGCCGCGGCCCCTGCGGGAGTGGGACCAACTGCGTGACGAGATCGGCGATGCACTGGGCGAAGCCTCGCCGGACCGGTGGCTGACGATCATGTTCACCACCGATCGGGAATGGACGATCTAGACAGGCAGGACGATCGGTCAAATTTCTCAGACGGTCTGTCACCCATCGTCCTTGGAAAGCGGGCAAAGTAGGCTCCAACGCACTACCACCCACTGACCAGGAGCATCCCGATGTCCATCGAAAAGGTTCTGTACACCGCCCAGGCGACCTCCACCGGCGGCCGTGAAGGCCGTTCCGTCTCCTCCGACAACGTGCTCGACATCCAGCTGTCGACCCCGCGCGAGCTGGGCGGCGCGGGCGGCCCGGGCACCAACCCGGAGCAGCTGTTCGCCGCCGGCTACTCGGCCTGCTTCCTGGGCGCGCTGAAGTTCGTGGCCGGCCAGGCCAAGGTCGCGCTGCCGGCCGACACCACCGTGACCGGCAAGGTGGGCATCGGCCAGATCCCGACCGGCTTCGGCATCGAGGCCGAGCTGACCATCAACGTGCCGGGCGTGCCGCGCGAGCAGGTTGAAGCGCTTGTGCAGAAGGCGCACATCGTGTGCCCGTACTCGAATGCCACCCGCGGCAACATCGACGTGACGCTGATCGTCGCCTGATGAGGGCGGGGTCGGATCCCTTTGCAACGGCAAAGGGCTTCGACCCCAGCAGCTAAATGGGGTCAGATCCCTTTCGCGTTGCGAAAGGGATCTGACCCCGGGGCTCCAAGCGCAAAAAAAAATGGGCGGATGCCGGTCGAAACCAGGCATCCGCCCATCCCACCCCGGGTGGGCCCCGGCACGCGGCCGGGGACGCATTCGCTTACTTCTCGCTGGTGATGAGCTGTACGACGCTGGAGAAATCCAGCTTGCCGCGCCCGGCCTGGTGATTCATCGAATACAGGTTGCGGGCCACTTCACCCAGCGGGATCGAGGCACCGACACTCATCGCCGCTTCCACTGCCAGGCCCATGTCCTTGAGCATGAGGTCACTGCCGAAGCCGCCGCTGTAGCCACGCGAGGCCGGCGCATTCTCCAGCACGCCCGGCCACGGATTGCACACTTCGGTGGCCCAGCTGCGGCCGGTGCTCACCGCCATCATCTGCGACAGCACCTTCGGGTCCAGACCGTGCGCCACGCCCAGTGCGATGGCCTCGCCGGTGACGGCCATGATCACGCCCAGCGCCATGTTGTTGCACAGCTTGGCCACCTGGCCGGCACCACTGGCGCCAACGTGGAAGATGTTCCTGCCCATCGCCTGCAGCACCGGGCGCGCACGCTCCAGTGCATCCTCCTCACCACCGACGATGAAGGTGAGGGTGCCGGCCTGGGCACCGGCCGTGCCGCCGGAAACCGGCGCATCGATCATCTGCAGGCCGCGTGCGGCCGCCGCTTCGGACACCTTGCGGGCGCTGGCCGGAGCGATCGTGCTGCAATCGATGACCAGCGCGCCGGCCGGAATCGCGGCGAGAATGCCGTCATCGCCGAGGTACAGGCCTTCGACGTGGCGACTGGCCGGCAGCATCGAGATCACCACCTCGGCGTCGGCCAGGGTGTCACGTGCTGACGACGCGGCACCGGCACCGGCGTCGACGGCGGCCTGCACGGCGGCCGGCACCAGATCGAACACGCGCACGGTGTGGCCGTTCTTGACCAGATTGGCGGCCATCGGGCCACCCATGTTGCCCAACCCAATGAATGCAATGCGGCTCATGCCAGGCTCCTTTCAGCGGCAGGGGTACCCAGGTCGGCCAGCGGATGCGCGGCATCGGCCCAGGGCGAAGCGAAGAACGTATCGGCCCACAGGGCGCTGGCTTCGGCCAGCGTGGCCGGGTTCCACGACGGCGTGCGGTCCTTGTCGATCAGCAGCGCACGGATGCCTTCGGCGAAATCGCCGTGGGCAGCGCAGTGCAGGGCGACGATGTATTCCAGGCGGTAGACCGCAGCCAGATCCTGGCCCGCACTGCGGCGCTGCAGCTCGAACGCCAGCCGCGCCGAACCGGGCGCGCCGGCCGCGAGGGTCTTCTGGGCGGCCTGCAGCCAGGCATCCTCGGTCTGCAGGTGGGCGATGCCTTCGACGATGGCATCGAGGTCATCGCCGTCGCACAGTGCGTCGACCTTCGCCGCGTTGGCCAGCAGCGGACCGGTCGCGGCATCGCTGGCATACGATTGCAGCAGGTGGCCCAGGCGCTCGTGGTTGCTCGCGGCGTCGCGCGACCAGGCCACCTGCAGCAGTGCATCGAACACATCGCTGCGGCGCGCTTCGGCCACGTGCACGTCGGCCAGGCCGGCATAGATCGCATCGCCCGGGTTGAGCAGTGCACCGGTCAAGGCCAGGAACAGGCCACCCTTGCCCGGCACGCGCGGCAGCAGCCAGCTGCCACCCACGTCCGGGAACAGACCGACGGTGATCTCCGGGAACGCGAGCTTGGAGCGCTCGCTGACCACGCGGTGGCTGGCACCGGACATCAGGCCGATGCCCCCTCCCATGACGATGCCATGGCCCCAGCACAGGATCGGCTTGGCATAGGTGTGGATGAGGTAATCCACGCGGTACTCGACGTCGAAGAACTCGGCCGCGTAGTCGTTGTCGCGGATATCGCTGCGGCCGGCCTCGCGGAATGCACGCATGCTCTGGTACAGGCTGTGCAGGTCACCGCCGGCGCAGAACGCCTTTTCACCGGCGCCCTGCAGCACCACCATCGCGATGCCGTCGTCGTCGGCCCAGGCATTGAGCTGCTTCAGCAGCAGGTGCGCCATCGGCAGCGAGAAGCCATTGAGCGTGCGCGGCGCGTTCAGCGTGGCGATGCCGATGCGCGCGCCATTGCCGGCCACGCGCTCTTCGAACAGGACCGGCGCTTCGTCGGCGACCGTGGTCATGCGTTCTTCCACTGCGCGGCGCGCTTTTCCAGGAAGGCGTTCACGCCCTCGACCTGGTCGGCGGTATCGAACAGATCGACGAAGGCCTCGCGTTCGGCCACCAGCGCCGAGGCGTGGGTACCGGTGCGGGTGGACTGCACCAGCGTCTTGCAGGCCGCGATGCTGGTCGGGCTCTGCTTGCCGGCCTTCTTCGCCCATTCCAGCGCCAGCGCCTTGGACTCGCCCTTGCCGACCTTCTCCTCGGCCAGGCCGATGCGCAGCGCGGTCTCGGCATTGATGCGCTCGCCCAGCAGGATCATGCGCTTGGCCCAGCCCTCGCCCACCAGCCGTGGCAGGTTCTGGGTACCACCGGCGCACGGCAGCAGGCCGACGGTGGCCTCCGGCAGCGCGACCTGGGCGTGGTCTTCGATGATGCGCAGGTCGCAGGCCAGCGCGCATTCCAGCCCGCCGCCCATCGCATAGCCGTTGATTGCGGCGATCGACACGCCGCGGAAGCCGGACAGCGCCTCGAAGGCTTCGCCGAAGCGGCGTGCGGCCTCGCGCGCGGCGGCCTTGTCGCCGGAGGCGAACTGGTTCAGATCCGCGCCGGCGGAGAAGAACTTCTCGCCATCACCGGTGATCACCAGCGCGTAGATGTCTCGGTCCGCATTGAGCGCAGCCACCAGGTCGCGCAGCGCGGACAGGCTGTGCACGGTCCAGGTATGCGCCGGCGGGTTGTGCAGGGTGACCACGGCGGTGTGGCCATCGGCCTCGACCTTCAGGCCCACGTGCTCCTGGGTACGCCAATCCTTCATCGCAGTTCCTCTTCGGTGTTGAGCAGGTGACGGGCAACGATCACCCGCATGATCTCGTTGGTGCCTTCCAGGATCTGGTGCACGCGGCAGTCACGCAGCAGGCGTTCGATCGGGTATTCGCGGATGTAGCCGTAGCCGCCGTGGATCTGCAGCGCTTCGTTGCAGACAGTGAAACCGGCATCGGTGGCGAAGCGCTTGGCCATTGCGCACCACACGTTGGCGTCGCTGGCGCCAGCATCGAGCTTGCGCGCGGCGGTATGCACCATCTGCCGGGCGGCCACCAGCTGGGTGACCATGTCGGCCAGCTTGAACTGCAGTGCCTGGAACTCGGCCAGCGCCTTGCCGAACTGGCGACGCTCGCCCATGTAGCGGCGTGCGGCATCCAGCGCGCCCTGCGCGGCACCCAGCGAACAGGCGGCGATGTTGATGCGGCCGCCATCGAGTCCCTTCATCGCCAGCTTGAAGCCACCGCCTTCCTCTCCCAGAAGGTGGCTGACCGGCACGCGGACGTTCTCGAAGGTGATGCCACGGGTGGGCTGGCTGTTCCAGCCCATCTTCTCTTCCTTGCGGCCGAAGCTGATGCCCGGCAGGTCCGACGGCACCGCGATGGCGCTGACGCCGCCGGCACCGGCACCGCCGGTGCGCGCCATCACCACTAGCAGTTCGGTGGCGCCGGCGCCGGAGATGAAGGCCTTGGCGCCGTTCAGCACGAAGTGGTCGCCATCGCGCACGGCGGTGGTTTTCAGCGAGGCGGCATCGGAACCGGCGCCCGGTTCGGTCAGGCAGTACGAGGCCAGCTTGATGCCCGCCGCCAGATCGTTGCCCCACGCGTCGCGCAGTGCCGGCTGACCCCATTTGGACACCATCCACGAGGCCATGTTGTGGATGCTGATGTAGGCCGCCGTCGAGGGGTCGACACTGGCGAGCTCCTCGATGACGACGGCGGCGTCCAGCCGGCTCAGGCCGCTGCCGCCCACTTCCGGGTCCATGTACAGACCGCAGAAGCCCAGTTCACCGGCCTTGGCGATCGCCTCGCGCGGAAAGATGCCCTCCGCATCCCATCGCGCGGCGTGCGGCGCCAGTTCGGCCAGTGCGAAGTCGCGGGCGGCCTCGCGGTAGGCCTGCTGCGCTTCTTCTAGTTCCGTCGTCATCGAGTGGCTCATGGCTGCTCCTGCCGTTACTTCAGGCTGATCGTGGTGTTGACGCCGTGGCTCAGCGTCTCGTCATCGAACCAGCGCGCGGTGACGGTCTTGGTCTGGGTGTAGAACAGCACCACCTGCTTGCCGTACGGGCCCAGGTCACCCAGCTTGGAGGCGCGCGAACCGGTGAAGGAGAACAGCGGCACCGGCACCGGGATCGGCACGTTGATGCCGACCTGGCCGACGTCGATGTCTTCCTGGAACCTGCGCGCGGCGGCGCCGGACTGGGTGAACAGTGCGGTGCCGTTGCCGTTCGGGTTGCTGTTGACCATCGCGATGGCGTCTTCCAGCGTTTCCGCTTCCAGGATCACCAGCACCGGCCCGAAGATTTCTTCCTGGTAGATGCGCATGTCGGTGGTGACACCGGCAAAGATGGTCGGGCCGACGAAGTTGCCCTTCTCGAAGCCATCGACCTGCGGATTGCGGCCATCGAGCACCAGCTGCGCGCCCTGCTCCACGCCCGAGGCGATCAGGCCTTCCACGCGCTCGCGCGCGCTGCAGGAAATCACCGGGCCGACATCGGTACCGGACACGGTGCCACCGCTGACCTTCAGGGTCTTGGCCTTGGCCACCAGATCCTGCACCCAGCCGCGCGCTTCACCCACCAGCACCAGCGTAGAGGCCGCCATGCAGCGCTGGCCGGCGGCACCGAAGGCGGCACCGACCATCGCATTGAGGGTCTGCTCCTTGTTGGCATCCGGCAGCACCACGGCGTGGTTCTTGGCGCCCATCATGCACTGCACGCGCTTGCCGGCCAGCGACGCACGGTTGTACACGTGGGTACCCACGCGGGTGGAACCCACGAAGGAGACCGCCTTGATGTCCGGGTGGTCGCAGATCGCGTTGACTACTTCCTCGCCACCGTGGACCACATTCAGCACGCCCTTCGGAATGCCGGCTTCCAGCGCCAGTTCAACCAGGCGCATGGTGACCATCGGGTCCTGCTCGGACGGCTTGAGAATGAAGGTGTTGCCGGTGGCGATGGCCATCGGGAACATCCACAGCGGAATCATCGCCGGGAAGTTGAACGGGGTGATGCCGGCGCACACGCCCAGCGGCTGCATGATCGTGTAGGTATCCACGCCGTTGGCCACGTTGTTGGCCAGCTCGCCCAGCTGCAGGTTGCCGATGGCGGCGGCGTGCTCGACCACTTCCAGGCCGCGGAACACATCGCCTTCGGCATCCGGCAGGGTCTTGCCCTGTTCGGCGGTGAGGATGTGCGCCAGCTCGCTCATGTTCTCGCGGATCAGCTGCTGGTACTTCAGGAAGATGCGCGCACGGGTGCCGATCGGGGTCTTGCGCCAGGTCTTGAACGCTTCCTTGGCGGCGGCCACGGCAGCGTCCACTTCAGCGGTGGTGGCGAACGGGACCTGGGCCAGCACGTCCTGGGTGGCCGGGTTGATCACGTCCTGCCAGTGGGAGGTCGCCGATTCGACGAACTGGCCATCGATCAGCATGCGGATACGGGGCGCTGCAACAGTCATGACGACATCCAGGGGTGCGAAAGATGCTTGGCATTATTCACAGCCGCCGCCTCGATTTCCGGCCTGAATCCGCTTAATCTGGCCAACACCCCTCACGATTCCTGTTAATTCTGTGAATCTGCCGTCTTCACAGCGCCAGCTGGGCCTGCGCCTGCTGCGCCTGCGCGAGCAGCGCGGCTACAGCCAGATCGACCTGGCCCGCGCCCTGGGCCTGTCTGCCAGCTACCTGAACCAGATCGAGCGCAACAAGCGCCCGTTGACGCCCGCCGTGCAGAAGAAGCTGGGGGAGGTGTTGGGCGACGTTTCCGCCCTGTTCGACGAGGATGAACCCGCGGCATTGCAGGAATCATTGGCCGAAACCCTGCGGGACCTGGGGCTGGCCGACGTCAGTGCCACCGAGCTGCGGGCACTGGCCGGCAACCTGCCGCAGGTGAGCCGGGCGCTGCTGGACCTGCATCGCCGCCACCTGGCGTTGCGGGAACATGCCGCCGCACTGGAGTTCCAGCTGGGCGAACCCGGTGCCGGCAGCACCCTGCCGGCGGGCGACCAGGTGCGCGAGTTCTTCAACCGCATGCACAACCACATCCCGGAGCTGGATGAGCTGGCCGAGCGGTTGTTTGCCGAATGGGGACTGTCGCCGGGGCACGTCGCCCCGCGCCTGCGCCAGTTGCTGGCCGATCGCCACGGCGTGCTGGTGGAAGTGACTGCCTTGCAGGCCGGGCGCGAGAAGCGCCACTACGATGCCGGTGCCCGCCGGCTGTGGCTGCCGGACTACCTGGAGCCGGGCCAGCAGGCCTTCCAGATGGCCGCCGAACTGGCACTGCATGGCTACCTGCCGCAGATCGATGCGGTGATTGCCCGCGCCGGATTCAGCGACGAGGCGCGCATCGCGCAGGCGCGCATCGGCCTGTCGAACTATTTCGCCGGGGCCCTGGTAATGCCCTACCTGCGCTTCCTGCGTGCGGCCGAAGCCAGCAGCTACGACATCGAGCTGCTGGCGCACCAGTTCGGTGTCGGCTTCGAAGCAGTCTGCCACCGGCTGAGCACGCTGGCCCGCCGCAGCGCGCCCGGCCTGCCGTTCTTCTTCATCCGTGTGGACCGCGCCGGCAACGTCTCCAAGCGTCACTCGGCCACCGACTTCCACTTCTCGCAGGTGGGTGGCTCATGCCCGCTGTGGATCGTCTACGAGGCGTTCAACCAGCCCGGCCGCATCCTGACCCAGACCGCGCGCATGCCCGATGGGCGGCGCCACTTCTGGCTGGCACGGCAGGTCAGCAGCGGCCCGGTTGGTCACGGCCAACCACGCAAGACCTTCGCAGTAGCGCTGGGCTGCGACCTGCAGCATGCCGAGCGGCTGGTGTATTCGCTGGGGCTGGATGTGCAGAGCCCCGGCAATTCGGTGTCGATCGGCCCGGGTTGCCGGGTGTGCCCGCGCGAGGACTGCATGCAGCGCGCGTTCGCGCAGTTGCCGGGGCGATAGGGTTGGCTCGGCAGGGCTGCGCCCTGCACCTGCACAGGCCTAAGCAACGGCAACGGCAAAAGCTGGCATTCCGTGGGATGGCGGGGCGGGTCCGGTTGCGGGGGACGGCGCAAGTACGTCCATGTAGCCTCGGTCGCGCCATCCATGGCGCTCACGCCCCCGCAACCGGACCCACCCCGCCTTCGACAGATCTCCGCAAGCTGTCAGAACGACGCATTGCCCTGGTGGGTGTCGACCTTGGTCGACACGGTTGAATCCTGGCGATGAGCCACCGCAGGGATCAGATCGTGCCGACCAAGGTCGGCACCCGCCGGAACAGTTCAATCGGCTGCGGCAGCGGTCAGTAGATCGGCGTCACCTTCATCTGCGGCAGCGGCCGTGGTGCGCCGTCGGTGAGGTCCGGGCCGAGATCCTCCCAGCTGCGGCCCTGCTCCACCATCAGCCCCCACAACTGCTGTGACGCCAGCCGCTTGTCCTCCGAGCCCAGCTTGTACGACGGTGGCGACGGCACGCCGGCAGCCACCATCGTGTACGCCGCCCGATAGGCCAGCACCTGCTGCGCGGGATCGTCGGTACGCGCCACTTCCAGCGTGTAACGCTGGTAGGCCGAGGCCAGGTTGCGCCAGCGGATCCAGTAGTGATTCTCGAAGGAGAACGCGCAGAAGCGCGCACCGGCCAGGCTGCCCTTGTCGGCGATGCGGGTCAGCACCTCCTGCGGCATGTCCAGGTTCATGCCGCCCTCATCACCCTGCAGGGTCACGTGCACGATGCGGTCGCGATAGCCCGGAGCACGCGCCTGCAGCAGGTCGCGCCAGTTCTGCATGGTTGCCACCACCGCGAACAGGAAACGGCCAAGCTCGCCGGCGGCCACCGGCGCGGCGATGGACTGGTAGGTGCGTTGCCAGCCATGACGGTTTTCGCTGGGCAGGAACACCGATCGCTCCAGCGCCTGCCGTGCATTGCCGCCGGAGCTGACCTCCTCCGCATGCTGTGGATAGACCAGGTTGATGGCGAAGGTCGGCCAGCGCGGAAGCGCCGCGTCGAACAGATGGATCGGGAAGTTGCTGCTGATGCCCCCATCGGAGAACCAGCAGATCCGGAAGGCGGTGATCACCGGGCCGCAGGCCTGGCCGGCACTGGTCAGCCCCTCCATGCTGTCGGCCACGTTGTGTTCCGGATCGGAGGCGGTCGCTCCAGGCTCGCAGCGGCGCTCGCGGCGCGAGGGCTCATGCAGCGGCACTGCGCTGATCAGCAACGGGAAACTCAGGCTCATCCGCGTTGCCACCAGTACCGGCAGCTGCGGCCCCTGCGGCAGGCGGTAATAGAGTCGTCCATCCACGCCCAGCGGCGGACCCGCATGGTTGACCAGCCACTGCACCACGCTGGCCGGGAACAGCTGGTCGAACTCTTCGCGCAGGAACCAGAACTGCGCGCCGCCCAGCGGCAGCGTGCGGGGTTCGTTGTGCGATACGCAGGTGGTGATCATCTGCAGGGTGATGGCATGCGGGCTGTCCGGCTCGTCGGCATAGCGCGGCGCATCGTGCAGGTCGGCAAAGGTAAGCGGCACATCGGCCGGCTTGCCTGACAGCTGCTGCAGGCAGCCGTGCAGCCATTCCGTCAACGCCGGCCGGCGCGCGTCGCTGCCGAGGCCGCTGCACAGGCCCAGCAGATTGCGTCGTGCCACCCGCGCGACCCGCAGCGCGGCCCCGGCCACGCCAGCGCCGTAGGCGCACAGCAGGGACGGCAGCAACGTTGCCGCCACTCCACTCCAGCCGCCGCCCCACGCGCCCAGCGCAAGCAGCAATGCCAGCGACACCAGCACTTCCAGCGGCGCGATCTGGAACACGGCGATGGCCAGGCACAGCTGCTTGCGGGGCCAGCCTGCATTGCCGGTCAGCACCACCAGCAGCCGATAGGCTGCACGCGCGCCGCGCGCCGGCTGGAACAGACCGTAGATGAACCCGCGCCGCGACAGCTGCGCCGACACCGCCGACAATCCACCGTACCCGGCATCGCCGGGCAGCGACTCGCCCGCCTGCTGGCGGCGATCACCATAGGCCGCCGCCGCCGCCACCGCGGCGGCGATGGCGCCTGCCGAGGTGCCACCGATGCTCTTGAAGCGATACTCGCGCGCCAGCGCCAGTACCGCATTGGGGTACACGATGCCGCTGGTGATGCCACCTTTCATGACCAGATCGCAGTACTTCGCCGCCACACGTCACCTCCCGTCCGTCGGTTGCCAGTATCGCAAGCCGGCCTCTCACTGCCTGAGAAAGGTGCCACATCCCGGTGGTGTGATGCCGGGCCTTGACCATTGCTGCCAACCGGCCTACCTTGTGCACGCCGAAGGTATTCATCTCTTCATGCGAATGAAGGGATGAATTTAAACGGGAATCCGGTGAAGGCGCTTCGCGCGCCCATTCCGGAGCTGCCCCGCAGCGGTGAATGGAAACGAATCCTGCCAACAGCACTGGGCTCGCGCCTGGGAAGCGGCAGGTAGTAGGTGGGCTGCGGCCCGCGTCCAACAGCCCGAATACCGGCCCCGGCCGGGGGACACGACCGTCCCCTGACTCGACCTGGAATCTCCGCGGGGAGGTTGCCGGGGCCGTCGTCGTCCTGCGCCTGCAGGGTGCGCGGCCACGTGCGTCCTTTTCACGGCATCCGGTTCGCCCGCGGGGGCGAAGGTCGCTGGCAAGACGCCCGTGGGCCGGCAACGGCACGCGTCGTCCTGCGGTTCCTTCGTTCCTCAATGCCGACATGCAATGAGGACACGCTGCAATGACCACTGTTACCAACCTGGGCTTTCCCCGCATCGGCGCCAAGCGCGAACTGAAGCGGGCGCTCGAACGCCACTGGGCCGGCGAGGACGACGCCGCCACCCTGCAGGCCACCGCCGCGGCGCTGCGTGCCCGGCACTGGCAGCTGCAGATCGAGGCCGGCGTCGATGTACCGCCGAGCAACGACTTCAGCCTGTACGACCAGGTGCTCGACACCGCATGGCTGTTCGATGCCATTCCCGAACGCTACCGCGAACTGGCCGCGCACGATCCACTGGCCGCCTACTTCGCCACGGCCCGTGGCCTGCAGCGCGATGGCATCGACCTGCGCGCGCTGGAGATGACCAAGTGGTTCGACACCAACTATCACTATCTGGTGCCGGAACTGCACGCGGGCCAGGCCTTCGCCCTGCGCGGTGACAAGCCGCTGGCCGAGTTCAACGAGGCCAGGGCGCTGGGCATCCACACCCGTCCGGTGCTGCTGGGGCCGGTGAGCTTCCTGCTGCTGTCCAAGACCACCGACGGCAGCGCCGCGCTGGACCTGCTGGATGCCCTGCTGCCGGCCTATGTGCAGCTGCTCGGCCAGCTGGCCGACGCCGGTGCGGACTGGGTGCAGCTGGATGAGCCGCTGCTGGTGCAGGATCTCGACGCCGGTGCGCAGGCAGCCTATGAGCGCGCCTATGCCCGGTTGGCCACGGCACGGCGTCCGAAACTGCTGGTCGCGACCTATTTCGGTGCGCTCGAGGACAACCTGGCGTTGGCCACCGGCCTGCCGGTGGACGGACTGCACGTGGACCTGGTGCGCGCGCCGGAGCAGCTGGACGCCGTGTTGAAGGCGCTGCCGGCCGAGCGCGTGCTGTCGGCCGGCCTGGTCAACGGCCGCAACATCTGGCGCACCCATCTGGACAACGCACTGATCCTGGCCCGGTTTGCCCAGGTGGACCGCGGCGCCGACCGGCTCTGGCTGGCACCGTCCTGTTCCCTGCTGCACACGCCCGTGGATCTTGCGCTGGAAAAGAAGCTGGATGACGAACTGAAGGGCTGGCTGGCGTTCTCCCGGCAGAAGCTTCAGGAACTGCGCCTGCTGGCCGACGCGCTCGATGGCAGGGCGGATGCGGAAGCAGGCCTGGCTGCCAACCGCGCTGCACTGGAGGGGCGTCGTCGCTCGCCACGCGTGCACAACCCGGCCGTGGCCGCACGCCTAGCCGCGCTGACCGTGGCCGATGCGCAGCGGCACACCGCCTACCCGCAGCGCCGCATCGCACAGCATGCGGCGCTGCAGCTGCCGCTGCTGCCCACCACCACGATCGGTTCCTTCCCGCAGACGCTGGAGGTGCGCGAGGCACGCGCCCGGCACAAGTCCGGCAAGCTGGGCCTGGCCGAGTACGAGGCCTTCCTGGAACAGCAGACCGCGCATGCGGTACGCGTGCAGGAAGCGCTGGGCCTGGACGTGCTGGTCCACGGCGAGTTCGAGCGCAACGACATGGTCGAGTACTTCGGCGAGCAGCTGGAAGGCTTCGCCTTTACCGGCAACGGCTGGGTGCAGAGCTATGGCTCGCGCTGCGTCAAACCGCCGGTGATCTTCGGCGACGTCAGCCGCCCGCAGCCGATGACGGTGCGCTGGTCCAGTTACGCGCAATCGCTCACCGACAAGCCGATGAAGGGCATGCTGACCGGTCCGGTGACGGTACTGCAGTGGTCGTTCGTGCGCGACGACCAGGAACGCGATGTGACCTGCCGGCAGATCGCGCTGGCCCTGCGGGACGAAGTGCAGGACCTGGAAGCAGCCGGCATCGGCGTGATCCAGGTGGACGAGCCGGCCATCCGCGAGGGGTTGCCGTTGCGCCGCGCCCACTGGCGCGCCTACCTGGACTGGGCGGTGGAATCGTTCCGCATCAGTACCAGCGGCGTGCGCGATGCCACCCAGATCCACACCCACATGTGCTATTCGGAGTTCAACGACATCATCCACTCGGTCGCAGCGATGGACGCGGACGTGATCTCGATCGAGACCTCACGCTCGCGCATGGAACTGCTGGATGCCTTCGTGAAGTTCAACTATCCCAACGAGATCGGCCCGGGCGTGTATGACATCCACTCCCCCCGCGTGCCGGACAAGGCGGAGATGGTGGACCTGCTGCGCAAGGCGCTGGCCGTGCTGAAGCCGGAGCAGCTGTGGGTCAACCCGGACTGCGGGCTGAAGACCCGTGGCTGGCCAGAAACCCGCGCTGCACTGCAGGCGCTGGTTGCCGCCGCAGTGGAACTGCGTGCCGAGCACACCGACGCCCGCGTCGCCTGACCTGTCTCTCCACCCCGATGCACGGGCCGCCGCCGTTGCCGGCGGTCCGTGCGGTACCTGACGATGACCGAGCTCCAACGCCCCACCCTGTCCCTGCCCGCCGACGGCAAGCGCCTGCTGCTGCATTCGTGCTGTGCGCCCTGCTCCGGCGAAGTGATGGAGGCGATCACCGCCTCCGGGATCGACTACGCGATCTTCTTCTACAACCCCAACATCCATCCGGTGAAGGAATACGAGCTCCGCAAGCAGGAGAACATCCGCTTCGCCGAGCAGCATGGCGTCCCCTTCATCGACTGCGACTACGACACCGACAACTGGTTCAGCCGCGCGCGCGGCATGGAGAACGAACCCGAGCGCGGAATCCGCTGCACGATGTGCTTCGACATGCGCTTCGAGCGCACGGCGCTGTACGCGCATGAGCACGGCTACGACACCATCAGCTCGTCGCTGGGCATCTCGCGCTGGAAGAACATGGCGCAGATCAATGACTGCGGCATCCGCGCCGCGGCGCGCTACGAGGGCCTGCAGTACTGGGATTACAACTGGCGCAAGGGCGGTGGTGCCAGCCGCATGATCGAGATCAGCAAGCGCGAGCGGTTCTACCAGCAGGAGTACTGTGGCTGCGTGTACTCGCTGCGCGATGCCAACCGGCACCGCCGGGAGACCGGCCGCGAGCGGATCCGGATCGGGCTGCTGTATTACGGCCAGGACAACGAAACGCCGCAGGGCGATTGACGTGTGGCGAGGGGGCGGCCACGCTGGTCGCCTCTTCCGCCGCGCTGGAACGTCCATGCCCACCCTGCCCGCCACTGTCGCCCTGCTGGTGATCGATCTGCAGCCGGACTTCATGCCCGGTGGCGCGCTGGCCTGCGACCGCGGCGATGCGCTGGTCGCGCCGATCGCGCAGCTGCTGGCGCAGCGCCGCTACCGCACCGTGGTGGCCACCCAGGACTGGCATCCCGCGGACCATGCTTCGTTCGCCAGCCAGCACCCCGGCCATCGTCCGTTCGAAACGATCCTGCTGCATGCGCAACCGCAGACCCTGTGGCCGGACCACTGCGTGCAGGGCAGCGCCGGTGCCGCCCTGCATCCGCAGGTGGACTGGAACATGGCCGACCTGATCCTGCGCAAGGGCACCCGCCAGCAGGTGGATTCCTACAGCGCCTTCCGCGAGAACCACGGCCCCGATGGCGGACGCCCCGCCACTGGCCTGGCCGGCTGGCTGCATGAGCGCGGCATCGACGAGGTGCACGTCTGTGGCCTGGCCCGCGACTACTGCGTGCTGTGGAGCGCGCAGGACGCAGCCACGTCCGGCTTCAGGGTGAAATTCCTCTGGGACCTGACCCGGCCGGTGACCGAGGCCAACGACGGGATGGTGCGCGAAGCACTGGGCACTGCGGGGATCGGGATCCTCTGACGCACGTCCGGCCGGGCAGGTATCAGCGGAACACCACCGTGCGGTGCCCGTTGAGCAGGATGCGGTGCTCCACATGGCGGCGCACGGCACGCGCCAGCACCTGCGATTCGGTATCGCTGCCCAGGCGTACCAGGTCGCGCGGCGTCATCGCATGATCGACCCGGGCCACGTCCTGTTCGATGATCGGACCTTCGTCCAGATCCTCGGTGACATAGTGCGCGGTGGCGCCGATGATCTTGACCCCGCGCGCGTGCGCCTGGTGATAGGGCTGCGCGCCCTTGAAGCTGGGCAGGAAGCTGTGATGGATGTTGATCGCCCGGCCGGCCAGCGCGCGGCACAGGGTGGGTGAAAGAATCTGCATGTAGCGCGCCAGCACCACCAGGTCGATACGCTCGTGTTCGACCAGATCGATGATCTGCTGCTCCTGCACCGCACGCGTATCCGCGTTCACCGGCAGATGGTGGAACGGCACGCCGTAGGACGCAGCCAGCGGTGCGAAATCGGCATGGTTGGACACCACTGCCGCGATATCCACTTTCAGTTGCCCGCTGTGCGCGCGGAACAGCAGGTCATTCAGGCAGTGGCCCTGCTTGCTGACCAGCACCAGCAGGCGCGCACGACGCCGACCGTCCTGCAGCTGCCAGTCCATGCCGAACTCGCGGGCCAGTGCTGCCATGGACGCATGTACCGTGTCCAGGGGCAGGCTGGCGTCGCGGTCGAAATGCACGCGCAGGAAGAACCGGCCGCTTTCCTCGTCGCCGAACTGCTGGGCGTCGAGGATGTTGCAGCCATGATCGAACAACAGGCCCGACACGCGGTAGACGATGCCGGTACGGTCGGGGCAGGACAGGGTGAGGATGGAATCGGGTCGCATCCTGCAAGTGTAGGGCAGCACCCCGCCCGCGTGATCCATTGTCACCGATGCAACGAACCACTTCGGACAGTTCCAAGTGATCGTGGCCGTCTTTCGTGGCACGCTGGCGGGTCATGAACCTGTTGCAGCTGATCCGCAGCTTCACCCGCACCGCAGACACCGGCAGCATTGCCGCTGCGGCCCGCAGCCTTGGCATCAGCGCCACCGCCGTCGGCCAGAACATCCATCGCCTGGAGGCACACCTGGGCGTGCGCCTGCTGAACCGCAGCACGCGCCAGCTGGCGCTGAGCGAGGCCGGTGCGCTGTACCTGGCGCAGGTGCGCCATATCGAAACCGATCTGGCGCGGGCGCAGGCCCTGGTTACCAGCGGTGACATCGAGCCGGCCGGGCCATTGCGCATCGCCAGCAGCCGCGCGTTCGGCCGCCACGTGCTGGCGCCCCTGCTGCCTTCACTGCAGCAACGCTATCCGCAGCTGCAGCTGGAACTGCGGCTGTCCGACCGGGCCGTGCAGCATGGTCCGGAGGCGGTCGATGCCAGCATCCGCATCGGTGCGCAGCTGGAGGACGGCGTCGTGGCGCGGCCGCTGGCACGCATTCCCTTCGTCTTCTGCGCCTCGCCTGCCTACCTGCAGGCGCATGGCTGGCCACAGGAGCCGTCCGATCTGCGCGGCCATCGGGGTGTGCTGCATCGTTTCCCCACCGATGGGCGGCCTCTGCGCTGGGGCCTGCGCAAGGGCGACCAGCGCGCGGATGCGCCGCTGCCGCCCGGCATGGTGTGCGATGACATCGACGCGCTGGCCGAACTGGCCGCGGCCGGTGCCGGCATCACCCGGCTGGCGGCCTTCGTGGCCGATCCCTTTCTGCGCGATGGCCGGTTGCAGGCGGTGTTCGGCGCGGACAGCGCATGGCGCCCGGAACCGATGGAGGTCTATTTCTGCGTCAGCGACCGCCGCGACTTCACCGCCAGGATCCGTGCGCTGTTCGATCACCTGCAGGCCGGCCTGCCGCCGGCCTGGCGGGCATGACCTTCAGCGCGGGGTGAACACGCCGCGTGCCTCACGCGGCTCGCAGCGCAGGTACTGCGCGGCCGGCACTACGCTGTCGCCCAGCGCGGCTGCCGCGTGCCAGGGCCAGCGCGGGTCGTAGAGGATGCCGCGGGCCAGGGCGATGGCATCGGCGTGGCGATGACGCAGGATCGATTCGGCCTGCTCCGGTTCGGTGATCATCCCCACCGCGATGACCGGCATGCGCACCTTGGCCTTGATCGCGGCCGCGAACGGCACCTGGTAGCCCGGCCCGACGCTGATCTTCTGGCGCTCATCCAGGCCGCCGCTGGAGACGTGCAGGAAATCGCAGCCACGCGCGTCCAGCACCTGGGACAGCGCTTCGCTCTGCAGCAGATCCCAGCCACCGTCGACCCAGTCGCTGGCGGAGATGCGCACGCCGACGGCCACCTTGTCGGACACTGCCGCGCGCACGGCATCGAATACCTCTACCAGCAGGCGCAGGCGATTGGGCAGCGAACCCCCGTAGCCATCGGTGCGCCGGTTGCTCAGCGGTGACAGGAACTGGTGCAGCAGATAGCCGTGCGCGGCATGCACTTCGATCAGTTCGAAGCCCAGGCGTTCGGCGCGCACCGCGCTGGCGGCGAAGGCAGCAACGATTCCCGCGATGCCCGCCTCATCCAGTTCCTGCGGCGCTGGATCGGCAGCATGGAACGGCAGCGCTGACGGCGCCACCGTGGTCCAGCCACGTGCATCATCGGCCGGCAGCTGGCCACCGCCGTCCCAGGGACGCTGTACCGAGGCCTTGCGGCCGGCATGGCCCAGCTGGATGCCCAGCGGCATCGGCGACCAGCGCCGCACGCTGGCCAGCACGTGTGCCAGCGCAGCTTCGGTACCGTCATCCCACAGGCCGAGGTCGGCCCAGCTGATGCGTCCACGCGGCTCAACCGCCGTCGCTTCCAGGATCAGCAGGCCGGCACCGGATTGCGCCAGGTTGCCCAGATGCATGGCATGCCAATCGCTGGCGCGCCCGTCTTCGGCGGAATACTGGCACATCGGCGCGATGACGATGCGGTTGGACAGGGTCAGGCGGCCGAAGGTGATCGGCGAGAACAGCTGGCTCACGAGGGGTGCAGGGACGGGCAGAGGGGGGTGCGTATTGCACCGCTGCAAGGGCGGCGAATCAACCATGTGGATGGATCGCTGTTTCGCGGTGGCGCTGCATGCTCGCCGGGCATGGCCTGGCGCTACCCGATGACGAACCCGGCCAGCGCTTCAGCGCAATCGCGCTCGTCCTTGAACTGCAGCAGGTCGTCGGCACGGGTGCGGCCACGGTTCACGGCAGCCACCGGCAATCCGGCCTTTGCTGCGGCCTGCACGAAACGAAAGCCGGAATAGACCATCAGCGAGGACCCCACCACCAGCACGGCATCGGCCTGCTGCAGGTGCTCATGCACTGCCGCCACGCGTTCACGCGGCACGTTCTCGCCGAAGAACACCACGTCCGGCTTCAGCAGGCCGCCACAGGACGGACAGTCGGGCACCACGAAGGAGGAAAAATCGGTCTCCAGATCAGCGTCGCCGTCGGGGGCGATGCCGGCCTCGAGCGTGTCCCAGCCGGGATTGGCGTCCAGCAGGCGCTGCTGGAACGCTTGGCGACCGCTGCGGCGCTCGCAGCCCATGCAGCGCACCAGGTCCAGCCGCCCATGCAGGTCGATCACGTTCCGGCTGCCGGCGCGCTGGTGCAGGCCATCCACGTTCTGGGTCAGCAGCAACTGCACCTTGCCTTGCTTCTCCAGCGCGGCCAGCGCCTGGTGGGTGCCGTTGGGCTGGGCCAGGCCGAAGCGCGGCCAGCCCAGCAGGCTGCGTGCCCAGTAGCGCTGGCGGGTGGCGGCCTCGCCCATGAATGCCTGGTAGGTGACCGGCGGCGTGCGTTTCCATTGGCCATCGGTATCCCGGTAATCGGGGATTCCCGAGGCCGTGCTGCAGCCAGCGCCGGTCAGCACGAACAGGCGCTGGGCGCGGTCGATGAAGTCGGTCAGCGGCGGGGTCATGCCACCCAGATGGGGGCAGCACGGCGCCCCCACAAGCGCCGGCTCAGGGCGCCGGCAGCGGCGGTACCGCGATCGGCTGGCCCGCCTCGTCCAGCGCGATCATCACGAAGTGGCCGCGCGTGCAGAGCCTGCGCTCGCCGCTGTGCAGGTCTTCGGCAATCAGTTCCACCTCGACCCTCATCGAGCTGCGGCCGACCTCGACGATGCGGCCGATCGTTTCCACCATCTGGCCGATGCGGATCGGCAGCTTGAAGTCTACCTGGTCGCTGCGCGCGGTGACCACGGTGCGGCGCGAGTAGCGGGCGGCGGCGAGGAAGGCGGCCTTGTCCATCCACGCCAGCGCCTGGCCACCAAACAGCGTGCCCATATGGTTGGTATGGTTGGGAAAGACGATTTCGGCCATGCGCACTTCGATCGGTGGCACGGTTTCAGGGATCGGGGTCATGGGTAGGGCTTCGGTGTGGGGTGCGGCAATGTTAAGCCAGGCCCCGTACAGGCAGCGCTACACTGCGCCACGCCCACTGCCAGGACTGCCCATGCCCGCGACCTCCGATCTGCTGGCGTTCGCCCTCATCTCGCTGGGCATGGTGCTCACGCCCGGGCCGAACATGATCTACCTGGTCTCGCGCTCGATCTGCCAGGGCCGCCGCGCCGGCCTGGTCTCGCTGGGTGGGGTGGTGCTGGGTTTCGTGTTCTACATGCTGTGCGCGGCGCTGGGCATCACCGCCCTGCTGATGACGGTGCCGTTCGCCTACGACGCGCTGCGCATCGGGGGGGCGTTGTACCTGCTGTACCTGGCCTGGCAGGCGCTCAAACCCGGTGGCCGCTCGCCGTTCGCGGTGCGCGACCTGCCGCAGGACACCCCACGCAGATTGTTTGCGATGGGCTTTCTGACCAATCTGCTGAACCCGAAGATCGCGGTGATGTACCTGTCCCTGCTGCCGCAGTTCCTGCATCCGGACGGACACGGCAGCGTGCTGATGCAGTCGCTGGTCCTGGGTGCTACCCAGATCGTGGTGAGCCTGAGCGTGAACGCGGTGATCGTGGTGCTGGCCGGCAGCATCGCGGCATTTCTCGCCGCGCGCCCGAGCTGGCAGGCGGCACAGCGCTGGCTGATGGGCACGGTCCTGGCCGGGCTGGCGGTGCGCATGGCGGTGGAAGGGCGGCGGTAGCGCCGGGCCATGCCCGGCGAAGGCGCAGCGCGGTCGACGCTGCGCGCAGCCCCGGACGGTACCCGCCGGGCATGGCCCGGCGCTACCCACAAAAAACCCCGGCATCGGCCGGGGTTTTCGCTGCGACAGGCCTGACCGGACGGGTCAGAAGTTCATGTCGAAGGCAACTTCGCCCTGCACGCCGACCTGGTAGGCCGAAACGCGGCGTTCGAAGAAGTTGGTCAGCTCCTGCACGTCCTGCAGTTCCATGAACGGCAGCGGGTTGCGCACGTTGTACTTCTTTTCCATGCCCAGCTTGGCGAAGTGCTGGTCGGCGCAGTGCTGCAGGTACTGGCGCATGTCGCGCGTGGAGATGCCCGCCACGCCGCCGGACAGCACGTCCTCGGCGAACTGCACTTCGCATTCGATCGCTTCGGCCAGCATGTCGTACACCTGCTGCTTCATCTCGTCATCGAACAGGTCCGGCTCTTCCTCGCGGACCACGCGCACCGACTCGAACGCGAACTCCATGTGGGCGCTTTCGTCGCGGAACACCCAGTTGGTGCCCGAGGCCAGGCCCGGCAGCAGGCCGCGCGAACGGAAGTAGTACACGTAGGCGAACGCAGCAAAGAAGAACAGGCCTTCGATGCAGGCGGCGAAGCAGATCTGGTTGAGCAGGAACTGGCGGCGCTGTTCGCGGGTCTCGATGCGGGTCAGGTCCTGGATCGAGTCGATCCACTTGAAGCAGAAATCGGCCTTCTTCTTGATCGAGTCGATGTTCTCCACCGCCGAGAACGCCTTGGCGCGCTCTTCCGGGTCCGGCAGGTAGTTGTCGAGCAGGGTCAGGTAGAACTGCACGTGCAGCGCTTCTTCATACAGCTGGCGCGACAGGTACATGCGCGCTTCCGGCGCATTGAGGTGCTGGTACAGGTTCAGCACCAGGTTGTTGGACACGATCGAATCGCCGGTGGCGAAGAACGCGACCAGGCGATGGATCAGGTGGCGCTCACCCGGCGACATCTTGCTGTGCAGGTCGGTGATGTCGATCTGGAAATTGATCTCTTCCACCGTCCAGGTGTTCTTGATCGCATTCCGGTACATGTCATAGAACTGCGGGTAGCGCATCGGGCGCAACGTCAGTTCAAAACCGGGATCGAGCAGCATCTGCTTGGGCTTGTCGGCCATGGGTGTTTCCTTGTCTTCTCGGGTCAAAACGCCGGGCATGGCCCGGCGCTACCTTGTCATTGCGCAGCCGGGCCGAGCCCGGCTCCATCTACGGCACAGCGCGCGATTACTGGCAGGCCTCGCAGGCTTCCGGGTTCTCCAGCGAGCAGGCGATGGCTTCGTCCGGGCTGAACACCTTGGCCGGGGCCGCGTTGCTGACCGTGGTCTTGGCGATCTTGGTGGCCGGACGCGAGCGCAGGTAGTAGGTGGTCTTGATGCCCTGCTTCCACGCGTACATGTACATGGACGACATCGCGCCGATGTTCGGGCTTTCCATGAACAGGTTGAGCGAGGCCGACTGGTCGATGAAGGCGCCACGCTCGGCGGCCATGTCGATCAGCGAACGCATCGGCAGTTCCCACGCGGTGCGGTAGACCTCACGCAGGGTTTCCGGAATCTGCGTCAGGCCGGCGATGGAACCTTCGGCCAGCTTGATGGCATCGCGCATGTCGGCGGTCCACAGGCCCAGCTTCTTCAGCTCGTTCACCAGGTAGCGGTTGACCTGCAGGAAGTCACCGGACAGGGTTTCGCGCTTGAACAGGTTGGACACCTGCGGCTCGACGCACTCGTAGCAGCCGGCGATGGAGGCGATGGTCGCGGTCGGGGCGATCGCGATCATCAGCGAGTTGCGCAGGCCGTGCTCCTTGATGCGGGCACGCAGGGCATCCCAGCGCGCGGTGTCTTCCGGCACCACGTTCCAGGCGTCGAACTGCAGTTCGCCACTGGCGGCACGGGTGTCGTTGAACGACGGGTGCTTGCCGCGTTCCTGGGCCAGCTCGGTCGAGGTTTCCAGCGCGTGGAAGTAGATCGTCTCGGCGATCTTCTTCGACAGGGCACGGGCTTCGGCGCTGTCGAACGGCAGGCGCTTGCGGAAGAACACGTCCTGCAGGCCCATGCAGCCCAGGCCGACCGGGCGCCAGCGCAGGTTGGCGCGGCGGGCGGTTTCGATCGGGTAGAAGTTCAGGTCGATGACACGGTCGAGCTGGCGCACGGCCAGGCGCACGGTCTCGGCCAGCTTCTCGAAGTCGAACTCGTTGTGCTCGTCGAAGTGGTTGCCCAGGTTGATCGAACCCAGGTTGCACACCGCGGTTTCATCGTTGGAGGTGACCTCCAGGATTTCCGTGCACAGGTTGGACAGGTGGATCACGTTGCCCGGACGCAGGGTCTGGTTGCTGGCGCGGTTGCACTTGTCCTTGAAGGTCATCCAGCCGTTGCCGGTCTCGGCCAGCGTACGCATCATGCGGGCGTACAGCTTGCGGGCGGAGATGGTGCGGTTGGCCTTGCCCTGGGCTTCGGCCTGCAGGTAGGCCTGCTCGAAGGCTTCGCCGAACAGATCGGTGAACTCCGGCACGACGCGCGGATCGAACAGCGACCATTCCTGGTCGGCCTCGACGCGCTTCATGAACAGGTCCGGCACCCAGTTGGCCAGGTTCAGGTTGTGGGTACGGCGGGCTTCGTCACCGGTGTTGTCACGCAGCTCGAGGAAATCCTCGATGTCGGCGTGCCAGGTTTCCAGATATACGCAGGCCGCGCCCTTGCGCTTGCCGCCCTGGTTCACCGCCGCCACGGACGAGTCCATGGTCTTCAGCCACGGCACGATGCCGTTGGAATGGCCGTTGGTGGACTTGATGAGCGAACCACGCGAACGCACGCGGGTGTAGCTGACGCCGATGCCGCCGGAGAACTTCGACAGCTGGGCGATATCGCCGTACTTGGCGTAGATCGACTCCAGCGAGTCCTGCGGCGAATCGAGCAGGAAGCACGAGGACAGCTGCTCGTGGGTGGTGCCGGAGTTGAACAGGGTCGGGCTGGACGGCAGGTAGTCCAGGTTGCCCATGCGCTTGTACAGCGCCAGGGTCTCGGACACGTCCTCGCTCAGCGCGCTGGCGATGCGCAGGAAGAACTGCTGCGGGGTCTCGATCACCTTGCGGGTGTGCGGATGGCGCAGCAGGTAGCGGTCGTACAGGGTACGCAGGCCGAAGTAATCGAAGTTCAGGTCCAGCGAGATGTCGATCGCATCGTTGAGCTTGCGCGCGTTGGTCTGCACGAAGTTCAGCAGGCGGTCGTTGATCAGGCCGACTTCATGGCCACGGCTGACCGACTGCGAGAAGGCATAGATTTCCTGGCCCGACACTTCCTTGGCGATGTAGTTGGCCAGCAGGCGCGCGGCCAGACGGCCGTACTCGGGTTCTTCACCGATCAGCAGGGCGGCGGTGCGGATGGACAGCTCGTCCAGTTCGCGGGTGGTGGCGCCGTTGTACAGGCCGGAAATGGTGCGGGTGGCCACGCGCATCGGATCGACGGCGTGCAGGCCTTCGGAGGAACGCTGCACCGCACGCACGATCTTGTTCAGATCCACCAGTTCGGTCGTGCCATTGCGCTTGGTCACACTCATCGCGTTGGCCGTCGGCGGCGACGTCAACAGGAACTCGCTTTCCTTTTCGATGGTGGCGCTGGTTTCGGTGGTCACGGCGTGTGTCCTCTTGGCGTGATGGGGTGGTTGCAGGTGCATCGGTGGCGCGGCCCAGGACATGACGGCCCAGGATGGCAGCTGGGCGTCGCAGGAGGTGAGACCTGCGCCTGCCGCTGCCGTGACGGTCGCCGACGGGTATCGCTGTGGACGGGGGTGCCGCGTGGCTCCCGCCTCTGCGCCTTCCCCGTTGTCCTTGCGACGTGGGGTCGCTGCGACCGATGGCCACAAGATAGTGGGGGTGGTGGGGTCCGTCAACGCCAAATGTAGTGAAATTCGGCAATCCCTTGCGCCGCAAGGATCGTGCCATCGGCGCCCGGATCGGACGCTTTGGACCTGCCGGAACGGGCCGCGCAGTCAAGACCGGAACGCGTCATTCCGGCGGTACAACGGCGTGCGGAAACAGAACAATGACAGCTTCACATGACAGTAACGGAATGACCAAGGGACAACCCTGTGGATAGAAGGTGGGCAGCCGGTGGACGGCGTGACTTTCGGCCGATGACGGACAGGCCGGAGAGGCGGACGCTGGGCTCTGGCGACTGGAAAAGGAATGTCCAATGGACCTGCGACTGCCTGCCCTGGCAGTGCTGTCGGCGCTGTGCATCATGCCGGCGCAGGCGGCCGACGCGCCGAAGCTGCACGCGGACCAGTGTGGCATCCGCACGGACTATGACGTGCTGGTGGACAGCGGCGGCATCTGGCTGCGACACGGCCCACAGGCGCCGCACGAGGTGGTGTTCCACGATGGTGTGCTGAGCCTGGATGACACGATCGTGCCGGTCAGCGACGCCGATGCCGCCCGCCTGCGCCAGCTGGAGGCCGGCGCGCGCCGGTTGATGCCCGCCGCCACGGCATTGGCGCGCGATGTCAGCCAGCTGAGCTTCGACGCGCTCGATGGCGTCTACGAGAGCCTGACCGGCACCGCCAACAGCCGCAAGGTCAGGCGCCTGCGGCGGCAGGCGGATGACTGGATCGAGGGGACGCTCGGAAAGGGCTACTGGGAACAGGCGACCTTCGGTCCCGGATTCGAGGCGAAGGTGCAGGACATGGCCGAGACGCTGTCCGGCTCGATCGCCCGCAGCGTGCTCTGGCAGGTCTTCACCGGCCGCAGCGACGCCATGGAGGAACGTGCCGAGCGCCTGGATGCCGAGCTGGACCGGCGCCTGGAAGCCGGTGCCCAGCGTGTGGAGGCCAGCGCGATGGCGTTGTGCCCGCTGGTGCGTGCGCTGGCCGATACCCACGATGCGCTGGAAGTGCGTTACCAGGGCCAGCCGCTGCGGCTGCTGGAGCGCAGCGACAACGGCCTGCAGGTGTCGACCGGGCCGGATGAGCGGCCGCAGGGCAACGCACTGGCGCCCAGCCGGTAACGTCGAGCTGCCGCTGCAGCGCCTGCGCGCGGCTGCCCTTCCGGCAGATCGTGCAGCTCCCGGGCCCTCACGCCCGGTGCGGGGTACCCAGGTATTCAGCGCTCTGCATCTCGATCAGGCGCGAGGCGGTGCGCTCGAACGCGCCCTGCAGGCGCTGGCCGGTGTACAGCTCGACCGGCGAGGTGCTGGCGGTGCAGACCAGGTTGACGTGGCGGTCGTACAGTTCGTCGATCAGGTTGACGAAGCGGCGCGCGGCGTCCTCGTTCAGGCGATCGAAGGCGGGAATGCCGCCCAGCAGCACCGTATTGAACTCGTGTGCGATCTCGATGTAGTCCGATGGGCCGCGCGGGCCTTCGCACAGGGCGGCGAAGTCGAACCAGGCGATGCTCTTGCCCCGGCCGCGGACCGGAATCTTGCGGCCTTCGATCTCGATGTTGCCGGCCTTGGCGGGCTGACCACCACTCAGTTCGTTCCAGCGCGTGGCGAGCCAGTCGTCGCTATCGGCGGCCAGCGGCGCGCGGTACACCGGCGAGCGGGTCAGCGCGCGCATCCGGTAATCCTCCGTGCCTTCGGCGTACAGCTCGACGCAGAAGCGCTGCAGCAGGCTGATGGCGGGCAGGAAGCTCTCGCGCTGCAGGCCATTGAGATACAGGTTCTCCACCGCCGTATTGGAGGTGGTGACCAGGGTCACGCCCTCGGCGAACAGGCGTTCGAGCAGGCGCGCCAGCAGCATGGCGTCGCCGATGTCGGTGACGAAGAATTCGTCCAGCACCAGCACGCGCAGGTTGCTGCGCCATTCCTGGGCGATCTTCGCCAACGGGTCGCTCTGGCCCTGGTGCTCGCGCAGGCGCTCGTGGACGCTGCGCATGAAACGATGGAAGTGGGTGCGGTACTTCTGCTTGATCGGCAGCCCGTCGTAGAACAGATCCACCAGGAAGGTCTTGCCGCGGCCGACACCCCCCCAGAAATACAGCCCCTTGACCGGCTCGGGCTTCTTCCAGAACGAGGACAACCGGTCCAGCCAGCCGTCGTCGGCGTTGTCCAGCAGGCCCACGTGGATGCGGTCCAGCTCGGCCAGCGCCGCGTGCTGGGCGGGGTCGTCCTGCCAGTCACCCCGGGCAACCCCGGCCGCATACCGCTGCGACGGGGTCAACTCGACTGCACTCATGCCGCTGCGCCCAGCCAGTGCTTGACGCCGTGGGTCAACGCACCACGCAGGTCGATCAGCTTGCGATGGAAGAAGTGGCTGGTGTCGGGCATCCGCACCAGCTCATGCGGAGCCTGCAGCGCGTCCAGCCACTGATAGACCGCCTGCGGGTCGACGATCTCGTCCTGCTCGCCCTGGATCACCAGCCAGCGGGCCGGTGGCTGCACGCCGTCGAAATCCCAGCGGCCGGCCGGCGGCGCGATCGAGATCAGCGCCTCTGGCTGCAGCGTGGCGGCTGCCTTCAGCGAAACGAACGCACCAAAGCTGAAGCCGGCCAGCCACAGGCGGTCGTCGGGGCGCTGGCTGCGCACCCAGGCGGTCACGGCCTTCAGGTCATCCTGCTCGCCCACGCCGCCATCGAAGGTGCCCGCCGAACCACCGACGCTGCGGAAGTTGAAGCGCACCGTGGCGATGCCCAGCTCGCGCAGGGTGCTGGCGGTCATGGTGACCACCTTGTTGTGCAGGGTGCCGCCCTCGGTGGACAGCGGATGGCAGACGATGGCCACGATCGGCTGCACCGGCACATCGGCCTTGGGCAGGTCGACGACCACTTCCAGCGGGCCGGCCGGGCCGTCCAGTTCGAGGCAGGTGGTTTCGCCAGGGGCGACGGGGAACGAAGGCTTGTGCATGGCACCATGATACCGTCCCCCGCCCCTGCCCTGTGCCCGCCCCATGCTCTACCTGTCTTTGGCCGTGATCTGCAGCGTGCTGGTTTCGGTGTTGTTGAAGGTGGCCGGACGCCGCCAACTGGATGTTGCGCAGATGGTCACCTGGAACTACCTGGTGGCCGCGACCCTGACCGCCGTGGTGCTGCAGCCGCCGCTGGACGCACTGCGCGCGCCGCATGCCCCGTGGCCGTCGCTGCTGGCGCTGGCGGTGGTGCTGCCCTCGATCTTCCTGGTGCTGGGCCGCGCGGTGGCGGTGGCCGGCATCGTCCGCAGCGACGTGGCGCAGCGGCTGTCGCTGCTGCTGTCACTGGCGGCGGCGTTCCTGTTCTTCGGCCAGACCGCCACGCCGTGGAAGCTGGCCGGGCTCGGCCTGGGCCTGCTGGCGATGGTGGCCATCAGCCTGCGCCCGCGCGGCCCGGCGGTGGCGTCCTCGCCGGGTGGCTGGGGCTGGCTGCTGGGCGTGTGGGGCGGCTTCGCGGTGGTGGACGTGCTGCTCAAGCAGGTGGCGCTGTCCGGCACGCCGTCGATGGCGGCGGTGCTGGCCAGCTTCAGCGTGGCCTTCGTACTGATGCTGGCATTGCAGCTGTGGCGGCACTTCAGCGGTCGCAGCCGGCTGGCCTGGCACAACCTCGGCGCGGGTGCGCTGCTGGGCCTGCTCAACGGCGGCAACATCCTGTTCTATGTGCACGCGCACCAGGCGATGCCGGACAGCCCGGCCACGGTGTTCGCCGGCATGAACATCGGTGTGGTGGTGCTGGGCGCGCTGGTGGGCGTGTTTGCCTTTGGCGAACCGACCACGAAGTGGAACCGGGCCGGCCTGGCGCTGGCAGTGCTGGCGATCGGATTGATCGCCTGGGGGTGAGTACGGCCCGAAAGGTCGGATCCCATTCCAACGGAATGGGCTCTGACCCCACGTGCGGCCCACGCGTTCATGGCCCGGCGATGCATCGGGGTCAGAGCCCATTCCGTTGGAATGGGATCCGACCCCGGCGTTGGGCATTACTTGTCGAAGCCCAGCAGCAGCGGGTCGTGGTCGGAACTGCGCCATGGGCCGGGCACATTGCGCCCCTGGTAGCCGCTGGCGTCCTGCTCGTCGGCATTGCTGTGCCATTCGGCGGCGCCCGCCAGGCGGCGGGCCATGGACGGACTCAGCAGGGCGTGGTCGAGGCGGCCGCTGTAGCCGTTGTAGACGTAGCTGTAGGGATGTTCGACCTTGGCCACCTTGAAGGCGTCCTGCCAGCCCAGCGTGTGCAGCGTGCGGATCGGATCCTCCATCGCATAGGCGTTGAAATCGCCCAGCATCACCACATCCTTCACCTTCAGGCGCGCGGCTTCGGCCTGCACCCACTGGTTGAGCTGGCGGGCCGATTCGACGCGCGTCGCATTCCAGCAGCCCTGGCCATCGTTGCGGTCGGCGTCGGCACCGCTGGCGTCGCGGCACCCCTTGGACTTGAAGTGGTTGGCGACCACCATGAACGGCGCGCCCTTGCCCTGGAAAGCCTGTGCCAGCGGTGCGCGGCTGTGCTCGGCAAACGGGCCATCAAGCTTGGTCAACGGCGGGCCCAATGTCTTGAACGCACCGCGCTTGTAGATGATGCCGACGCGGATGGGATTGGTGCCGGGGCCTTCGCCCGGATCGACCGCCACCCATGCGTCGTCCGGCCCGGCGTGCGGCCGGTCATTGAGCGCGGCCAGCAGTTCGGCAATGGCCGACTGCGGTCCGTAGCCATCGTTCTCCAGCTCCATCAGGGCGGCGATGTGGGTATCGAGTGCATTGATGGTGGCGACCAGCTTGGCTACCTGGGCCTTGTGCTCCTCGAGCGTGCGGGCACCGCGCAACGTCGGGAAGCCGCCGCCCTGGCCGTCGCCATTGAAGTAGTTTTCCAGGTTGAACGCCGCGATACGCAGGCTGCCAGGCACCTCCGGCACCGCCGGCCGCTGCAGTGCGGGCAGGCTCAGCGTGCCTTCGACCCGCAGCTGGGGGCGGCCCTGCGCGTCCACGCGGACAGTGCCTTCCACATTGCGCAGCAGCATGCCGGTGCGCAGCACCGGGTTGCCCGGCAGGTAGGCCACGCTGCCCGGATCACGCACGTCGCTGCCATCGTCCAGGACCAGGCGGCGGCGCAGGTTGTCAGCCATCACCTGTTCGATGCCGGCGGTGCCTGGCGCGGCCACTTCGGTCGGCTGCCACAGGCGACCGCCGAAGGCGACCGTCAGCTGGCCGGAGCGTTCCAGAGCGTCGGTGCCGGCCAGGGTCAGCGGCGCAGCGATGCGCACACGCTGGCCGTCCAGCGCGCGCCAGTCGGCCGGCGCGGTGGCCAGTACAACGGTGGAGTTGCGTGGGGTGGACGTCGCCGGGGCCGGCATGGCCTGCGGCTGGGCCTGGGCAAAGGCAGATGCCGGCAGCAGCAGGGACAGGACGAGAACAAGGGAACGGCGGCGCATCGACGGGCAGACTCCACGGAATGGGGGCACAGACTAACCCCGAAATACGAACGCCCGACTGCAGCCCGGCGATCTGCCCAGGTGGGCAAAGCCCCGGGGGCCGTCGACGACGGGATCGCAGCGCCGGGCCCATGCCCGGCAGCCGCCCATGCAGGTGGAGCAGAGGCTGCCGAGGGCAGGCCCGGCGCTGCGGAAAGGCCCTACTTCAGGTTGCCCAGCATCCAGTCCACGGTGGCGTGGATCTGTTCCTCGGTCAGCGCCGGGTTGCCGCCCTTGGGAGGCATGATGCCGCCGTCCGGGCCGGTGTAGCCCTCGATGGCGTGCTTGTAGAGCGTGTCCTTGCCCTGCGTGATGCGCTGGTCCCAGTGCGCGCGGTCCAGGGTCGGCGCCTGGCCCACCCCGGTGGTGTGGCAGGCGGTGCACAGGTTGTCGAAGATGACCTTGCCATCGGTGGTGCCGCCGTAGGCCACCTGCGAGGCGGCCTTGGCCAGCGCGGCCGCCTTGGCCGCCGCCTGCGCGGCTGCACCGGTACTGCCGGCGTACACCGCTCCGGTCGGCGCGATGCGCTGTTCGGTGCGTTTGGCCGCAGTGGGCGACACCTCGGGCGGAATCCGGGTGTGCAGGAAGGCGGCAAGGAAGATCAGACCCAGAGTGATGGCCATCAACAGCGCGATCACCATGGAGAAGCGTTTCAGGAACTCCAGATCGTAATTCCGCACTCTTCGTTACCCCTGGCTGGTAGTCGTTGGACCACGGCTGAGCGACTGCGTGATGGGCCGAGTATAGAACGCGTCCTGCGCGCGACAACAGGCGTCAATGCTGGTGCGGCGCAACATGCCGGGGGCTGGGGTCAGATCCCTTTTGCGCCGCAAAAGGGATCTGACCCCAGCAACACAAGCCACCGGGCATGGCCCGGCGCTACCGATTTACCGGTGCGCCGATGGCACGCAGGCAGAAGCTGCAGATGGCGTCGACCAGCGCATCCTCGTCGCGATGCGCTTCACGGCTGGGCGCGGTCGGGCCGACCATCGCTTCGGTGAAGGCACCGACCAGGCACGCGGCCGCCACATGCGCATCCTGCGCAGGCAGTTCGCCGGCGGCCACGCCTTCCTCCACCAGGCGCAGGAACACATCACCGAAGGCACGGCGGCCGCGCATGCGCTCGGCTTCCACGTCCGGATCGACCGGTTCGACGATGAAGGCGTGGGCCAGCCCCGGACCCGCCAGGGCGCGACGCACGAAGGCGGCGATGGCCAGCCGCAGGCGCTCGCTGGCCGCCTCCGGGCCGCTGGCGATGCGTTCCATGATCGCCACTTCATGGGCCACCGCCGCGTTGAGCACCTCCACGAACAGGTCGGCCTTGGAGGGGAAATGACGGTATATCAGGCCGGTGGAGACCCCCGCCTGGGTTGCCACGGCGGTCACCGGGGCGTTTCGCCAGCCGCCGGTGGCGACCCGTTCACGGGTTGCCAGCAGGATCCGCTCGCGGGCCCCGGCCAGGCGTTCTTCCATCAGTGCAGAGCGTTTGTAGGCCATGTTTTGATTCTGGTTTCAATTTTTGAATTTGTGTTCACTTCTTTCCCGAACCCCGTTACGCTGGGGCCTCGCCCGTGCCGGCGCGGTCCTGGAAACCATTGCCGGCAAGCCCTGGGTGCGTCCATCCCCCACTTTGCCGCCGTGGAGCCGCTGTAATGCACGTGCCATCCCTGAACTTCGATCTCGGTGAAGAGATCGACCTGCTGCGCCAGAGCGTGGCCCATTTTGCCGCCGCCGAGATCGCGCCGCTGGCGGCCGAGGCCGATGCGACCAACCAGTTCCCGCAGGCACTGTGGCCGAAACTGGGCGAACAGGGCCTGCTCGGCCTTACCGTCGAGGAAGAATACGGCGGTACCGGCATGGGCTACCTGGCCCACGTGGTGGCGATGGAAGAGGTCTCGCGCGCCTCCGGCGGCATCGGCCTGTCCTATGGCGCGCACTCCAACCTGTGCGTGAACCAGCTGCGCAAGAACGGCAGCGAGGCGCAGAAGCAGCGCTTCCTGCCCGACCTGTGCAGCGGCGCCAAGGTGGGCGCACTGGCGATGAGCGAACCCGGCGCCGGTTCGGACGTGGTATCGATGAAGCTGCGCGCCGACAAGCGTGGCGATCGCTATGTCCTCAACGGCAACAAGATGTGGATCACCAACGGCCCGGACGCCGATGTGCTGGTGGTCTATGCCAAAACCGACATGGACGCCGGCGCCAGGGGCATCACCGCCTTCCTGGTTGAAAAGGGCATGCCGGGTTTCTCCACCGCGCAGAAGCTGGACAAGCTGGGCATGCGCTCCTCGCCGACCTGCGAGCTGGTGTTCCAGGACTGCGAAATTCCCGAAGAGAACGTGCTCGGCAGCGTCGGCGGTGGCGTGCGCGTGCTGATGTCCGGCCTGGACTACGAGCGCGTGGTGCTGTCCGGCGGCCCGCTGGGGCTGATGGCTGCGGCCATGGACGTGGTGATGCCGTACGTGCACGAACGCCACCAGTTCGGCGAAGCGATCGGCAGCTTCCAGCTGATCCAGGCCAAGATCGCCGACATGTACGTGGGCCTGGGCGCCTGCCGCGCCTACGTGTACGCCGTGGCGCGCGCCTGCGACCAGGGCCGTACCACCCGCCAGGACGCGGCCGGTGCGATCCTGTACGCCGCCGAGAAGGCCACCTGGCTGACCGGGCAGGCGATCCAGATCCTCGGTGGCAACGGCTACATCAACGAGTACCCGACCGGCCGCCTGTGGCGCGACGCCAAGCTGTACGAGATCGGTGCGGGCACGTCGGAGATCCGCCGCATGCTGATCGGCCGTGAATTGTTCCAGCGCACTCTGTAAGGCCACCCCATGACCGTCCTGAACAGCCAGCTGCAACCGGGCAGCGACACGTTTGAAAGCAACCGCGCGGCGATGCAGGCCGTGGTCGACGATCTGCACGCCACCCTCGCCCGCACTGCCTTGGGCGGCAGCGAGGCGGCACGCGCCAAGCACACCGCGCGCGGCAAGCTGCTGGTACGCGACCGCATCGACGCCCTGCTCGATGCCGGCAGCGCATTCCTCGAAATCGCGCCGCTGGCTGCTCATGGCATGTATGACGATGCCGTGCCGGCAGCCGGCGTGGTCGCCGGCATCGGCCGGGTCAGCGGCGTGGAGTGCGTGATCGTGGCCAACGATGCCACGGTCAAGGGCGGCACCTATTACCCGATGACGGTGAAGAAGCACCTGCGTGCACAGGAGATCGCCGAGCAGAACCACCTGCCGTGCATCTATCTGGTCGACTCCGGTGGCGCCTTCCTGCCGCTGCAGGACGAGGTGTTCCCCGATCGCGACCACTTCGGCCGCATCTTCTACAACCAGGCCAACCTGTCCGCGCAGGGCATCCCGCAGATCGCCTGCGTCATGGGCAGCTGCACCGCCGGTGGCGCCTACGTGCCGGCGATGAGCGATGAAACGGTGATCGTGCGCGAGCAGGGCACCATCTTCCTCGGCGGCCCGCCGCTGGTGAAGGCGGCCACCGGTGAAGTGGTGACGGCCGAGGAACTGGGCGGCGCCGACGTGCACACGCGCATTTCCGGTGTGGCCGACCACATGGCCGACAACGACCTGCAGGCGCTGGCACGGGTCCGCGCGATCATCGCCCAGCTGAACTGGCGCAAGCCGGAACCGGCGATGGCGATGCAGCCGCCGGAGGAACCGTTGCTGCCGGCGCACGAACTGTACGGCGTGATCCCGGCCGACACGCGCAAGCCCTACGACGTGCGCGAGGTGATCGCACGCCTGGTCGATGGCTCGCGCTTCGATGAGTTCAAGCCGCGCTATGGCGCCACCCTGGTCACCGGCTTCGCCCATCTGAACGGCTACCCGATCGGCATCATCGCCAACAACGGCATCCTGTTCTCCGAGTCCGCGCTGAAGGGCGCGCACTTCATCGAGCTGTGCACCCAGCGCGGCATCCCGCTGCTGTTCCTGCAGAACATCACCGGCTTCATGGTCGGGCGCAAGTACGAACAGGGCGGTATCGCCAAGGACGGTGCCAAGCTGGTGATGGCGGTCGCCTGCGCGAAGGTGCCCAAGTTCACCGTGGTGATCGGCGGCTCGTTCGGCGCCGGCAACTACGGCATGTGTGGACGGGCCTATTCGCCGAACTTCCTGTGGATGTGGCCCAACGCACGCATCGGCGTGATGGGTGGCGAACAGGCCGCCAGCGTGCTGGCCACGGTACGTCGCGATGGCATCGAAGCCAAGGGCGGGCAATGGCCCGCCGAGGAAGAGGACGCGTTCAAGGCGCCGATCCGCGAGCAGTTCGAGCAGCAGGGCCACCCGTACTACGCCAGCGCGCGCCTGTGGGACGACGGCGTGATCGATCCGGCCGATACCCGCCGGGTATTGGCCCTGGCGCTGTCGGCCAGCCTCAACGCCGCCCCGCAGCAGACGCGCTTCGGCGTGTTCCGCATGTAACCCGCGCCATGACCGAGCCTGTCGCCATGTTCACCAAAGTCCTGATCGCCAACCGTGGCGAAATCGCCTGCCGCGTCATCGCCACGTGCCGCCGCCTCGGCATCGCCACCGTGGCGGTGTATTCCGATGCGGACCGCAATGCCCGCCACGTGCGCCTGGCCGACGAGGCCATCCACATCGGACCGGCCGCCGCACGCGAGAGCTATCTGCGCGGCGAGGCCCTGCTCGACGCCGCACGCCGCAGCGGCGCGCAGGCGATCCATCCCGGATACGGCTTCCTGTCCGAGAACGCCGACTTCGCCGATGCCTGTGCCGCCGCCGGCATCACCTTCATCGGGCCGCCGGCCAGCGCGATCCGCGCGATGGGTGACAAGAGCGCGGCCAAGGCCTTGATGGCCAAAGCCGGCGTGCCGCTGACGCCGGGTTATCACGGTGACCAGCAGGCGCCGGACTTCCTGCGCGCGCAGGCCGATACGATCGGCTATCCGGTGCTGATCAAGGCCAGCGCCGGCGGTGGCGGCAAGGGCATGCGCAAGGTCGAACGCAGCGAGGACTTCATCGATGCGCTGGCCAGCTGCCAGCGCGAGGCCGCCTCGGCGTTCGGCAACGACCACGTGCTGGTCGAGAAGTATGTCGAGCGACCGCGCCATATCGAGATCCAGGTGTTCGGCGACAGCCACGGTGATGCGGTCTACCTGTTCGAGCGTGACTGCTCGGTGCAACGCCGGCACCAGAAAGTGCTGGAAGAGGCCCCGGCACCGGGCATGAGTGCCGAGCGCCGCGCGGCGATGGGCCAGGCGGCGGTCGACGCTGCACGCGCCGTGGGCTACGTCGGCGCGGGCACGGTGGAGTTCATCGCCGGCCCGGACGGTGATTTCTACTTCATGGAAATGAACACCCGGCTGCAGGTCGAGCACCCGGTCACCGAGTTCATCACCGGTACCGACCTGGTGGAATGGCAGCTCCGCGTGGCCTGTGGCCAGCCACTGCCGCTGCGCCAGGACCAGCTGGCCATCCACGGCCACGCGATCGAAGCACGGCTGTACGCCGAAGATGCCGACCGCGGCTTCCTGCCGTCCACCGGTACCCTGCGCCGCCTGCGCCTGCCGGCTGCTTCGGCCAACGTGCGCGTGGATACCGGCGTGGAGGAAGGCGACGCCATCACGCCGTATTACGACCCGATGATCGCCAAGCTGATCGTCTGGGATGTGGACCGCGACAGCGCATTGCGCCGCATGAGCCAGGCGCTGGCTGACTGCCAGGTGGTGGGCGTGACCACCAATGCCGGTTTCCTGCGCCGGCTGGTCCACACCGATTCATTCGCGCACGCCCGGCTGGATACCGCACTGATCGAACGCGAGCAGGCCGCCCTGAGTGCCGTCGGTGACAGCGACGATGCACTGTGGCAGTTGGCCGCGGTCGCCGCGGTTGCCAGCACGGCCGACGCCGGCAGCGACCCGCGCGACCCCCATTCGCCTTGGCGCGCACAGGATGGCTGGCGCCTGGGTGCGCCCGCGCCCCGCGTGCTGCCGCTGCAGCAGGGAGAGCGCCGGCACGTGCTGAAGGTGTGGGCACAGGCCGATGGCTGGCGTGTGCAATGTGATGATGCGGCCCCGCAGTCGGTGCTCGGTCGCCTCGACAGCCAGCACCTGACGGTGCAGCTGGACGGCCGTCGCTGGTCACTGCAGCTGCTGCGCGAGGGTGACCAGCTGTATCTGTTCGGCGCCGATGGCCAGCACCGCTTCACCCTGCACGACCCGGTCGGCGAGTCGGAGCATGCGGTGGCCGATGCAGGCAGCCTGCTGGCGCCGATGCCCGGCAGGATCGTGGCCACGCTGGTCGAGGCCGGTGCCCAGGTCAAGCGCGGCACGCCGCTGGTGGTACTCGAGGCGATGAAGATGGAGCACACCCTGCAGGCACCGGCCGACGGCACAGTGAAGGGTTACCGGGCGAAGGCCGGCGACCAGGTCGGGGACGGCGCGGTGCTGGTCGACTTCGAAGCGACCTGAGCCACGCTACGGCGTGATCCTGGCGGGCCAGACACGGCCCGCCGGGTCCATCTCCGAGGTCTGCATCGTTGCCGCGCGCCAGCCGAAGCCGCATACCGCCAGCGCGCCTTCCGCCATCGGCTGCAGGGCAAGCGCGCGCGCGGCCTCGGCCTCGTTGATGGCCGCCGTGACGAACGCGCCCAGGCCCTGTGCGGTGGCCGCGCTGTAGAACGCCTGCGAGATGTGCCCGGCGTCGAGCATGACCGCACGGTAGGCCTTGGCGTGGTTGCGGTACTTCCAGAAGGTGCGCTCGAAGCGGCACACCAGTACCAGCAGCACGTGGGCATCGGCGAACCAGTGCTGGCCCGCCAGAAGGCGCAGGCGGAACCCTGCGGGATCGTCGGGCTGCACCGGCAGCGGGGCCAGTTCATGCGCGACTGCGTGGTAATGGTAGAGCCCCGGCGCCAGGCCCTGCACGTCGCGCACCATCAGATAGGCTTCCAGCGGATGCAGGCTGCCGGCCGAGGGCACGTTCTTCTTCAGGAACCGCACGTCCGGATCGGTTTCCACCTGTCCCTGCGCCATCAGCACCTGCTGCAGCAGCCGTGCCAGCAACGGCAGCGGCAGCGGGCGGGTCGCGTCGAAGTTCCGGCAGGTGGCACGCGCCTGCAGCAGTTCCTGCATCGGATCATCATCGCAGCGGGGCAGCGCAAGCGCGCCGGGCTGGCGTGGCGGCGCCTCCGGCGGCGGATTGCCGAAGCTGCGGACCAGGTCGCGCGCGGTCACCAGCTGCTGACGCTGCATGTCCGCGCTGCTGTCCACGCCATCCCAGCAGGATTGCTGGTAGTGCAGCGCCGACAGCGGCCACCAGTGGCTGTCGCGCACGCGCTGCTCGGCCGCACAGGCCTCGGCATGGGCCGGATCGTCGCTGACCAGCAGTCCCTGCTGCAGCAGCGCCAGTACGCGGCGGCGGCAGGCCGCATCCTCCGGCATCGGCTGCCAATGCTCGGCGCTGCAGGCCAACAGCCAGGCGCAGCTGTCTGCATCGATCTCGCATGCCGAAGGCAGGTGGGCGGTACGCACCTGCAGCCGCTGCTCGAAGGTCACCCCGGTGCCGCCGGCCATCAGGTCGGCCAATGCAAAGGCCGGGCGTTCGACCGGCTCGACGAACAGTGTCCGGCAACGGCGGAATCTCATCGGCGTGCAATCGAAAGGCCTGCGGGGGCGCCGATCATAGCGCGATGCACGTGCCTGCCATCAACTTCGCACGATCGCCGCCGATACTTCCATTTTCCCAGCCCGTCGGTTGCACGCCATGTCTTCTTCACCGCTTCCCACCCACGTCGTCCAGCAGCTGCTGGAACGCCTGTCCAGCGACGATGACTTCCGCAAGGCTTTCGCCGCTGATCCGGGCCAGGCACTGCTCGATCTGGGCGCCGATGAAGACTGCGTGCGCGCCTGCCATACGCCGCTGGCCACGCTGGGCAGCAAGGCCGAGTTCGCCAAGGCCGCTCCGCGCCTGCGGGAGCTGCTGGACGCGCGTGCCTCGTTCACCGTGCCGTTCCTGTTCGAGGATGGCCTGCCCGGCCTGGATCGATAGACCGGCCTCAGGGCGCGGCCACCGTGCCCTTGTCAGGCATCACTGCGGCGGCGCGGCCTGCCGCCAGCCGCTGCACATCCATCGCGTTCAGCGGCAACAGAGCGTAGTCACCGGTGTCTTCAGCAAATGCCAGGCCGGCGTGGCGCTGCAGCCACGCCGCCTGCCGTGCGACCGCGGCCTGGTCGCCGCGCGCGGTCACCAGATCCAGCTGCAGCACCCGCCACTGGAACAGGTTCGCCGACGGCTGCTGCGCCAGCAGGTCCTGCGCCTGGTCCAGGTTACCCTGGTCGAAGGCCATGCGGGCACGCAGCAGGTTCCAGAGCTCGCGCAGACGCGGATCCGCGTCGCGCTCGGGCAGGGCCTGCAGCGGGTCCCTGCGCTGCATCACCACCGATGCGTGGCCTGCGCGCGCGGCATGATAGGCCGCCGCCAGGGCGATGAATGCATTGCGGCGCGCTGGTGCAGGATGGCGGCGGTCGACCGCGGCCAGCGCCCGGTCCAGCACACGCAGGTATTCCTGCGCCGTCACGTGGTCGCCTTCCTGTTCGCGCCAGGCCAGTGCCTGCAGCGCGTAGATGTCGCACAGCCCACCAACCGTCGTGCACTGGGCAGCCACCTGCCGCATGTCGGTGGCTGCCTCGTGCGCGCGCTCCTGCATGGCCAGTACCGCCGCGCGCAGCATGCGCGTCCCCGGTCCCGATACGGGCATCGCCGCAAAGCCGGCATTGGCGGCCTCGAAATCACCGGCCAGCGCGGCGATCACCGGCTCCATGCCATCGCCATTCCAGCCCGGATGAAGGCGTGCGCCACGCAGCGCCGCTTCGGCTGCGGCGACTTCGCCACGGGCCAGCTGCACCCGCGCCACGAACACCAGCACCAGCGCACGCCGTGAATGCTGGCGGGCCAGCAGCGGCTGCGTTGCGGCCAGGGCACCGTCATAGTCGCCCTGGGTGTACAGGATCTTGGCGTAGTTCATCCAACCGGCCGGGTCGTCCGGGTACAGCTCGGTCAGCAGGCGCCACTTGTCGGCGATGCGCATGGGCGGTGCGCCTGCGAAATCCGCTGCCCACGCGTCCAGGTACAGCTGGTCGCGTGCGGTCAGGTGGGCACGCTGGCTGACCGCCTTGCGGTACAGCGCAGCGGCCTGCTCCAGGTTGCCCTTGGCGTGCTGGATGGTCATCTGCCCCACATAGGCAAAGGCGAATGCGGGATCGAGCCGGGTGGCCTGCTCGTAGAACATCAGTGCGTCGTCGTAGCGGGCGGCCGCCGTGGCATCGACGCCCTTGGCGTAGGCATGCAGGGCATCGAGATTGGCCGTCGCCACGGTGGGCAGCGGTCGCTGATCGCGACCGACATCACGCAACGCTTCGCCCAGGTCGGCGCGCAGCGCCGCCACCACGTGGTCGGTGGAGGTCAGGATCGATTCCAGGCCTCGACCATCGGCGTAGCGCGTATACACGGTCTGCCCGCTGCGCGGATCGACCACTTCGACACTGACCCGCACCTTGCCGTTGAGCTCGAGCACGCTCGGTACCAGCACCGCGCGCGCGCCGTCGCGCAGGGCCACCTCGATGGCCAGGCCTCGGTCCAGCCGTGCCTGTGGCGAGCGCTGCATCAGCTGCAGGGTGTCGCGCACCTTCAACTCGCTGAGGATGTTGACGAAGCGTGACTGACCCAGGCTGATGTACAGCGCCTGCTCCAGGCTGCTGTCCAGCTGCGGATAGGCGGTGGTGTTCTGCACCGCGGCCAGGATCACCCAGTCCCGTTCGGCGAAGGCGATGGCCGGCGCCGGGCGCAGCAGCATCCACAGCAGCACGCCCAGCGTCACCGCCAGCGCGGCCTCGGTGACCACAGCCGCGGGACGCCGCCACAAGGGTAGATCGCGCCATGCCTTCTCGCCCGAGCGCGGTCGACGCAGCGGCGCACTGCCACGCAGGCCGATCTCGAACACATCCTGGCGCTCGGTGATGCCCTTGAAGCGCCAGCGCCCATGGTGCTTCCAGCGCAGCGCCTCGCTGGCCCAGGGCAGCGTGGAGGTAGCGCGCCGTGCCATGTGCTCGGCGGTGGCCGACAGCAACACCTGGCCCGGCCAGGCCAGCTGCATCAGCCGCGCCGCCATCGGCTTGGCCAGGCCCTCCACCTCCACCGGCTTGGCGCCATGGGCCATTGCTTCGGCACTGTTGTTCCACAACAGCACGTCGCCGACATGCAGGCCCGCACGCGCGCGCAGCACGATGCCGCGCTCACGCCCCAGCGCCTCCACCGCAGTCTGGTAGGCCAGGGCAAAACCGACGCCATCGATGGTGCGCTCGAACAGTACGAACAGGCCGTCGGAACGGTCGATCAGCTGCCCGTTCCAGCGCTGCTGCAGACCCAGCACCAGACGGTCATGCTGCTGGAACAGCTCGGCCGCCGCCACATCACCGATCCGCTCAACCAGCTGCAGCGAATCGCACAGGTCGGTGAACAGCAGCGCGCGCAGCTGCTGGTTGTGTGGCGCCGACGTTCCTTTGTCGCCCTTCATCACCGGTGTCTCCGCTCTAGTGCCCGTCCGGCACGTCCACCCAGCGCAGGCAGTTGCCGCCATCGCGCTTGGCCTGGTACAGCGCGCGGTCCGCGCGCGCATACCACTCGCTCCAGTCCGCATCCGGCGCCAGCAGGCTGGCGCCGATGCTCACCAGGCTCACATGGGGCGTGCCATGGCTGCGTTCGAGCAGGCCATGCACCGCGCTGAGGATGAACTCGGCGGCATGCTGCACGATTTCGTGGGTGCCGCGCCGCAGGATGAGGCAGAACTCATCGCCGCCCAGGCGGCAGGCCAGGTCGTGCTCGCCGGCCATCGAGCGCAGGATGTTGCCCATGCTCTGCAGCACCCGGTCGCCGGCCTGGTGGCCGTGCCGGTCGTTGATCTGCTTGAAGCGATCACAGTCGATCAGCAGCAGGCCCTGCGGTGCGCCCCGCCCATCGGCCCGGCACTCCTGCAGGTACAGGGTCAGCCCGCGGCGGTTGTGCAGCCCGGTCAGCTCGTCGGTACGCACCAGCTCGCGGGTGTGCGTGAGCTGGTGGGTGGTGATGTACAGATTGTCGAGCGCCGTTTCCAGATCGTGGTTGCGGCGCCGAAGCTGGCTGATCAGGGCCTGCTCGTTGGTCAGCACGCGCATGATCGTACGGCGCAGGAAGTAGGCCACCAGCCCTGGATCGGCATCGACCAGGCGCTGGAAATCGGCCGGCCCCAGTTCCAGCACCTGGCAATCGACCAGCGCACGTGCACCGGCACTGCGCAGGTGATCGCCGACCAGCAGGCCCAGCTCGCCGAAGAACTCCTGGTGGCCGAGGACCTTGATCACCAGATCCTCGCCGAAATCCAGTTCGATCCGGCCTTCCAGGATCACGTACATGCGCTCGCCACGATGGCCGCGCTGGAACAGCCACTGCCCGGCTTCGAGCCGGCGCGGCCGGCCGAATCTGGCGAACAATGCGACCTCGGCATCGGACAGCAGCGCATGCACGATCTCGGCCATCGCCACATGGGCGATACCGGTCGTTGCATCAGTGTTCTCGGCCGCACCCCTGCCGGTCATTCCCTGCACCCGCCGCCAGCGTCCCCTGGTGAGCCGCGGAGCATAGCACCGCTTTAAAGTGTGCGCCCTATCTCATTTTTACGAATCGACAGCCGGTAGGTGCGTGGAGACCGGGGGCTGCACCTTGGGAGCACGACTGTCCGTAAAAATTCCTGCCGGATCAAGCTGATGCCCGTCTTCACAGGGTTTGGGCCAAGTTTCATGGCGAGGCGTGCGCCCGATTGACGCGGATGCCATGCGGGACCGGGCCGAGGGGATACAACAACGCCGGCAGGTCCCCCGACCGGCCGGCGTTGTCTGGCCCTTCCCTGGCCACCCTGAGCGGTGTCGGCAGCCGATCGCACGGCCACCGTTGGATCAGGCCGCGCGTTCGCTGTGGAACTGCTCTTCTTCGGTCGAACCGGTCAGCGCGGTGGTGGAGGACTGTCCCTGCTGGATCGCCTGGGTGACCGCGTCGAAGTAACCGGTGCCGACCTCGCGCTGGTGCTTGACCGCGGTGAAGCCGCGTTCGGCCGCTTCGAACTCCGCCTCCTGCAGCTCGACGAAGGCGCTCATCTGCCGGCGCGCGTAACCGTGTGCCAGGTTGAACATGCCGTAGTTCAGCGCGTGGAAGCCGGCCAGAGTGATGAACTGGAACTTGTAGCCATAGCTGCCCAGCTCCTTCTGGAACTTGGCGATGGTGGCGTCGTCCAGGTTCTTCTTCCAGTTGAAGCTCGGCGAGCAGTTGTAGGCCAGCAGCTTGCCGGGGAACTTCGCATGAATGGCTTCGGCGAACCTGCGCGCGAACTCCAGGTCCGGCTTGCCGGTCTCGCACCACACCAGATCGGCATACGGTGCATAGGCCAGGCCGCGGCTGATGGCCTGTTCCAGGCCGTTGCGGGTCTTGTAGAAGCCTTCGACGGTGCGCTCGCCGGTGGTGAACGGCTTATCGTTGCCGTCGATGTCACTGGTCAGCAGGTCGGCCGCTTCGGCGTCGGTGCGCGCCACCAGCAGGGTCGGCACACCCAGCACATCGGCCGCCAGCCGCGCCGCGTTGAGCTTCTCGATGGCCTCGCGGGTCGGCACCAGCACCTTGCCGCCCATGTGGCCGCACTTCTTCACCGATGCCAGCTGGTCCTCGAAATGCACGCCCGCGGCGCCGGCTTCGATCATCGCCTTCATCAGTTCGAACGCATTGAGCACGCCACCGAAGCCGGCCTCGGCATCGGCTACGATCGGCTGCAGGAAATCGATGTCGTCCTTGCCTTCAGCGTGATGCAGCTGGTCGGCGCGCAGCAGCGTGTTGTTGATGCGCTTGACCACCGCAGGCACAGAATCGGCCGGATACAGCGACTGGTCCGGATACATCTGCCCGGCCAGGTTGGCATCGGCCGCCACCTGCCAGCCGGACAGGTAGATCGCCTTCAGGCCGGCCTTGACCTGCTGCATGGCCTGGTTGCCGGTCAGTGCGCCCAGCGCGTTGACGAACTCGCGCTCGTGCAGCGATTTCCACAGCTTCTCCGCGCCCAGCCGGGCCAGCGAATGCTCGATATGGACAGTGCCGCGCAGGCGCACCACGTCGGCGGCGCTGTAGTTGCGCTGGATGCCTTCCCAGCGCGGGTTGGTATCCCAGTCGTGCTGGATCTGTTCGGCAGTGGGCAGGGTGCTCATGTCTATCTCCAGTTCAGTGGTGCGTGCAGCGGGAAGGGAAGCGGCGTGGAAACGGGCGCGGGGATCAGTCGATGCGCGCGTAGGCCGGCAGGGTCAGGAAGTCGGTCAGTTCATCGTTGCGGCTCAGTTCGCCAAGCAGGGCGATGGCTTCGCCGATGCGCGCGCCGCCGGGCAGCGCCGTGGTATCACCCAGGCGCGCGGGCAGCTGCGCCAGGGTGGTGTCGAGCAGTGCCAGGTCGATGGCAGTGCCGTCGTCCAGCTGCTGGCCCGGGGTATGCAGCCACTGCCACAACTGGCTGCGGCTGATCTCGGCGGTGGCCGCGTCTTCCATCAGGTGATGGATGGGCACGCAGCCGTTGCCGTCCAGCCACGCGGCCAGGTAGCGCACGCAGACTTCGACATTGCCCTCGAAGCCGGCGCGGGTGATGGTGCCCGGCGGACGCGCGATCAGTTCGTCGCGGCCCACGCGCACGTCCTGACGCAGGACGTGGTGCTGGTTGGGCGCAGGCATGTGCTCGTCGAAGATCGCCATCGCCACCGGAATCAGCGCCGGATGCGCGACCCAGGTGCCGTCATGGCCTGCACTCACCTCGCGCAGCTTGTCGGCACGCACACGCGCCATCGCCTGCTCGTTGGCAGCGGCGTCGTTGTTGATCGGAATCTGCGCCGCCATGCCGCCCATCGCATGTGCCCCCCGGCGGTGGCACGTCTGGATCAGCAGTTCCGAATACGCCTTCAGGAACGGCTGGGTCATGGTCACCTGGCCGCGCTCGGGCAGCACGCGGTCGGCGTGGCGGCGGAAGGTCTTCAGGTAAGAGAAGATGTAGTCCCAGCGCCCGCAGTTCAGGCCGACGATGCGGTCGCGCAGCGCGTGCAGGATCTCGTCCATCTCGAACACCGCCGGCAGCGTTTCGATCAGCACGGTCACCTTGATCTGCCCGTGCGGCAGGCCCAGCATGCCTTCGATGTGCGACAGCGCGGTCTCCCACAGAGCCGCCTCTTCCATGCTCTGCAGCTTGGGCAGGTAGAAGTACGGGCCACGATCCTTGCGCTGCAGCGTGCGGGCGTTGTGGAAGGCGAACACCGCCGCGTCGAACAGCCCACCGGCCAGGAACTGGCCATCGATGCGGACGTGCTTCTCGTCCAGATGCCAGCCACGCGGGCGCACGATCAGCACGGCCTGCTCGTCGTACGGGCGCAGGGTGTAGTGCTTGCCGTTGGCCGCGGTGTACTCCAGGTCACCACGCACCGCAGCGGCCAGCGACTGCTGCCCGGCCAGCAGGTTGCGCCAGGTCGGCGAGGTCGAATCCTCGAAGTCGGCCATGAACACCTTGGCGCCGGAGTTCAGCGCGTTGATGACCATCTTCGGATCGGTCGGGCCGGTGATCTCGACGCGGCGGTCCTGCAGCGCGGCCGGCAGCGGCGCGACGGTCCAGTCGCCGCTGCGGATCGCGGCGGTGTCCTCACGGAAGTCCGGCAGGCCGCCGCGGTCGAAGAACGCCTGGCGCTCACGGCGAGCCTGCAGCCGCGCCTGCCGGCCCGGCTCCACCGCCCGGTGCAGCGACACCAGCAGGGCCAGCAGCGGCGCCGGCAGCAGGGTGTCCTGGCCGGCCACCCGGGTCGCCAGGGCGATGCCGGGCGTGGCCTTTGCGGCGGGGGAGGGAACAGCGGAAGCGACGGCGGACATGGGACGACTCCAGCAGTGGGGAACGTCTCCACCGTGCCGCTGGCGCTCAGTATTTGGCAAAACAGTTTTTGCAATGCTTTACATAAATTGTGCTAATACTCGTTACGCCATGACCACGCGCAGCTCGCCAAGTCCTCGTTTTTCCTACAAATCCGACCGCCTGAAGCCCTTGCGTGCGTTCTGCCAGACCGTGCGTCTGGGTTCAGTCTCACGGGCGGCTGAGGCGCTTTTCGTCAGCCAGCCGGCCATCAGCCTGCAATTGCAGGCGCTGGAGCGGGAGCTGGGCGTACCGCTGTTCGAGCGCAGCGGCCGCCGCCTGGTGCCCAGCCGCGAGGGCCAGCTGCTGTACGAAATGGCGCAACCGCTGGTGGAGAGCCTGGACGGGCTGGAGGCGCGCTTCCGCGACAAGGTGCGCGGGCTGGATGCGGGCGAACTGAACATCGCGGCCAACAGTTCGACCATCCTGTACCTGCTGCCGAAGATCGTCGAGCGCTTCCGCATGCATCACCCGGACGTGCGCCTGACCCTGCACAACGCGATCAGCGCGGACGGCACCGACCTGCTGCGCGAGGACGCCGCTGACCTGGCCATCGGCTCGATGACCGACGTGCCCGCCGACCTCAGCTACGCCCCGGCCTATCGTTTCGAGCAGGTGCTGATCGCCCCGCATGACCATCCGCTGGCCCGGGGCGCGGAGCTGGAGCTGGCCGACATCGCCCGCTATCCGCTGGTGCTGCCGCCGAAGCGGCAGATCACCTACCGTCTGGTCGACCAGGTGTTCCAGCGCCATCGCATCGCGTACACCGTCGCCCTCGAGGTGGGCGGCTGGGAAGTAATCAAGCAGTACGTGGCGATGGGCATGGGTATTTCCATCGTGCCGGCGCTGTGCCTGAACGAGGCCGACCACGAGCGGCTGGCGGCGCGGTCGATGAAGCGCTGGTTCCCGGAGCGCAGCTATGGCGTGATCGTGCGCCGCGGCAAGGCGTTGTCGGCGCAGGCACGAGCGTTCATCGAGCTGATCCAGCCGGAACTGTTCAGCCCGCGCGATTACGACCAGAGCGGGCATTCCGAGCGGTGAGGGGGTTCTGGTTTGCAGGGCTGCCGCCCTGCATCTGCCGAAGCCTCAAGCCGAAGCAACGGCAACAGCTGGCCATGTGTGGGACGGCGGGATGGGTCCGGTTGCGGGGGGCGCCGTAAACCCGTCCATGGGGGCTTGGTCGCGGCATCCATGCCGCTCACACCCCCGCAACCGGACACACCCCGCCTTCGACAGTTTCCCTCTGCTGTTTAGTGCCAGCTGCTGTTGGCGGGTGCCGACCGTTGGTCGGCACGGGGTCGGATCCAACCTCTGATTCATTTCCGGCTGGCGATGAATAGACTGGGCGCATGTCCATCGAACTGCGCCACCTGCGCTATTTCCTTGCCGTTGCCGAGACCCTGCACTTCGGCCAGGCGGCCGAGCGGCTGGGCATGTCGCAGCCGCCGCTCAGCCAGCAGATCCGCCAGCTGGAGGACCTGATCGGGGCGCGCCTGTTCGTGCGCAGCCATCGCCGCGTGCAGCTGACGCCTGCCGGTGAACTGCTGCAGGAGCGCGCGCGGGCCATCGTGCAGCAGGTGGAGACGGCAGTGGACGAGGTGCAGCGCGCACAGCGCGGCGAGCAGGGTGAGCTGCATATCGGGCTGACCCGGGCCACACCGCTGTCGCCGCAGATTCCGCGCTCGATCCTGCGCTACCGCCAGCAGTATCCGCAGGTGCGGCTGCAGCTGAGCGAGATGAACACGCTGCAGCAGATCGACGCCCTGCTCGACGGTTCACTGGACGTGGGCATCATCCGCAAGCGCGCGCTGCCGCCGGAACTGGTTGCGCACAGCCTGTTCGTCGATCCGCTGGCGTTGATCGTGCATGCCGACCACCCTGCCCTGCGCCGGCTCCCGGAACAGGGCACGCTGTCGCTGCGTGCGTTCGCGCAGGAACCGTTCGTGGCCTTTCGACGCAGTGCCGGCGCCGGCATCCATGACCACATGATCGCGCTGTGCGCGGCTGCCGGATTCACTCCACGCATCGTGCAGGAAGCCGGTGAGGCGTCCACGCTGATCAGCCTGGCGGCGGCTGGCCTGGGTGCGGCGATCCTGCCGTCCTCGTGCGACCACATCCGGGTGGAAGGCGCGCGCTTTGTCGCGCTGGCCGATGCCGGCGCGCACTCGGAGGTGCAGCTGGCATGGCGCCGTGAGGGGGTGACGCCGCTGATCCGCAACTTCGCCGGCCTGCTGCGCGGCGCGTTCGCCGAAGAGTGAAGC
>NZ_JBWJPF010000027.1:0-47582 GCF_056393265.1 Stenotrophomonas sp. Steno-C15
CGCTCGCATCGCTACATCAGTGCCGAAACCACCATCGACGCATTCGCTCGGATCCTGTCCAACGCATCTTCTTTCAAGCCCGCGACCACAGAGATGACCTCGGCCGCGCCCTCTATGGAAGGCATATCTCTCAAGCTGGTAATCAACACATCCCTGGCGGGATCATGATTCAGCACTCTGCAGATGAACGTCTCCAACCACTCTGGCGCAGCTCTTTGCATGTCCGGAGCTGATTCGATCAACGCTGCAATCCCCCCCTCGTCGCAACTTTGCTCAATGAGATGAAGAAGTCCATACATGACTTCATGATGCGGAGTGTCATCGGCGAACATCGAGAAAAGGACTCCCAGCTCCCGCCTGGAAAATCCCTGTCCTGAGAGTGCCTGCACTGTGCGGTCGAAGGCACTGACCTCTTCCGAAGTTCGCATTCGCGAAACGCGTAGCAACTCGTCCAGAAGCTGGTCTTTCATCATGGTATCGGTGGAAGAGCCTAACGGGCCTTTTACTGTTTTCACCAGTGGATCAGAGGAGGCAAAGCAGATTGTACGGGCGCTGTGGAACGACCCCGCGATCGACGAGAAACACCGCCTGACCATTGCAAAGTGCTACCGAGAAGCACCAGCAGATAGCACCCCCATATCGGGCTACTTCCGTACCAGCGGCTTCACATCAATCGCATAGCGCGGAAACGACGGCTCCGCGAAGTTCCTCAGCATATGCAGATGCGGCAGCAACTTGATCCTACGCAAATTGCTGAGCCGCACTTCTCCACCACGGACCAACGCTGGCTCAAAGCCATACATCTCATCCGCCAATAGAGCCCCATACATCTTGGCTGCTCGATCAAACAGCAGTTGTTCGTCCCCATCCTGGAAATCAAAATCGTCAAGCTCCGCACAGGCGAAGAAGGCCCTGATTCCGCCATCCTGTCGTTCAAGAGACTTGGATCTCAAACGGTTCTGCAGAGCAAACACCTCACAGCGAATTGGATCAATGCTCAGCCCAGCGCCTGACTCTTCGCCGCACAGGAAGAGCTTTCCAAATCCGGTCCTGGCAAATACATGGTAGGTATCGATCAAGGGAAATGGCGTACCAGCCAACCATGCGCCCATTGCACCTTCGTAGTCGTCTGGATTCACCGTCCACAGGCGTCCGTCGCCATAGTTGGCCCATCCATCCCGACGCCAGTAACTCAATAGCGATTCAGGCAAGATGCCCGCCCACCTAGTGAAGCTGGTCTCTGGCACCGGAACGTGTTCAGTCGCCTCGCCGAAGCTCTCAATGAAGAGCGCGAAATCCTGATCCTCTTCCGTTTTCCTTGCCATGCAGGGATGTCTCGCCAGCGCGAACTGAAGCCCTATTATGTCTGATGCTTCATCGGGTTCTAAGCGGCATTTACGACAGCCCATCGGAACTCCTCGCACTCACGCAGCCGCACGCCCCGCTTGACCCTGTGCGACACCGTGACCAAGATGCGCCATCGCCGCTGACGGAACACCGCGATGTACCGCACGCTTGCTGCCGTATTGCTCTGGGCCCTGGCCATCGCCCTGCCCGCTTCAGCGCGTGACGTTCCAGGGGACCTTACCGCGCAGCTGGACGCGCAGTTACAGACCAACCGCGAACGCTATGGCATCGCTGGCCAGGCGGTACTGGTCGCACACAACGGCCAGATGCTGTACCAGGGCGCCAGCGGTGAACGTGATCCCGCTACCCATTCACCGGCCACCGTCGATACCATCTTCGCCGCGCAGTCGATGGCCAAGCTGCTGACCAGCACGCTGGTGATGCAGCTGGTCGATGAGGGCAAGGTGGATCTGGATGCACCGGCCAGCCGCTACGTGCCGGACTTGCCCGCCGCATGGCAGGCGATCCGTGTGCGTGATTTCCTCAACCACAGCTCCGGTATCGGCGAGTACTACGAGCGGGTGGACAACCGCTGGGTGAGCAAGGGCTACAACGGCCTCGCACCCGATCTCGCCGCCGCACTGAAGGTCGCTGGTTCGGCGCCGATGCAGTTCACCACCGGCAGCCGCGTGCAGTACACGCAGGCCAACTATCTGGTGCTGACCGCATTGCTGCAAACGCATTACGGCAGGCCCTACCCGGCGATCGCCCGCGAACGCATCCTGCAGCCGTTGAAGATGGCCAGCACCTCGTGGGGTGTCGCCAGCGTGCCAGCCCAGCGCGCGGCCGTGCCGTACATCGGCAAGGATGGGCAGCTGCAGCCGGCCAACGAAGACCCGTGGCCGGACTACGGCTGGGGCCATGCCGATCTGCAGACCAGCGTGGGCGACATGAACCGTTTCCTGCAGGCGCTGGCCACCGGCAAGCTGCTGCGTACGGCAACACTGGAAAAGCTCTGGCAGCCGCAGAGGCTGACCGATGGCCGCAGCAATTTCTTCTCCACCGGCTGGGATACCACGCGCAGCGATGGCTACACCCAGGTCGGTCACGACGGTGGCACCCGCGTGCGTGCGCGGCTGGCGTACAAGGACACCCTGGCCAGCGGCTACTGGCTGTTCGTGTACCTCACCAACGGCAGCGCCCGCAACGTCTGGTCGAGCACCCTGGTGGAGAGCACGATGGCCGTCGCCGCACCCAAGGTGTTTCCGCACGCTGCGCTGTCCGAACGCCTGATTGCCTATGCGTTGGACGATGACGCAGGGGCTGCACAGGCAATGCGGGCCTGGCTGCGCGACGACCACGGCGTCACCGGCAGCGAGCTGGAACGTGCGATCAACAGCGATGGCTACGCCATCTTCGCGAACCTCGGTGCGCGCAGCGCGTTGAAGGTATTCGCCCTCAACACCGAGCTGTATCCGGATTCGGCCAATGTGTGGGACAGCCTGGCCGAGTGTCATGCGGCATTGGGTGAGAAGGATGTCGCAGAGCGGCTGTATGCGAAGTCGAAGGCGCTGGCGAAACCGTCTTTGTAGAGCCGAGCCGATGCTCGGCTCCGCAAAAAAAGCAGCCGAGCATGGGCTCGGCTCTACAGGTGCACCAGCCCCATACGCCGGTGATGGGTGACGTGGCGCCGTCGACCTGTTAACTTGCGCGCCACTTTCATGGTTTACAGCATTTCCGCATGTCGCTCGCGCCGTACTGCCCCATCCCGTCGCTGCTGTTCCTGGCCGTTTTCCTCGGCCTTTCCTCCACCGCCGCCGCGGCCCCGCAGGCCACTACCCTTGATGCCGTGCAGGTCACTGCGGCCGATGCCAGCGCCCAGGCCCGCGAGGCGCTGAAGCGCGTACCCGGCGCCAGCAACGTCATCGACGTGGCCAAGGCCGACAGCCGACTGGCCAGCAGTGCCGATGTACTCGCCTTCCAGCCCGGCATCAGCGCGCAATCGCCCGGCAACGAAGGCACCAAGGTCTCGATCCGTGGCTCGGGCATCAATCGCGGCCCGGGCGCACATGCCTCCGGCATCGCCGTATCGATCGACGGCCTGCCGTTGACCGGCCCCGGCGGCACGCCCTACGAACTGCTGGAACCGCTGTGGCTGTCGCGGGTAGAGGTGCTGCGCGGCGCCAACGGCTTCGAGCGCGGCGCGCTGGCGCTGGGCGGTGCCATCGACTATGTAAGCCGCAGCGGCCGTGATTCGGCCGGCATGCAGCTGCACTACGAAGCGGGCAGCCGTGGCTACCAGAAACGCGGCATCAGCTGGGGCGGTGTCAACGGCGATCTCGATTACTTCCTGGCCTACACCGATACCGAGTTCGATGGTTATCAGCGCCATGCGCGCGGCGACGGCAAGGGCGCGATGGCCAACATCGGCTGGCAGATCACGCCCGACCTGCAGACGCGTTTCTTCGTTCGCTACCGCGAAACCAATCACGAAACGCCCGGTCGCTTGACCCGCGATCAGATCCGCAACGATCCGCGAGCCGCGAACGCAGCCAACCTGGCCATCGATGCGCGCCGCCCGCAGCCGGGCAGTACCTGGGTCGGTAGTGTCACCACGCTGCAGATCGACGAGGATTCTTCGCTGCAGGCCGGGCTGGTCTATCACACGTATCCGATGGACTTGAACGAGAGCCTGTACCGCCAGCAGCTGGACTACGCCAACCTCAACGCCACGCTGGACTACCACCACCGCCACCGGCTGTTCGGCCTGGACAGCCGAACCACGATCGGTCTGCGCGTCACCCACGATCTGGACGCCGATGTGCGCGAGTCGCTGCGCTTTGCCAGCAACGGCTATGCCGCCGGTACGCGCACGCGTGACTTCCGCCACCACGGCACCGACAGCACACTGCACGTCAGCAATACCCTCGCCTTCAATGACCGCCTGCGCATGCAGACCGGGCTGGCGTTGATCAACACCCGCCGCGATGTGCAGGTGACCTGGCCGAGCAGTGGCGGCCGCCTGCGCGACCACGACTGGGACTACGCACCGCGACTGGGCTTCACCTGGCAGCACAGCGCGCAGACCCAGTGGTTCGGCAACCTCAGCCGCTCGGTGGAAGCGCCCCACCCGTGGTCGATGATCTGGGGTTCCAACCAGTACTTCGGGCCGGGCAACGGCCCGTCCAGCGGCCGCCAGCGCGCGCCGGTACCGATGCAGAACCAGACCGCCACCACGCTGGAACTGGGTGCACGCGGCAATGCCGTGCTGGGCCGCTGGGAGCTGACCGGCTACTACGCGCACGTGAACCACGAGCTGCTGACTGTCGAACTGCAACCGGTGCCGAACCTGTTCATCGCCGAGAACAACGCCAGCCCCACCGTGCACCGTGGCATCGAAGCCGGTCTGGACAGCACGCTGTGGCAGGCCGCGCCGGGGCGCCTGTCGTTGCGCCAAGCGTACACCTTCAGTGATTTCCGTTACCGCCATGACGCCCGGTTCGACCGCAACCGCCTGCCGGGCCTGCCGCGCCACAGCTACCAGGCCGAGCTGCGCTTCGATCATGCCTCCGGCCTGTACGCCGCGCTGAACACCGAATACGCCTCGCGCATCGCGGTGGACTACGCCAACAGCTACTGGGCCGACAGCCACGTGATCTTCGGCAGCCGCATCGGCTACGACGCACCCGGTGGGCGCTGGCAGGCGTGGGCGGAGATGCGCAACCTCGGTAACCGCCACTACGCGGCCACGGTCACGCCGGGCTACGACGACGCCGGCAAGGATGTCGCCCGCTCCACGCCTGGCGAAGGCCGGGGCATCTATGCAGGCGTGCGCTGGCGTTTCGATTGATCGCCCCGGGCGGCGCCGGGTGTGATCCGGCGTCGTCGTTTCAGCCACTTCGACGACGTACCCGGCAGCGTCCCACCGCGCGAACCATCGCTGGCGTGAGCTGCTGCGTGCGCTTGTGCTTGTCAGCGTGCGGGCGCCGAAACACCTGGCTGCGTCACTCCGGCCGCGCCTTGGTCACCGCTTCGATGCGATGGCCATCGGGGTCGACCACGAACGCCGCGTAGTAGAAGTCTCCGTAATCGGGGCGCGGCCCGGGCGCACCGTTGTCAGCGCCCCCGTTGGCCACGGCGGCTGCGTGGAAGGCATCCACGGCCGCTGCCGAGTCCGCGGCAAACGCTACGTGGAAACCGGGACCCGGCGCTGCGGCGTCATCACGCAGCTTCAGGCACAGCGCATCCTCATCATCGACCACCCCATAACCGATCGCGGTCTCGTCCTCGAAGACCCGGCGAAACCCAAGCGTGGCGAGTGCGGCATCGTAAAAGCGGCCTGCGGCATCGAGGTCACGGACGCCGAGGGAGAGGTGGTGCAACATGTGGACGTCCTTGCCGGGCACGCAGCAGCGCGTTCGCGTTGATTCTAGCGCGCAGGTGCCGCGACAGCCCTGAGCAGCTGCGCGGCGACCTGGTCAAACGGAGCGATATCCTGCAGCGCGCGGCACATCGCCACCGCGCCTTCCACGCTGGCAATCACCAGGCTGGCCAGCTCACCCGCAGCGGCTGGCGCATGTCCTTCGGCGACGAGCGCCGTGGCGAGATGATCGTGCCAGCGCACGAACACCTCGGCAGCTGCCGCGCGGGGCTGGCTCGGCACTGCGTCCATCGGCTCCTCAACGGCAGCGGCCAGCACCGGGCAACCCGCGCGGAACCCGGAGCGCAGCAGGCGCTCGCGCCACATCGCCAGAAACTGCTGCAGGCCCTGCACTGCACCGCCGTTCAGCAGCGCCACCAGCAGCGCTTCCACCTTGTCGCCGGCCATAAGCGTGGCGCGCGCCAGCAGCTCCTGCTTGCCGCCGGGAAAGTGATGGTAGGTGGAACCCAGCGGCGCGTCGGCCAGCTTGGTCACTTCACGGATGCTGGTTGCATTCAGCCCGACCCGAGCCAGCATCTGCGCGGCGGCATCGATCACGCGCTGGGGAGCGTCGGACGTTCGCGGACTCATGGCTGCGCCTTGCTAAGACAGTCGCCATAGACTAGCGTACCGTCGATTCTATAACACTCGTAATAATCATGAATCTCTGGTTCCGCCTGCTCCATCTGCTGCTGTGCAGTCTGTTCCGGCCCAGGCTGGAGGCGCCTTTCGGCGTGTCGCGGCTGCAGTTCCGGGTGCTGCCCAACGATCTGGACAGCAACCTGCACATGACCAACGGCCGCTACTGGAACATCTTCGATCTGGGCCGGTTGGACCTGATCCTGCGCATGGGCCTGGGCAAGGTGGCGCTGCGCGAGAAATGGGCGCCGATCGTCGGCGCCGGCACCATCCAGTTCCGCCGCGAGCTCCGGCCATTCCAGCGCTTCACCCTGGAAACACGCCTGGCCGGCTGGGTCGGCACGCGCGTGATCATGGAGCAGCGCGTGCTGGTCGGCGACGGCCAGAAGATCGCCACGCGCGCCCTGCTGGTCACCGGCATCTATGATCGCCGCGCGCGTGCATTCGTGGGCATGCAGCAGATGATGGACGCCATCGGTTCGCCGTTGCCGCCCTCCCCCGCACTCAGCGCCGCCGCCGAAGCTCTGCTGGCTGCCGACGCTGCGCTGAAGCGCGACGACGACTGAGTTCCCGCCATCACGTCCCGACCTGCGGCATGGTCCTGCCGACCATCACCGAGCGGCGCGCCTCGCCAGCGCCTGATCGATCGCAGCCTCAGCCAGCGGTGCCATCACCGCGTAGCCTTTCGTGGTGGGATGCACGCCGTCGCCGGCCAGGTCGGCATCCAGACCGCCCTGCGCGTTGGCCAACGGCGTGTGGTAATCCAGGTAGACCAGCTGTTGTTCGTCGGCATGGCGTTTCAGTGCACGGTTCAATGCGCGCACCTTCGCGGCGGGCTCGATACCAGGCATCCAGGGGTACTCGCTGACCGGCAGCACCGAGGCCAGCACCACGCTGATGCCCTGCGCTTTCGCCAGCGCCACCATCGCCTGCACGTTGTCTTCGATCATCGCCTGCGTGGCCTGGCCGGTATTGCCGGCGATATCGTTGGTGCCGGCCAGTATCACCACCACCTGGGGATGCAGCGCAAGCACATCCTGCGGGAAGCGAACCAGCATCTGCGCCGTGGTCTGGCCACCGATACCACGATTGAGATACCCCTTGCCGGGGAAGAAGGCGGCGCTGCCCTCAGCCCCCCAGCCCTCGGTGATCGAGTCGCCGTAGAACACCACGCGTGGCTGTCCGGGCCGGGCAGCAGGCAGTGCTGCGTTGGCGTCACGATAGCGCTGCAGCTGTGGCCAATCCGCCAGACGCTGCTGCATGAAACGGACTTCGTCCGGCCGCAGCTGCTCCACTGGCCGTGTCAGCAGCGGGTTGATGGCGGGTGCATCGGCCGCGCTCACGCCGCCGGTCATCGCCAATGCCAGCGCGATGGCGCCGGCCGTCAAAGCAGGAATGCGCATGCCGATCTCCCGTAGCGTTCTGTTCCGCACTCAGCGTGCCGCAGCGCGCGCGGCCACGCCAGTCACCTTCGCCGGCATCCACATGCCCGGCGTCCAGCCACTGGCCGCCAGGATCGCCTTCGGATCGTCCTGTTCGATCAGCGCGCGCACCGCTTCGCGCTTGTCCCTGGCCTGCAGGTAGTACGCCTTGGCGATGCGGTAGCCCACCCAGTAGCCCAGATCGTAGGGCGCGTCGGAACCGGGCGTGTAGTTGTACAGCCAGGGCGAAAGGTCGGTACTGTCCAGGTCCAGCGCGAATGCACTTTCGATGTGCACTTCCCTGCCCCGCGTCCATGCCGCGTGGCGTCCGTTGCCGACGTTGCCGGAAACCAGTTCGGTGATGAACTCGGCCACGCCTTCGGCCAGTGACAGGCGCAGCACCGTCGCACGCGGATCGCCCTGCTCGAAATCGATCGCACCGGTCTGCTGGATGTGCACGTACTCGTGCGCGATCACATGCACGAAGCGGTCCTGCACATTGGGGTTCATGAAGTCAGCCGCGCAAAGGGCTTCCAGCCCGATCAGCACGCCCCCCGGATGGGTCAGGCCGACCGGGCGGCCGCGCCCGACCATGATCGCGACCGGTGGAAACCTCGCCTGCGGATAGATCGCCTGCAGATTGGCAAACACCTGCACCAGCCGCTGGCGTACCGCAGGCAGTTCAACCAGGCAGGTCCGGCCGTTGGCGTACATCGCAGGGTCGCGACGCATGGCGTCGGCGATGCGCTCGGCGGTGACCCGTCGCCGGCTCGCGAACTCGCCCAGGCTGGGCGTCCCTTCGGCCAGGTACTGCGCCAACTGGGCGACGCTGGGCTGGCCATCGGTCGTGTCGTAAAGGGCATAGAAGCGGCTGGCGTCGGAAATCAGGATCTCGGGCCCGGGCGCTGCACCATGGGCCACGCCGGCCGTCCCGGCCAGCGCCAGGGCAAGCAGGCCACGCAGGGAAACGAACATCGATCCGTCCTTGGTGGAGACAATGCCAGGCAGGCAATCTATCACTGCGCCGGCCTCGCCGCAGCAGGCGGGTGCGGCCGTTACGCGCCTGTGCCAGACTCACCTCGGCATCTGCCATGGATGATGGCGCACCGCACGATGATGATCGTTCCCGCGTACTGGGCCGAAGCCCGCCTGCAGGCCCGTTTCCGCGGCCGGCCGGTGGTCGTGCGTCGCTTCGGATGGTCCGACACAAGCCCTGCCGACGCTCAGGCACACGCCGAGCGCCGGGCCAACGAAGCGCTCAATGCCATCCTCGCCGGGCAGGCACTGCCGCGCCGCGAGGTCCGCAGCAACTACGGCGTGGAAGGCGTGCCGATCCGCGAGCAGATCGTGCAGCGCGATGGCGGCGTGGTGATCACCCGCAACAGCTACGGTGCGCTGTGCCTGAACACTCCGGACGTCCTGTTCGCCGACATTGACCACCCGCAACCACCGGCAGGATGTGTGATGCCCGTCGTCATCACGGCAACCCTGCTGCCTGCCGTTGCCCTCGTCGGCACCCTGCTCTGGCACTGGCTGGTGGGGCTGGTACTGGGCGTGGCAGCCGTGGCTCTGGTGAATACCGCGATGCTGATGCAACGCAGGCGTCGCCTGGCCGCTGCCGGTGGCGCCGAGGGCGTGGCCCTGCAGCGGGTTGCGGACTTCAGCAGGCAGCACCCGGACTGGCATCTGCGCGCGTACCGGACGCCGGCCGGGCTGCGGATACTGGCCATGCATGCCACGTTCTCCCCCGGCGACGAGGCGCTGCAGGCGTTCTTCAACGCACTGGGCACCGACACGCTGTACGCGCGCATGTGCCGGCTGCAGCACTGCTTCCGGGCCCGGCTGACACCGAAACCATGGCGTGTCGGCCTGAAGTACCGCATCCGCCCGCCCGCCGCCGCGTGGTCGGCCGAGCAGGCCGACAATCCGGACCGACTGGCCTGGATTACGGAGTATGAAAGCAAGAGTGACGGCTTCGCTGCCTGCGCCTATCTGCGCAGCTTCGGCGACACCACCCGGGTACATGCCAGGGCCGAGCATGTGCGCGACCTGCATGATCGCCTTTCGCACGCGCAGGACCGCCTGCCACTGGCGTGAGCGCGGATGCCCAGGCAGCGCTCTCCACGCACAACTTCCCTGCTGGGGCGCCTGTCCGGCCGCACCGCGATCGACCTGTCGCTATCGAGTCTGCACCGTTGATCGCAGAGCATCCGTGGATGATCAATCTGCGGTTTCCTTGCTCAGCGTCCCACAACGCAGCGCCTCCTGGGCAATGTCGTCTCGTAATCTGTTCTGCAACCAGCTGATCCTGAAACGTTCGCGGCTGGGTTCCCCCGCAGGCAGCAGCGCCATCAGTGCATCGCTCAACGCCGGACGCCACTGCTCCTGCGCGCCTGCCAGAACGTGCTGGTCGAAGTTCGTCGATGACACGCGCTTCCATGGCAGCATCATTGCGTACTGGGAAGTGGACACCAGCACGGTTTCCGGGCGGCCCGGACGGCTTACGACCACGGTCATGCTGGGATGGTCGTCAGTCCAGAGGCCGCGGAAATGCGCTGCAACGCGCTCCTGCAGACCTTGCCCGGCCAGCGCCCGGCGTGCCCAGGCCTGCTGCTGGGCGAACGAGCATCTGGCCGGCGGCGTGCTGCGCAACTGTGGATCCAGCTTCAGCATGGTGGACCGGTCCATACGCGAAGCAATCAGATCCACCGTGGCATCCCGGGTCAACGGCGCTGCCTGCAGCGCAGCCTCGAACGCTGACATCGCGCCGAACGGCAGCAGCTCCGGCACCCGCGGTTGCACGTCGGGCGGGTCAACCACCTGTACACGGGTGGTCACGCCGTAGGCATCGCGCCGGATGACCCAGCGCTCAGATACGGAACCCCAGCCAGACCAGTCGTACGTGACGTGCACGCTCATCGGCCGCTCGACCGCCATGGCCACAGGAGAAACCAACAGCGGAGCGAGCGCCAACATCCATGCCTTCATGTGATTTCCCAGGCTCTGTACTACAGCAGCCGACCATGGCTCGGCTCCACAGGATGCAGGAAGGCCGCCCGAGGGCGGCCTTTCCATTCCTCACTTGGCGTTCTTCACGTAGGTGTCGAACCAGTTGAGCATCTCCGCCACCAGCTGCTCGTTCGACTCCAGCGCCGTATACCAGTGCGGCTCGTTCGGCAGCATCACCAGGCGGGTGGTGCCGCCGTTGCCACGGATCGCCTGGTACAGCTTGCGCGACTGGAACGGCTCGGTACCCGGATTGGCATCGTCCTCGCCATGCACCAGCAGCAACGGCAGCTTGATCTTGTCGGCGTAGAAGAACGGCGATGCCTTCAGGTAGACATCCTGTGCCTGCCAGACCGAACGCCGCTCGTTCTGGAATCCGAACGGAGTGAAGGTCTTGTTGTAGGAGCCGCTGGTCGCCACGCCCGCCTTGAACAGGGTGGTATGCGCGATCAGGTTCGCGGTCATCAGGCCGCCGTGGCTGTGGCCGGTCACGCCGATCCGGTTGCGATCCACCACGCCCATGTCGACGGCCTTGTCCACGGCCGCCTTGGCATCGGCTTCCAACTGCTCCAGGTAGGTGTCGTAGGCGTTCCTGGGATCACCGACAATCGGGAACGAGGCATTGTCGATGATCGCGTAGCCGGCCAGCAGCATCAGGCGGTACGGCTGCAGGCGGGTGAACGTCTGCTGCGAACCGGAGACCTGCCCGGCCTGCGCGGCATTGGCGAAGTCTGCCGGATAGGCGTAGAGGATGGCCGGCAGGCGCTGGCCTTCCCGGTAGCCGGGCGGCGTGTACAGGGTGAACGACAGGTCCACGCCGTCGGCGCGCTTGTAGGTCACCAGCTGCTTCTTGATCTGCCGCACTTCAGGCGTGGGGTCGACCAGCTTCGTCAGGGCCGTCGCGGTGGAGGTGTACTGCGCCTCGCCCTGCTTGGCGTCCGCCGCAGCATCGCCCTGCTGGCGCAGGAAGGCGTTCGGCGGGTCCATCACCGACTGGTGCCACGTCAGGTAGCGGCCGGGCGTATTGCTGAAGCCCAGGAACTGCTCGTAGGCATCGGCATCGCTGCGGAACAGGCGCTCACTCTTCAGTGTGGCCAGATCCAGACGGTCCAGGAACGGGCGATCCCCCTGCGGCGAAGCGCCCTGCCCGCGCAGGAACACGTACGTCCCTTCCTGCCGCACCACCGGTGCGCCATTGGGCAGGCGCTTGAACACCAGGTTGCCCGGATCGCCGTACAGCTCGTCGCTGGACATGTCCCACAACAGGCGGCCCTCCTGCCGGGGCTTGTCCACATCGACGATGCGGGTCTGCACCCAGTGCCGGTTCTCGTCATTCTCGAACTGGAACGACACGGCCGGGTCCGCCGTCCAGGCAATGCCTTCGAAGCGCTGCGCGGTACGCGCGATCTCCACCGGCTTGCCGGTGAACGGCGCCTTGAGCATGAGCACGCGGTCACGGTGCGGCACACTCACTTTCCAGTCGCCCTTGTCCAGTGCTTCGGCATACACCAGCGTCGCCGGATCGGTGGAGCGCCAGTCGAAACCGCGCGGCCCCTCCGGCACGCCGTGCACCGGCACGCGGTCTGCCAACGGCAGGCGGGCGATGGTGGTCGTGCGCCCACTGCTGACATCCAGTACCGCGACGTCGTTGGCGAAGCGCTGGTAGGTAACCGCATGCGAGAACGGTGGCTTGATCGACTCGGTCAGCACATGCACGCCGTCTGGCGCCGCACTGACATCGTTGTAGATGGCCGGCTGGCCGACCGTTCGCACGGTGCCCGCCGCGGTATCCACCACCGCCAGCTGCGAGGCCCCGTAGTAGGCGAACAACGCTTCATCATGCACGCTGGTCAGCGTGTCGCGTGCCTCATAGGTGCTGCTCTCGCCACTGCTGCCGAGCGACTCCTGTGCATCGGGTCCGGTCGGCACGCCGCCATCGGACGGCGCCGGCCCCTGGTTGGCCGGTACCAGTTTCACCAGCAGTGTCTGGCTGCCACCCAGCCACTGCACGGTGCTGCCGAAAATCGGGTTCAGCTGGACGTTCGGTACCTGCTTGACCTGACCGGTGGCGGCATCGCCCACCCACAGCTGCACGCTGGTCTCGACCGCATTCTGGAACGCGAAGTGGCTGCCGTCGGCCGACCACAGCGCGCCACCGGCACAGCCCTGCGGCAGGTTGACCCGGGTCTCCTTGCCGCTACCGATCTCGACCAGGGTGAAGTCGGCCACGCAGGCCGGTATGCCATAGCCTCCGGGCGTGTCATGGCGGCTGCGGTTCTTCGGCTCCAGGCGCACGCCGGCCAGTTTCAGGTAGGGCTGCGCCACCCGGCTGATCGACGGATAGGTCTGCGCGGTGGTCAGCAACAGACGCTGGCCACTGGGGTCCACGTTCGGCATTGGCGGCGGCGGTGCCTTCAGCACCTTCAGCAGATGCTCCGGTGGCTTGGCATAGTCGGCCCATGCCGGGCCTGCAGACAACAGCGTGACGGCAACGACGGCAATGGCAGCCGCCAGAGAGGTACGACGGATGAGCATCCTTATCCCCTGGTAGTGTCGGGCTGCCCGCGAAGCGGGCATGCGCCGAATCTAGCACCGCCCGGCCCGCGTTCAATGGGCCGGATGGGCTAGTCACCGGATAAGGCAAAGCGCAGGCCGGGTCACTACTGCCGGGCGTGCAGGTCCCAGGTGGCCAGATAGTCCGGGTCCACCACGATCATCCCGTTGGAGCGCATACAGTATTCGCCCGGCTGGGCTGGCAGGTACTGGTCGAGCATGGGCGGCAGGTAGCGCTCGTGCCCATCGTTTTCGTCGGCAAGCACCACGCCTTCGAACGCGCTGATGCGCAGCACCGTGCCGGCATACTGCTCCAGCCCTTGAACCTGCCCGTCACCGCCGTAACGGGTGACGCCCACCAGCACTACCTTACCGATCATTTCTTCGGCCTTGGCATCATCCAGAGGCGGCAGTGCCGCATTCAGTTGGTCGCTCATCCCTGTACCTCCGCATCTGGTGGAGACATCGTGGAGCAGGATCCGCGCGGCGTTTCCGCGAACGCCATGGACAGCATGTTGCCCGCGCCGTCCGGAGGATCGTGTGAAGCGCGGCACATTGCGCAGCGTGCATTCAGCATTGCCTGCGTTGCGTCGGCATGCGCGGCGTGTGCTCTGCGGCGCATGCAATGCAGCACTGTGTGCCACGCTAGAATGCGTGCATGCGCACCGTGAATGCTCTTCGTTACATTACGCCCCTGCGGGAGGGCGGCTCCCTGCCGGCCGTGGTCGAGACCGACGACGACGGCATGGCCGTACTCAAGTTCCGGGGTGCGGGCCAGGGGCCCAAGGCCCTGATCGCCGAACTGATCGCAGGTGAAATGGCCCGTACCCTGGCCCTGCCGATTCCCGAACTGCTGTTCGTCGAACTGGACAGCGAGTTCGCGCGTACCGAACCGGATCCGGAGATCCAGGAACTGATCCGCGCCAGCGAGGGCCTGAACCTGGGCCTGGATTACCTGCCCGGCGCGATCAACTACGACCCGGCGGCCATGCCAGTGGACGCCGACCTGTCCTCGCGCATCGTCTGGTTCGATGCGTTCACCAGCAATGTCGATCGCACCACGCGCAACCCGAACCTGATGGTGTGGCACCGCCAGCTGTACCTGATCGACCACGGTGCAGCGATGTATTTCCACCACGACTGGGCCAACGCCGGCGATGCCTGCGAAAGGCCGTTCGTGCTGATCCGCGACCACGTGCTGCTGTCGTTCGCCAGCCGCATCGCCGAGGTGGATGCCGAGCTGGCGGCTCGCCTGACCGATGCCGAGATCGAGCGGATCGTCGGCCTCGTGCCAGACAGCTGGCTGGTCAACGAGCCGGCGTTCGACAGCCCGCAGGCCTACCGCCAGGGCTACATCGACTATCTCAAGCATCGCCTGAAGGTGCGTGCGGTATTCGTGCAGGAGGCCATCCGTGCCCACGCTGCACACGTATGACTATGCGGTCATCCGCGTTGTACCGCGGGTGGAGCGCGAGGAATTCATCAACGTCGGGGTGATCGTGTCCTGTCCCGGCGCGCCTCATCTGGAAGCGGCCATCGAGATCGACCCGGCACGCCTGCAGGCGTTCGCACCGGCGCTGGACCAGCAGGCGCTGCAACCGTGGCTGGATGCCATCGTGGCCATCTGCCGCGGCGATGCCACCGCCGGCCCCATCGCGCAGCTTCCGGCACGCGCACGCTTCCATTTCCTCACCGCCAAACGCAGCTCGATCGTGCAGATGTCCAGCACGCATGTGGGCCGCACAGCCAACCCGGCGGGTGTGGTCGAACACTTGATGACGAGGATGGTACGGGTGCCGCAGTAACACGGCAGCCCGCCACTACCGCGCAATCGCGGCGTCCTGCAGCGGCCAGCGACACCAGCCATGGGGATACTCGCCCACCTGCCCGGCCAGCCCCGCGCGGACCGGGTAAGCCAGCACCTGCCGGGCCCGCACAGGCAACGAAGCATCATTGTCGATCACCTGATCGAAATAGCCGGCCTGCCAGACCGCTCCGTTGCGGCCGCGATGGCGGTTGATCAGGAAGCTGCTGCGCGCCTTGAAGCGCTGTACGCAGTATCCGGGTGGATAGCCACGCAGCTGCGCCAGCCATCGCACGTGGTCGGGCATGACAAGCCAGGCCAGCGAGGTGGTCAGCCCCTCGCGGTCCATCGCAGCCAACAGCTGCATCGCGACATCCGCATGCGCCGCGTTCTCGAACAGGCGCTGCCGATTGCAGCAGGTCAACGTGAGCAGATGGACATTGCCCATGATGGGCTCGCGGCTGACAGGGTTCGACAGGCTGGGCATGCGCAACAGCGTGCCCGCCGGCACACCGCTACTGCATCGGTGGACACCACGTCATCGGGTGGGAAATGGCCGCTTCCGGGAATCGGCGGACAGGCCCCGCCGCGAACGATGCTCAATGTTCGGGCAGGGCAAACGCCATCACGTAATCGCCGGGACGGGTCTCCATGAAGTGATGGCCTGCCGCGACGATCACCACGTACTGGCGTCCCCCCTGCTCGTAGATCATCGGGGTGGCCTGGCCCCCGGCAGGCAGCCTGGCATGCCACAGTTCCCGGCCCGTCTTCAGATCGATCGCGCGCAGCAGATCGTCGGTCGCGGCGGCGATGAACACCAGACCGCTGGCAGTGATCACCGCACCGCCATTGTTGGGCGTTCCGATCTCGATCGGCAGGCCGGAGCGGATGCCGAACGGGCCGTTGCCGCGCGCGCTTCCGAACGGCCGGTCCCACAGCAGCGTGCCCGTGCGCAGATCGATCGCGCGGATGCCGCCATACGGCGGCTGTTTGCACGACAGGCCGGTCAATGGCAGCCGCCATCCTGCATTGACGTCGATGGCATACGGCGTACCCATCTGCGGGTCGCCTGCCCCTTCGCCAGCGCCGCGGTCGGCGCGGATCTGCTCACGCGGCAGCCATCCCCGCCGGTCGGCCTCGGCACGCGGTACCAGCCGATTGTAGTTGGGCATGTCGTTGTAGTTGGCCACGATCACGCCCCGGCGGGTATCGATGGCCACGCCACCCCAGTCCGAGCCACCGTTGTAACCGGGATACTCGATGGAATGGCGATCACTGGTGGGCGGCGTGTAGAAGCCCTGGTAGTGCGCCCTGCGGAACTGGATGCGGCAGACCAGCTGATCGATCGGCGTGATGCCCCACATGTCACGCTCGGTCAGCGGCTGCTCGCGCCGCAGGGTGTGATAGAGCGAGAACAGCTGCGTCGGTGAGCGCTGCTCCGGTTCCACGCCGCCCTGCGGAACCCTGCGCTCTTCGGCAGGTGTCAGCAGCCGGCCGTTGCGCCGGTCGAGGATGTACAGGTCACCCTGCTTGGTCGGCAGCAGGATCGCGGGCACCTTGCCTGCCGCGGTCGGAAAATCGATCAGGCTGGCCTGCGAACCGAGGTCGTAGTCCCAGACATCCTTGCGTACGGCCTGGAAATGCCAGACCGGCTTGCCGGTGGCCACGTCGAGTGCCACCAGCGAGGTGGCATAGCGGTTCTGTTGCTCGCTGCGCGAGCCGCTCCAGTAGTCGCCGGCGGCATTGCCCAACGGCAGGTAGACCAGGCCCAGTTGTTCATCGCCGGTGGCGGTGGTCCACATGTTCGGCGTACCCCGGGTATAGACCTGCTCGCGGGGTGGCGGACCGGTGCGCTCGGGCCGCTCCATGTCCCACGCCCAGCGCAGCTTGCCGGTGATCGCGTCATAGGCCTGGATCACGCCGGAAGGCGCGTCACGGCGCTGCCCGTCCAGCACCTGGTGACCGGTGACGATCACGCCGCGCACGATGGCCGGCGGCGAGGTGATCGAGACATAGCCCGGCGGCACCTCGCCCATGTCGAGGGTGATGTCGATCTGGCCGTTGTTGCCGAAATTGACGCACGGCCGACCGCTGTCGGCATCCACTGCGATGATGCGTCCGTCCAGCGTGCCTTCGATGACGCGCGCCCAGCAGGCAGGCCGCGCGCCCGCCGCCGCGCCCGGTCGAACGCTGGGAGGTGGCAGGGGCAAGGCGAGATCGGCAGCCACATCCGCCAATGCCGCATCGGCGAACACCGGCACGGCGGGCTGCTCGTAGTAGGACACCCCACGGCAGGCGGCGGTGTACGGAATGGAGGCGTCCTTCACCTTTGGATCGAACTGCCACAGCGCCTTGCCGGTGCTGGCCTCGAGGGCGATCAGGCGGTTGCGTGCCGTGCACAAGTACAGCCGCTCGCCGATCTTCAACGGCGTGGTCTCGGCCCCCCAGCGCCTCTTCGGCAGGTCGCCGGTGCGGAACTGCCAAGCCAGTTGCAGGGTAGCCACGTTGGCGGGCGTGATCTGCTGCAGCGGCGAGAAGCGGGTGGCGGCGTTGCTGCGGCCCCAGGCGGGCCAGTCACCCTCGGCGGGCTGGTCGGCCGGCTGCAGGCCGGTGGTGTCGCGGGTCGGCTCCAGGCCTGCGCTGAAGGCTGCTTCCGGGAACGGCGCATGGCCGTCCACGCTGCCGTGCGGACTGAACGCCAGGGCAAACGCGCCGACGAACACCAGCAGCAACACGGCGGCGATGCTGCACGACAGCCGTTTGGACAGCGGCGCGCGCAACGTCGGCGTCAGCAGCGCCAGAACGATGCCCAGCGCGGTGACCAGCCCCAGCCGCGGCACCCAGCGCCAGTAATCGCTGCCCGATTCCCACCCCGTCCACAGCAGCGTGCCGACGAACACCAGCGCGTACAGCAGCGCACCGCTGCGACGGTTGAGCCACAGCAGAATGCCGCTGGCCAGCAGGCCACAGCCGGCGATGAGGTAATAGGCCGAGCCCCCCAGCTGGAACAGCCATGCACCCAGCCCGCCGATCACCAGGCCCAGGATGACCAGCAGCAGCGACAGGACCGTGACCAGGGGGTGGCGGCGCACGGGCGCCGGCGCGGACTGCGGCGTGGCGGACATCGTCGATCTCCGGGAGCAGCATGCTGCCCTTATCCCACCGCCGCCGTGAAGCGCGTGCGTATTCCATGCTCCCGCATACGACGACGCCGGCACGGGGCCGGCGTCGTCGGGTACCTCGTCAGCGCGACCGGATCACTCCTGCGCGGCATCCTCGCTGCCGGTGGCAGCCGGGGCGCCTTCGGCCGTGGCCGGGGCGACCGCGGCCACCTCGTCCTCGTCCTCGTCGATCGAGGCATCCATGCGCTCCACCGCCTGCAGCTTCTCGTCCTTGGACAGGCGGATCAGGGTGACGCCCTGGGTGTTGCGGCCCACGCGGCTGATTTCCGAACCGCGCGTGCGCACCAGCGTGCCGCCATCGGAGATCAGCAGCACTTCATCGCTGGAGCCCATCAGCACCGCGGCGACCAGCTTGCCGTTGCGCTCGGTGGTCTGGATGCCGATCACGCCCTGGGTACCACGCCCCTTGCGCGGATAGTCCGGCAGCGGGGTGCGCTTGCCGTAACCATTCTCGGTGGCGGTGAGGATGTACTGCAGGTTGGCGTCGTCGGCACCGTCGATCACCGCATCGCCATTGGCGACCGCTTCCTCGATACCGTTGTCGTCCTCGTTCTCGTCCTCGGCACCACCGGCACTCTCGGCCACGATCAGGCTGACTACTTCCTCGCCGGGCGGCATCCTGATGCCGCGCACGCCGGTGGCGGTACGGCCCATCGAGCGGACCTTGTCCTCGCCGAAACGCACGGTCTTGCCGTTGGAGGCGAACAGCAGGATGTCACGCTCGCCATCGGTCAGGCCGACGCCAACCAGCGCATCGCCCTCGTCAAGGTTGATCGCGATCTTGCCGCGGGCCAGACGGAAGGCGAATTCGCCCAGCGGGGTCTTCTTGACCGTGCCGTTCTTCGTGGCGAAGAACACGAACTGGCCATCGGCGTATTCGCGCACCGGCAACACGGCCTGTACGCGCTCACCCGGTTCCAGCGGAATCCAGTTGATGATCGGCCGGCCGCGTGCGTTGGAGCCGGCTTCGGGCAGCTGGTACACCGGCAGCCAGAAGACCTTGCCCGAGCTGGTGAAGGTCAACAGGGTGTCGTGCGTGTTGACCAGCCACAGCTGTTCAATGAAATCCTCTTCCTTGGTCGCCGCCGCGCTGCGGCCACGGCCACCGCGACGCTGGGCGCGGTAGGCGCTGACCGGCTGGCGCTTGACGTAGCCGGCGTGCGACAGGGTGACCACCACGTCTTCCGGGGCGATCAGGTCGAGGATGTCCAGGTCTTCTTCGCTGTGGCGGATCTCGGTGCGACGCTCGTCGCCGAACTCGGCCTTGACGCTGACCAGCTCCTCGCGGATCACCTGCAGCAGGCGATCGGGATCTTCCAGGATGTGAATCAGACCGGCGATCACTTCCAGCAGCTGCTTGTACTCGTCGGTCAGGCGATCCTGCTCCAGCCCGGTCAGGCGGTGCAGGCGCATTTCCAGGATCTGGGTGGCCTGGATCTCGGTCAGCTGGTAGCCGCCCTCGATCAGGCCCACGCCCTTGGGCAGGTCCTCCGGGCGCGAGGCCTCGGCACCGGCAGCACCCAGCATGGCCCCGACCAGGCCCGGCTCCCACAGGCGGGCGAGCATGCGTTCGCGCGCCTCGTTGGGATTGGGCGAGGTCTTGATCAGCTCGATCATCTCGTCGATGTTGGCCAGCGCGACGGTCAGGCCTTCCAGCACGTGGGCACGGGCACGCGCCTTGCGCAGCTCGAACACGGTGCGGCGGGTGACCACCTCGCGACGGTGGCGGACGAATGCCTCCAGCATCTGCTTGAGGTTCATCAACTGCGGGCGGCCGTCGACCAGCGCCACCATGTTGATGCCGAACACCGATTCCATCTGCGTCTGCTGGTACAGGTTGTTCAGCACAACCTCGGCAGATTCACCGCGCTTGATCTCGATGTAGATGCGCATGCCGTCCTTGTCGGACTCATCGCGCAGCTCGCTGATGCCTTCGATCTTCTTTTCCTTGACCAGCTCGGCGATCTTCTCGATCAGACGCGCCTTGTTCACCTGGTAAGGAATTTCAGTGACGATGATCGATTCGCGGCCGTTGTCGGCCACTTCGATATCCGCCTTGGCGCGGATGCGCACGCGGCCACGGCCGGTACGGTAGCCGGCGACGATGCCGGCGGTGCCGTTGATGATGCCCGCAGTCGGGAAATCCGGGCCCGGGATGTACTCCATCAGGCCGTCGACGTCGATTTCCGGGTTGTCGATCAGCGCGATGCAGGCATTGATCGATTCGCTCAGGTTGTGCGGCGGGATGTTGGTCGCCATGCCCACCGCGATACCGGCCGAACCGTTGACCAGCAGGTTCGGGAACCGGGTCGGCATGACCGTCGGCTCCAGTTCCTTCTCGTCGTAGTTGGGCTGGAAATCGACGGTTTCCTTGTCGATGTCGGCCATCAGCTCATGCGCGAGGCGCGACATGCGCGCTTCGGTGTATCGCATCGCCGCGGCGGAGTCACCGTCGATCGAACCGAAGTTACCCTGGCCGTCGACCAGCATGTAACGCAGCGAGAACGGCTGGGCCAGGCGCACCAGCGTGTCGTACACCGACTGATCGCCATGCGGATGGTACTTACCGATGACGTCACCGACGATACGCGCCGACTTGAAGTAGGGCTTGTTGCTGTGCGCGTTGAGCTCGTTCATCGCGTACAGCACGCGGCGATGCACCGGCTTGAGGCCATCGCGCGCATCCGGGAGCGCGCGGCCCACGATCACGCTCATGGCGTAATCGAGGTAGCTCTTGCGCATCTCGTCTTCCAGGTTGACCTGGATGATTTCCTTGGCGGTTTCTGCCATTCGGGTTCCGTTGTCTGGTAGCGGTCCAGTCCGGCGCGGACACCTGCGGGGGTGACCATGCCGGAACCTCGATTCAACCTGTGGATACTACCACATCGGACCATTCCCCGCCTGTGTTTACAGGGGTTTTACCGGCACAAATCAGGAACTTAGGGGCAGGACGGGGCCCATCGGGCCACGCCCGGGGCCGGCCGCGGCGAACCCGGAAGATGCGCCCGGCTCCCGCGGCGCAGACCGCCTGTGCGTCTCAACCGCCGAAGGCGGCGCGCATGTTCTCCACGGTCGGGTTCAGGATCACGCCGCGCTCGGTCACGATGGCGTCGATCAGCTCGCCCGGGGTGACGTCGAACACCGGGTTCCAGGCGGCGATGCCTTCGGCCACCGTGCGCGTCCCGCCCACGCCGTACAGCTCGCCCGGATCGCGCTGTTCGATCTCGATCTGGCTGCCGTCGACGGTCTCCATGTCGACCGTCGAGGACGGCGCCACGACCATGAATTTCACGCCATGGTGGCGCGCGGCGATGGCCAGCTGGTAGGTGCCGATCTTGTTGGCGGTATCGCCATTGGCGCAGATGCGGTCGGCGCCGACGATCACCCACTGCACGGCCCCGGTCTTCATCAGGTGCGAGGCGGCCGAATCGGCGATCAGGGTGGCGTCGATGCCATCCTGCTGCAGTTCCCAGACGGTCAGGCGCGCGCCCTGCAGCCACGGCCGGGTCTCGCCGGCGAACACGCGGGCGATCCGGTGCTGGGCCATGCCGGCGCGGATCACGCCCAGCGCGGTGCCGAAGCCGGCGGTGGCCAGCGAGCCGGTATTGCAGTGGGTCAGCACGCCGCTGCCGGCATCGATCAGGCCGGCGCCGAGCGCCCCCATGTGGCGGTTGGCGGCCAGGTCTTCCTCGGCGATGGCCCGCGCTTCCGCTTCAAGCAGCGTCTTCCAGTCCGCACCGGCGCTGCCCAGGCAACGACGCATCCGCGCCAGTGCCCAGGCCAGGTTGACGGCGGTCGGGCGTGAGGCGTTCAGCCGCTGCAGCGCCGGCTCAAGCTGCTGCAGGGCGAGCGGGCCATCGGCCGCCTGCACCTCACGCGCCGCCAGCACCACGCCCCAGGCAGCCGCGATGCCGATGGCCGGGGCGCCACGTACGGTCAGGGCGTGGATGGCGGCGGCGACTTCATCGCTGTCCCGGCATACCACATGCTCGACCACGAACGGCAGCTTGCGCTGGTCCAGCAGTTGCAGGGCATCGCCGGTCCACAGGATCGGGCGGATGTGGTCGTAGCGGGCGTAATCGAGGTCGGTGGCAGTGTTCATGGGCCCATTGTAGGGCCACGCCCCCTCGCGCAGGCACCCGGCCGGATTCAATTCACCGAGAATTCGGCGCGGCAACCGCCGTCCACCCAGATGCCGTTGCGGCTCCAGCCCCAGGTGCTGCCCTCCACGCACTCTGTGCTGGACAGCTGCTGTCGCACCGCGGCACCGACGGAGATGCTGGCGCCGCAGAACCGGCGCTTCTTCGATTTGGATTCGCAGGTCAGCCGGCGCGGCACGTCGACGAAACGGCCATCCTCATCGGCCACCTCGAAATCACCCTGGCAGCCTCGGCTGGTCCACACCTCGTTGCGCTTGTAACCCCAGCCCTGCCCTTCCCGGCATGGCAGCACCGACAGCTGCCGCAGCAGGCGCACCGGTGCGCCGTCCAGACGCACCGGACAACTCTGCGGACGGCCATTGGATTCACAGCGGACCACGCGGCGCACCTTGCGCTTGCTGCCTGGCTCGGCCGCAGCCACTCCCTGCGCCGGGCGCGCCCGGAACTCGGCACGGCAGCCGAGCGTGACCCACACGCCGCTGCGGTCGGTGCCCCATTCGCTGCCACGGATACAGCTGTTGCTGGACAACTGGCGAACCAGATCGACGCCGTTGCTGACATCGATATCGCAGTGCACCCAGGCCATGTCGCGTGACTCGCAGGTGACGACTTCGCCGTCATAGCCGGCCTGCTGCGCCGATGCCGGCAACGGCGTCAGCACTCCCCACATCGCAATGGAGTAGACCGGTGCCGCCACAACCGCAAACCACTTGACCAAAGCCTTCCCCATAGGACTGGACGAACTGCCATGCCAGTGTCTGGCATCGGGAGTGATGAGAGCATCATCGTGCTTGCTGAATCAAGCGCGCGGACGCGGCAATCCGTTCAGTCTGTCTGGTTCAGAAAGCCGCGTGTGCTCAGGCGTCGGCGAAATCGAAGGCCAGCACGTCGGCGATGCGGGGCGTGCGGTTCATCGCCATCAACAGGCGATCGATGCCGACCGCGACACCCGCACACGCGGGCATGGCAGGCAACGCCGCCAGCAGTGCCTCGTCCAGCGCCGGCTGCACCTGCCCGCGCGCATGACGGCGCTGCAGGTCGTGCTGGAAACGCGCCCGTTGTTCGTCGGCATCGTTCAGTTCGTGATAGCCGTTGGCCAGCTCCACGGCCCCCAGGTACAGCTCGAACCGCTCGGCCAGCGGCGGCGTACCAGGGCGGATGCGGGCCAGTGCTGCCTGGCTCGCCGGCCAGTCGTGGACAACGGTCATGACCGCGTCATCGAAATGCGGTTGGATGCGATGGGTCATCAGCAGATCCAGCCAGTCGTCGCGGGTCAGCCCGACCGGGTCGATATGCACGTCACCCAGCGCAGCGCGCAGCCCGGCCTCATCGGTCTGGAACGGATCCACGCCCACCTGCTGCTGGAACAGCTCGCGGTAGCTCAGCACACGCAGGCTGGCGCTGCGTCCGACCAGGCCCAGAGCCAGGCGGACCAGCTCCGCGGTTTCCTGCACCAGCCGGTGATGGTCCCAGCCAACCCGGTACCACTCCAGCAGGGTGAACTCCGGGTTATGGCGCCCGCCGGCCTCGCCGTTGCGGAACACCCGCCCCAGTTCGTAGCAGTCGCCGACACCGGCAGCGAGCAGCCGCTTGAGCGGGTACTCCGGCGACGTACGCAGCCAGCGACGGCGGCCGCCGGCGTCGACATGGCCGCTGAAGTCGGTATGGAAGCTGTCGATGTTGGGCTCGGTATTACCGGCCACCGACAGGATCGGTGTCTCCACCTCCAGCACGTCACGCTCTGCGAAGAAGCGGCGCACCAGCGCGTTCAGCGCGGCACGCTGCTGCAGTTTGCGCCGCAGGGCGTCGCTCACAGGATGCCCTCCGGGCGCGGGTGATCCAGCGGCAGGGTCAGCAGGTCGCGGGTGTCATCGATGTAGCCACTGGCCAGGTACAGCCGACGCGCCAGTTCGTTGTGGTGGTTCACCTCCAGGCGCAGGCGGCTGACCCCGCGTCCGCGTGCACGCTGTTCGCAGATGGCCAGCGCCTGCTTGCCCCGGCCACGGCCGCGCGCCCGCGGCCCCAGATAGAGCTCGTCAAGCAGCATGAAATGTCCGCCCTGCTCCAGGCTGAAGCCCATCGCGATCACCGCATAGCCGACCACCTGACCGGCTTCGTCCAGCCACAGCAGTACTTCGCCGTTGCGCGGATCGGCCAGCAGTGCATCGACACCGCGACGCACGCGCACGTCGTCGAACTCGATCCTGTCCTCGGCGTAGAACGCGCGCATCAGCGAGATCAGCAGTTCCTCGTCGGCGCGGGTGGCCAGGCGGAAGTCCAGCGGGGCAGTCTGCATCGGGAATCCTTTGCTGTTTCGGGCCGGGCGCATGTCACGCCCGGCGGGGTCATCATTCGTGGTCGGCGAGGAAGCCCAGCAGACGCGCTTCGTCCCACACCGGCACTCCCAGGGCCAGCGCCTTGTCCAGCTTGGAGCCGGCTTCGGTACCCGCCACCACGAAGTGGGTCTTCTTCGACACGCTGCCGGACACCTTGGCTCCCAGCGCCTCCAGTCGCTCCTTGGCCACATCGCGGGTGAGCTGGGCCAGGGTGCCGGTCAGGACCACGGTCTGCCCGTCGAGCGGACCGGCGACGATTTCGGTCAACGCGGGCGCCTTGGCCAGGATCTGCCGCATCGCCTCCTCGGCAGCCAGCAGCATCACGCCATGGCTGTCCGCTTCCAGCCACTGGGCAAGGCCGCGCGCGGTGTCCTCGGGCAATCCGGCATTGACGAACTGGCCATGCTCGGCATCGAGCACGGCCTGCGCGCTGGGCAGCAACGCCACCAGCTTTTCCGCGCGCAGGCGGGTGATGCCGGGGATCTCCGATTCCACCAGCAGCTGAGCCAGGTCCAGCCCCTCACGCAGCTTCGCACTGGGCGGATGCACGTCGCTGATGCGCACCTGGCCGACCTGCAGCAGATCGTCGATGGCCTGCTGGTTGCCCTGCTGCTCGAAGAAGTGACCGAGCGAACGTGCCACTTCGCCACCGATGTCCGGCACGCGCTTGAACAGTGGCCAGGGCAGCCGTCGGATCAAGGCCAGATCACCGAACCACTGCGCCAACGCCTTGGCCGTGCTTTCGCCGACATGTTCGATGCCCAGCGCGAACAACAGCCGTTCCAGCGTGGTGGCACGACTGGTGTCGATCGCGGCGATCAGGTTGTCGGCCCAGCGGGTCGCGATCTTCTTCGTGTTCCACTCGAAGCTGGCCGGCTGCGCCAGTGCCTTCGCGCGCCAGGCCACATCGTTGCCATCGAGCTTGAGCACGGCATTGAGCACGGTGCCGCTGCCTTCGGCCGGCAGGTGCGGCGCCAGGCTGGCGGCCAGCGCGGACGGATCTTCCGCGTCGAGCACCAGCTTCAGGTGCAGCAGCTGGTCGCGGGTGAGCCGGTACAGGTCCGCCACGCCCTTGACGATGCCGGCATCCACCAGGGTTTCGATGTACTTGTCACCCAGGCCATCGATATCCATCGCGCGACGTGAAGCGAAATGGGCGATGGCCTCCTTGCGCTGCGCCGGGCACGACAACTCACCGGAGCAGCGCCACGCGGCCGCGCCCTCTTCGCGCACGATCTCCGAGCCACAGACCGGGCAGCGCGTGGGCATCTGCCACGGCGTGGTGCCCGGCGGCCGGCGGTCGAGGATGACGCTGACCACTTCGGGAATCACGTCGCCGGCACGGCGCACGATCACGCTGTCACCCACCCGCACGTCCAGGCGCTCGATCTGGTCCGCATTGTGCAGGGTTGCGTTGGAGACGATCACGCCGGCCACGGCGACCGGCGCCAGGCGCGCGACCGGAGTGGCAGCGCCGGTGCGGCCGATCTGGATTTCGATCGCTTCCAGCGTGGTGCTCTGTTCCTGCGCCGGGAACTTGTGCGCGATGGCCCAGCGCGGTGCGCGCGAGACGAAACCCATCGCCTGCTGGCCAGCGCGGTCGTCCAGCTTGTAGACCACGCCATCGATGTCGAAGGGCAGGCCATCGCGGCGTGCGCCGATATCGCGGTAGTAGGCCAGCAACCCATCGGCACCTTCCACCACCCTGCACAGATCACTGACCGGGAAGCCCCAGGCACCCAGCTGCGCGAGCGTGCCCGAATGGGTATCGGGCAGTTCGCCGCCCTGCACTTCTCCGGTGCCGTAGGCGAAGAAGCTGAGCTTGCGCTGTGCGCTGATCTTCGGGTCGAGCTGCCGCAGCGACCCGGCCGCCGCATTGCGCGGGTTGGCCAGTACCTTGCCGCCATGCAGCCGGGCGCGATCGTTGTAGGCTTCAAAGTCGGCACGGGCCATGTAGACCTCACCGCGCACTTCCAGCACGTCCGGCCAGCCCTTGCCGTGCAGACGCCGGGGGATGTCGCCGATCTCGCGCAGGTTGGCCGTCACGTCTTCGCCGGTCGTGCCATCGCCGCGGGTCGCACCCAGAACGAAATGTCCATCCTCGTAGCGCAGGCTGATCGCCAGCCCGTCCATCTTCGGCTCCGCCGAAAAGCGCGCGGCACCGCGTCGCAGGCGTTCGTCGATGCGGCGCACGAAGTCGGTCACCTCCTCATCGCTGAAGGCATTGGACAACGACAGCATCGGCACCGCGTGGCGGACTTCAGCGAAACGCCCGGAGGGACGCGCGCCGACCTGCTGGGTCGGGCTGTCCGTGCGGGCCAGTTCGGGGTGCGCACGTTCCAGTGCTTCCAGCTCGCGCACCAGCCGGTCGTAATCGACGTCGGGGATCTCCGGCGCATCCAGCTCGTGATAGGCGCGGTTGGCCTGGGCGATCTGCCGGCGGAGTTCATCGACGCGTTCGGCGGGGCTGGGGCTCATCGTGATCGGTGATTCTGGGGCGGCTGGGGATTCTACCGCGCCCGGCCGTCATGCCCTGTAACGTCCCCGCCCCGGCAGCGCCGGGCCCCGCTCCGCGAAAGACGGGCTTGCCGCCCTCCACCGGCAGCGCTAGCGTGCGTCGGCCGCCCTCCGGAAACCTGCCCATGACCCTGCCCGCCTCCCGTCGTCGCTTCCTGCAGCTGGCCGGTGCCGGCCTCGCCGTCGCCGGCAGTGGCCTGCCGGGCCTGGGATACGCGCAAACCTCCCCGGCTGCGGCTCCCGCGTCGCCGCGCGCCGATGGGCCGGTGCTGCTGAACTTCAATGAATGCCCGTATGGGCCTTCCGCCGCTGCGCAATCGGCCGCTCGCGACAGCATCGCGCGCTGCGGCCGCTACCGCTTCGAGCTGGCGGCGCAGGTCCGTGATGCATTCGTCGAACACAGCGGCGTCAGTGCCGATCACCTGCGCCTGTACCCGGGCTCCAGCGAGCCCCTGAACCGTGCCGCCGCAATCTGGACCGGCCCGCAGCAGGGCCTGGTCGTGGCTGATCCGACCTTCGAGGCGATTGGCGACGTGGCCGCCGCGCGGGGCGCACACGTCAGCCGAGTGCCTCTGCGCAGCGACGGCGCGCACGATGTGCGCGCGATGGTGGCTGCCGCGCACGCGCGCCCGACCGGGCTGATGTATGTGTGCAACCCCAACAACCCCACGGGTTCGATCAGCCCGCCCGCCGAGCTCGCCTGGCTGCTGGCCAGCAAGCCCGCCGGAACCAGGGTGCTGGTGGACGAAGCGTACCTGCAGTACAGCGACCAGCCGAGCCTGATCGCGCAGGTGGCGGAGCGCGATGACCTGATCGTGCTGCGCACCTTCTCCAAGCTGTATGGCATGGCCGGACTGCGCCTGGGCGCGGCAGCGGCCCATCCCGATCGCCTGCGCGAGCTGGGCAGCCTCGGCGACAACCCGTTGCCGGTGCCGGCGCTGGCCGCCGCTCTGGCCAGCCTGCACGATCCGCAGCTGGTTCCGCAGCGCCGTCTGCAGAACGCGAAGATCCGGCAGGCGACCATCGCCTGGCTGGGCAAGCGTGGCTTCAGCTGCCTGCCGTCGGAAGCGAACTGTTTCGTGGTGGACGTCCAGCGCGACGGTGCCGCCTTTGCCAGGGCGATGGCCGCACAGGGTGTGGTGATCGGTCGCAGCTGGCCGATCTGGCCGCAGCGCGTCCGTGTGACCGTTGGCACCGAGGAGGAGATGGCAGCGTTCCGCGCCGCGTTCGCCCAGGTCGCCGGGGTGCCTTCCTGACTTCATCCACGCAGGCGATGGATCTGCTGTGGTGGTGGGTGCCGACCGTGGGTCGGCATACCCGGGATGACCGCGCTTACCAGCGCGGGGTCTTGGTCAGGGGCGGCGCCTGGTGCTGGCGGTCATAGGCACGCAGCTCGTCACGGATGTGGGCGATGCGCTGGCGGCCGAGCGCGTTGCGGCTGTCGTCCAGCACCACGCCATCCAGCAGCTCGGCCATGCGCTGCACGGTCGGCAGCATCTTCTCCCAGGCATCGAGCGCGGTCAGCGGCGCCGGCAGGGTCAGGAAGAAGGCGATGGCCGGTGTCTCCATGGCACGGATGTTGGCCATGTCGAAACTGCCCGGCTTCATGATGCTGGCCATCGAGAAGATCGGCCCCCGTTCCGGATGGCCCTCCACCAGACGATGGAACACGTTCATGTGGCCGAACACCAGACCGGTTTTCTCGGCCGCCACGACGATGTCCTCGCCCCGCAGCTGCTCGCCGGCCCGTGCGGCCACGAACAGCGAGACGATCTTGTCGAAATCCTGGGTGGCGCGCTTGCCCAGGTCGCTGGCCGCGCCGGCGTCGGTGTCGGCCAGGCCCAGCTCGGCCTGTTGACCCTCTTCGCCCAGTGCCGGATCGAGGCGGGTATCGGCCAACGGTACGCCGTCCTCGCCCAGGACCGGTTCGCGGCGCTCGCTGCTGGTCGGTTCGGTGCCTTCCACGCGGCGGCCTTGGGGCTTCTTCTTCGGACGGCCAAACAGGAAGATCGCGGCGATCAACAGCAGGCCGGCGGCCAGGATGCCGATGCGCAACAGTGCCGTGTCGGACATTCGATAGGTTCTCCGGCTAGTTCATTCAGGTAACTAGGATGGCACGTCAGGCCGCGCCCGCCAATCGCGCGGCCTCTTCCAGGTCCACGCTGACCAGGCGGCTGACGCCCGGCTCGCGCATGGTCACGCCCGACAGCTGCTGCGCAGCTTCCATCGTCGCCTTGTTGTGGCTGACGAACAGGAACTGCACCTTCTCGCTCATTTCCTTGACCATGTTGGCCAGGCGGCCCACGTTGGCCTCGTCCAGCGGTGCGTCCACTTCGTCCAGCAGGCAGAACGGCGCCGGATTGAGCTGGAAGATCGCGAACACCAGCGCCACCGCGGTCATCGCCTTCTCGCCGCCGGACAGCAGCGAGATGCTGGATACGCGCTTGCCCGGCGGACGCGCCATGATGGTCACGCCGGTGTCGAGCAGATCTTCACCGGTCAGTTCCAGATAGGCATGGCCACCGCCGAACAGGCGCGGATAGAGGGCCTGCACACCGGCGTTGACCCGGTCGAACGTATCCTTGAATCGGCCGCGGGTTTCGCGGTCGATCTTGCGGATGGCGTCTTCCAGGGTCTCCAGCGCCGTGGTCAGGTCCACATGCTGCGAATCGAGATACTCCGACCGCTGCGATGCCTCGCCATACTCGTGGATCGCCGCCAGGTTGACCGGCTCCAGCCGGCGCATGCGACCGTCGATCTGGTGCACGGCCTGCTCCCAGTCCCCCAGGCGGGCGTCCTCGGGCAATGCGTTGAGCAGGTCGGCCATCACGAAGCCGGCCTTCTCCACCGCAGCCTGCAGGGTGTCAGCACTGAGCACCAGGGCCTGCTGGTCCAGCTTCCGCTGGGAAATACGCTCGCGCTGCGCCAGCGCCTGCTCATCACGCTGGTGGCGGGTCTGTTCGAAATTGCGCAGCTCGGCGTCGATGCCATCAAGCAGAGTACGCGCTTCGGCCAGCACACGGTCGGCACGCACGCGCTCTTCCAGCGCATTCTGGTGCTCGGCCTGCAGCGATTCGACCGGCGAATCACCCTCGTCCAGCTGCGAATGCAGTTCGCCCAGGCGCGAATCCAGCTGCCCGCGCTGGGTGCTCATGCGCTCCAGCGCCTGGCTCAGCGATGCCACCTGTGCGCGCTGCGATTCCAGGGTCAGTGCCAGCGAATGCGAGCGTTCGCGCACCGCCCGTGCGGCTTCGCGGGCGAGGTCGCGTGCTTCGGCCAGCTGCCGGCGTTCGCTTTCCAGGGCCTGCCGGGTCGATTCCAGATCGCCCATGCTGCTGACGGCACTCTCCAGCCGCGAACGTGCCTCGCGCGCCTGCTCGCGGTTGACCTCGAGGGTCTCCAGCAGTTGGCTCAGCTCGCCTTCGATGCGATCGATGCGCGTGCGTGCGGCCTCCACCTTTCCCTGCTGGCCCTGAAGCTGACCCGCCAGCTCGGATACCGCACGATGCGCGAGGTACAGCGCCCGTTGCGCATCTTCGCGTTGCTGTTCGGCGGCCAGCAGCTGCTCGCGGAAGCCGGACAGCTGATCTTCCAGCTCGACCTCACGGTTCTGCAGCTGTTCGATCTGCTCGCGCAGCTCATTGATCTCGCGCTCGCGCAGCAGCGCACCCTGCTTGGCCGCACCGGAGCGCGACACGCGCACCCAGCCCTGGCCGAGACGCTCACCGCTCTGGGTGATGATCGAATCACCGGCGGGCAGCCGGGCCTGCAGGGCACGGGCCTCGTCCAGATCCCGCGCGCCATGCAAATGCGCCAGCAGGCGTCGGATCGCCGTCGGTCCGCGCACGCGCGCGGCCAGCGATGTCGCGGCGACGTCCAGATCGCTGGCATCGTCAGACACCAGTGCGATGCGGCCTTCGCCCAGTTCGCCCAGCGCATCGACCAGGCCTGCCGGGTCGTCCACCAGCACGCCTTCGATCAGCTGGCCGAGGGCGCTTTCCACCGCATTTTCCCAACCGGCATCGACATCCAGGCGCTCGCCCACGCGCGCGGCCGAATCCAGCCCGCGCGCCTTCAACCAGGCAACCGCGGCGCCCTGCTCCTGGCCGAGTGCGGCCTGCTGCAGGGTTTCCAGCGATGCCAGGCGACCGCGCAGGCCATTGACCTGCTTGCGCAGCTCGGCCAGTTCGTTCTGGCCATTGCGCTGCTGTTCCTGCACGGTGGCCACGCCCTGCTTGCGCTGCTCGACCTGTTCGCTCAGCTCGTCCAGTGCGGTCTTCTGCGTGTCGTGCTGCAGGTGCAGCTGCTCGAAGGCTTCTTCCAGCGCGTCCACGTCCAGCCCGGCACGCTCGGCGGCCAGCGCCTCGCGACGCCGGTCGGCATCGAGGATCTGCCGGTCCAGGTAGTCCACGCGGGTGCGCTCGACATCGCCGGCGCGCGAGGCCTCGGAACTCTGTGAGGTGTGCTGTTCCCAGCGGTGCTGCCAGTCGGCCAGGCGGGCTTCGGCCTCGCGCAGGCTTTCCTGCTTGATCTCGTTCTCTTCCTGCAGCGCCTCCAGCTGCGGGGTCGCGGCGTCCACCGCCTCGCGCAGCACCATCAGCTTGGCCTCGTCGCCACTGATGTGCTGGCCCAGCTCGGCCAATGCCTGCCGCGTCTCGTCGCGGGCCTTGTGCAGGCGCTGCGACAGCTCGCGCTGGTGCTGGATCTGCTGCTCCAGTCGGGCCAAGGTACTACCGACCTGGTAGACCGCGGCCTGCGCGGTATTGAGTGCGTCGGCCGCTTCCTCGCGGCGCATGCGCGAGGTCTCGATGCGGGCCTCGGCGTCGCGCTGGTCCGCGATCAGCTGCTGAAGCCGGGTTTCTTCCTGCGACAGGCCCTCGCGAAGCTTCGACAGGCGCCCATCGAGGCCTCGGAATTCCAGCGCCTTCCACTCGGCATCCTTGACCCTGCGCTCTTCCTGCAACGCCTGGTACTGCTCCGCCTGCCGGGCCTGGCGCTTGAGGTGCTCGAGCTGCTTGCTGATCTCCTCACGCAGGTCGCCCAGGCGATCAAGGTTCTCGCGGGTGTGGCGGATGCGGGTTTCGGTTTCCTTGCGCCGCTCCTTGTACTTGGAGATTCCGGCCGCCTCTTCCAGGTAGACGCGCAGATCCTCGGGACGCGCCTCGATGATCTGGCTGATCATGCCCTGTTCGATGATCGAGTAGCTGCGCGGGCCCAGGCCGGTCCCCAGGAAAAGATCGGTGATGTCGCGGCGGCGGCACTTGGTGCCGTTGAGGTAGTAGTTGCTGGTGCCGTCGCGGCTGACCGTGCGCTTGACCGAGATCTCGTTAAACGAGGCGTACTCGCCGGAGATGGTGTGGTCGGAGTTGTCGAAGATCAGCTCGACCGTGGCCTGCGAGACGGGCTTGCGGGCGTTGGAACCGGAGAAGATCACGTCGGTCAGCGAGTCGCCGCGCAGGCGGCTGGCCGAACTTTCGCCCATGACCCAGCGCACGGCGTCGATGATGTTCGACTTGCCGCAGCCATTGGGCCCCACCACGCCGGTCATGTTGGTCGGCAGATGCAGGGTGGTCGGATCGACGAAAGACTTGAAGCCGGACAGCTTGATCGTGGAAAGACGCATAGGGGTTCCGGACTGGGGCCGGCAAGCGGCCTGCGTTTACCCTCCAAGTCATTGATCCTGCTGGGATCGCCGACCGTGGAACGGGTGTGACGCCCTGAGTATACCGATGTGGCCGTGTTCTACGAATGGGCGTGGAACATCGGGGCCCGCGCGCCCGCCGGGCGGGCCGACAAAACAAAACGGGCACCCTCGCGGGCGCCCGTTCTGCGGTGATGCCAGGCCTTGCGGCGTGGGATCAGGCTTCGGCTTCGACGACGACCTTGACGGTGGTCTCGACGTCGGCGTGCAGGTGGATCAGCACGTCGTACTCGCCGATGTTGCGGAACGCGCCTTCGCCCAGGATGACTTCGCTCTTTTCCAGCGGCAGGCCGGCGGCGGTGAAGGCCTCGGCGATGTCGCGCGGGCCGACCGAGCCGTACAGCTTGCCTTCGGTCGAAGCATTGGCGGCGATGGTGACGCTCGCGCCTTCCAGCTTCGCCTTGCGGGCTTCAGCCTCGGCGTGGATGGACTGGGCCTTGGCTTCGTACTCGGCGCGCTTTGCTTCGAACTCTGCCTTGTTGCTCTCGGTGGCCGGCACGGCCTTGCCCTGCGGCACGAGGAAGTTGCGGCCGTAGCCCGGCTTGACGGTGACCAGGTCACCCAGGTTGCCGAGGTTGGTGACCTTCTGCAGGAGGATCAGCTGCATGGTTTTACTCCAGATAAGTTATTCGTTAGCGAGGCGATGCCCCGCAACAAAGGCTGTCCGAATAGCTGGCACAACGGGGCGGCACGCGGCCACCCCGCCGGGCATCAGACGTCGTGGTTGTCGGTGTACGGAATCAGGGCCAGGAAGCGAGCGCGCTTGACGGCGGTCGCCAGCTGACGCTGGTACTTCGACTTGGTACCGGTGACGCGGCTCGGCACGATCTTGCCGTTCTCGGTCAGGTACTGGCGCAGGGTGTTGAGATCCTTGTAGTCGATCTCCTTGACACCTTCAGCCGTGAACTTGCAGAACTTGCGGCGACGGAAGAACTTGGACATGGGAAGGCTCCTTAGGCGGCGGAAGCGGCGTCTTCGCCGGCTTCGTTGTCAGCGGTGGTGGTGGACTCGCCTTCTTCGTCGTCACGACGACGGCGCTCACCGCGCTCCGGCTTGTCACCCTTCTCGTCCTTGCTCTTCATGATCAGCGACTGCTCGGTGTCAGCCTCGTCACGCTTGATGACCAGGTTGCGCAGCACGGCGTCGTTGAAGCGGAAGCTTTCGGTCAGCTCGTTCAGCACGGCCTGGTCGGCTTCGATGTTCAGCAGCACGTAGTGCGCCTTCACCAGGTTCTGGATCGGGTATGCCAGCTGGCGGCGGCCCCAGTCTTCCAGACGGTGGATGGTGCCGTTGCCGTTCTCGACCAGCGACTTGTAGCGCTCGATCATGGCCGGGACCTGCTCGCTCTGGTCCGGGTGGACCATGAACACGATTTCGTAATGACGACTCATGTTTTTTCTACCTTTCGGATGTGGCCTTGCGGCCGGACAGCCCCCCGCCGTTGAGACCGCGGTGGGGCAAGGGTTCCCGCCAGGAAGGCAGGAAGCCGCGCATTATGGCGCAGATGGGGCGGCCGGGCAACCGTGGCCGAACCTGAACCCGGCAGCGCCGGGACCTGCCCGAGGACCGGCCGGCAGGCCCCCGGGGAAGCGGCCCTCAGGCCTTGTCGGCGTCGGTGGTGAAGCTCTCGCCGCAGCCGCACTCGGCGGTCGCGTTCGGGTTGCTGAACGTGAAGGTCTCGCTCAGGCCGTGCTTGCCGAAGTCGATCACGGTGCCGTCGACCAGGGCCAGGCTCTGTGCATCGACGTAGATCTTCACGCCGTCCTGGTCGAAGACCGTATCGCCCTCGCGCTCGTCACGGGCCAGGTCGGTCACGTGGCCCCAGCCGGAGCAGCCGGTCTTGGTCACGCCGAAGCGCAGGCCCAGCGCGCCCGGGGTCTGGGCGACGAAGCGCTGCACGCGCTCGAAGGCAATGGGGGTCAGGCTGACAGCCATGGGACTACTCCAGAGGAACAGGGACATTATAGGGAGGTTGGGCCGCAGAAATGCCTCGCAAGCAGAACGCTGCAACCGGTAAACTCCCGTGTTCACAGATCGAGTCGATCAGCAGAGGATTCAAGTCATGACGGTGGTCAGCGTTGAACATGCGCTTGCCGGGAAGATCCCGGAAGGCGGCGAAGTCACGGTACGCGGATGGGTGCGCACGGTGCGCGGTTCAGCGAATCTGGCCTTCGTGAATGTGACCGACGGCTCCTGCTTCGCCCCGATCCAGGTCGTAGCCAACGACACCCTGGTCAACTTCGACGAGATCAAGCGCCTCACCACCGGCTGCTCGCTGGTGGCCACCGGCATCCTGGTGAAATCGCAGGGCAAGGGCCAGTCGTTCGAGATCCAGGCCAGTGCGGTCGAAGTGGTCGGCTGGGTCGAAGACCCGCTCACCTACCCGATCCAGCCCAAGCCGATGACGCCGGAGTTCCTGCGTGAAGTGGCGCACCTGCGCCCGCGCACCAACCTGTTCGGCGCGGTCACCCGCATCCGCAACTGCCTGGCCCAGGCCGTGCACCGCTTCTTCCATGAGAACGGCTTCAACTGGATCAGCACCCCGATCATCACCACCTCCGACGCCGAAGGCGCCGGCCAGATGTTCCGTGTGTCCACGCTGGACATGGTGAACCTGCCGCGCGATGAGAAGGGCGCGATCGATTTCAGCCGCGACTTCTTCGGCAAGGAGACGTTCCTGACCGTGTCCGGCCAGCTGAACGTCGAGGCCTACTGCCTGGCCCTGAGCAAGGTGTATACCTTCGGCCCGACCTTCCGCGCCGAGAACAGCCACACCACCCGCCATCTGGCGGAGTTCTGGATGATCGAGCCGGAGATCGCCTTCGCCGACCTGGCCGAAGATGCGCGCCTGGCCGAGGAGTTCCTCAAGTACCTGTTCCGCGCGGTGCTGAACGAGCGCAGCGATGATCTGGCCTTCATCGCCGAACGCGTGGACAAGAACGCGATCACCAAGCTGGAAGACTTCATCAACGCGCCGTTCGAGCGCATCGACTACACCGATGCGGTCAGCCTGCTGCAGAAGTCTGGCCGGAAGTTCGACTTCCCGGTCGAATGGGGCCTGGACCTGCAGACCGAACACGAGCGCTGGCTGACCGAGGAACACGTCGGCCGCCCGGTGGTGGTGACCAACTACCCCGAGCACATCAAGGCGTTCTACATGCGCCTGAACGACGACGGCAAGACCGTCGCCGCGATGGACGTGCTGGCGCCGGGCATCGGCGAGATCATCGGTGGCAGCCAGCGCGAAGAGCGCCTGGACGTGCTGGACGCGCGCATGGCCCAGTTCGGCCTGGACCGTGAGCATTACAGCTGGTACCGCGATTTCCGTCGCTACGGCTCGGTGCCGCACGCCGGCTTCGGCCTGGGCTTCGAGCGCCTGGTGGTGTACGTCTGCGGCCTGTCCAACATCCGCGATGCGATTCCTTACCCGCGCGCTCCCGGCAGCGCGGACTTCTAAGCCCCACCACCGACCACGGAGGTACTGCCCCCATGACCCTGTTCTTCGCCCTCTGCTTTGTCGGCGTCGCAGTGGCCGGGTTCAGTGCCTTCGTGATCTTCTGGCCGCTGACCCTGGTGCACGTGCGTGACCGCCATCCGGCGCTGGCACAGCGCTTCGGCAGCGGCGCCTTCCTCAAGCCCGAAGCCCTGGCCTGGCTGCTGCGCCGCGACTACCGGCAGCAGCCGGATCGCTCGCTGTCCGGGTTGGCCACGCCGGCCTGGGTTTCGCTGCTGACCCTGCTGGCCGGACTGGGCATGGCCGCCCTGCTCTGGCTGGCTTCGCTCTGGTAACGCATACATGAACGATCTCTCCGCCCCGCACGACAGCTGGTGGCTGGCCAGCCTCGGCAACACCCTGATCTGGGCCCGCCTGCGCGTGCGCCCGGCCGGCACGGCCGAAGTGCTCGACAGTGATGGCAACACCCTCAGCTACGACAGCGAGGACACTGCCCGCGCGCAGCTGTTCGACGCCGATTTCGTCGAATTCGACGGCCTGGACGAAGAAGATGCGCTGGTGCGCGGCTTCAGCCTGCACGAGGTGCAGCCACCGCACGCCGACAGCGACGAGGGCCTGCGTGGCCGCATGGTGCAATCGCTGGGCGGGCGCGCCTGAGCCCAGGCCGATGTTCACTCCGCGCGCCTTCGCCGAGACCGATCTGATCTGGCTGGACCGCCTGCTGGCGCGCGATCCGTTCGTCACCGTGCTCACCACCGGTGACGACGGCCTGCCCGAGCTGACCCGCGTGCCGGTGCTGTACCGGCGTGATGGCCAGCGCATCGAACTGCGCGGCCACTGGGCGCGGGCCAACCCGCAGTCGCGTCGCGAAGGCACCGCCAAGGTGCTGGTCGATGGCCCGCATGGCTACGTCTCGGCCAGCTGGTATCCGGACAAGGAACCGGCGGCACGCGTTCCGACCTGGAACTATGCCGCTGCCGAGCTGCGCGGACAGCTGCAGCCGTTCGACGGCACCGATGCGCTGGCCCAGCTGGTCGGGGACATCAGCGACCGCTTTGAAGCCAGCGTCGGCCAGCAGTGGCGGTTCGAGGCTGATCGTCCCGAGCACGGCCCGGAGCTGCGCGCCATCGTCGGGTTCCACTTCCACGTCGAACAGGTACAGCTGAAACTGAAGCTCAGCCAGAACCATCCCGATGCCAACCAGCAGGCGGTGATCGACGCGTTGGATCGCCTGCACGCCCCACCTTCCACCGAACTGGCGCAGTGGATGCGCTGGTTCCGCGATGAGGCCGCCAGCAGCGGCTGAACGCACCGACTCCCGCGACGACGCGGCCGGACAGCCGCGACTTGCCCCCACCGAGGTCAGGGACCCGAACATGAAAGACATCCACAAGCTGCTGCAGAACAACCGCGACTGGGCCGACCGCATCGAGAAGGAAGATCCCGAGTTCTTCCATCAGCTGGCCAAGCAGCAGCACCCGGAATACCTGTGGATCGGCTGCTCCGATTCGCGCGTGCCGGCCAACCAGATCATCGGCATGGCACCGGGCGAAGTGTTCGTGCATCGCAACGTCGCCAACGTGGTCGCCCACACCGACCTGAACTGCCTGAGCGTGGTGCAGTACGCGGTAGACCAGCTGAAGGTGAAGCACATCCTCATCGTGGGCCACTACGGTTGCGGCGGCGTGCATGCCTGCCTGCACAACACCCGCGTCGGCCTGGCGGACAACTGGCTGCGCCACGTCGGCGACGTGATGCAGAAGCACGCGGCGATCATCGATGCGCTGGAGACCGACGAGCTGCGTCATGCCCGCCTGTGCGAGCTGAATGTCATCGAGCAGGTCGCCAACCTGTGCCGCTCGACCATCGTGCAGGACGCCTGGGCACGCGGCCAGAAGCTGATGGTGCATGGCTGGGTCTACAGCTTGAAGGATGGCCGCGTGCGCGAAATGGGCATCGATGTCGGCTCGCCGGAAGATCTGCAGCCGGCTTACGAGAAAGCGCTTTCCTATGTCCCCCGCAAGGGCAAGCGCGACTGATCCCCCACGGAGCCCGACCATGCTCGCCTCACCGATCAACCTGCACGCCTGGATCGAAGAACATCGTCACCTGCTGAAACCGCCGGTGGGCAACAAGATGATCGACAACGGCGACTTCATCGTCATGGTGGTCGGCGGGCCGAACTCGCGGACCGATTATCACTACGACGAAGGGCCCGAGTGGTTCTACCAGCTCGAAGGCGAGATGGTGCTGAAGGTCCAGGAGAATGGCGCGGTCCGCGACATCCCGATCCGTGCCGGCGAGATCTTCCTGCTGCCGGCGAAGGTGCCGCACTCGCCGCGCCGGCCACCGGGCGGCGTCGGGCTGGTCGTGGAGCGCAGGCGGCTGCCGCACGAGATGGACGGTGTGATCTGGCATTGCGAGCGCTGCAACCACAAGCTGCATGAGGAGTTCTTCGCGCTGCAGAACATCGAAACCGACCTGCCCAAGGTCTTCGCGCGTTACCACGCCAGCCTGGAACTGCGTACCTGCGGCAAATGCGGCCACCTCGACCCGTTGCCGGCACCGGCGGCGGACTGATCGATCGCCGGGTATGGCGATTGCTGATGCATCCGCCGGGCATGGCCCGGCGCTACCGGTGCTGCGATTGCTGATTCCCCCGCCGGGCATGGCCCGGCATGGCCGATGCGCGTGATCTCCGGGTAGCGCCGGGCCATGCCCGGCGAGCGTACTGCGCGGCATCACGCAGGCCCCAGGCGCTACACTGGCAGCCCCGTTGCAGCCTGTTGCCCGACCATGTCCGACCTGCTGAACCGCACCCATGCCATCGCTCTCGACGCCGCGGATCCGTTGCGGCCGCTGCGCAGTGAATTCCTGATTCCGCGCCACGGCGGCGGCGAGCAGACCTACTTCGTGGGCAACTCGCTGGGACTGCAGCCGCGCGGCGCACAGGCGGCGGTGCAGGAAGTGATGAAGCAATGGGCTGAACTGGCAGTGGAAGGCCACTTCACCGGCCCCACCCAATGGCTGTCCTACCACCGTCTGGTCAGCACGCAGCTGGCGCGGGTGGTCGGTGCGCTGCCCAGCGAAGTGGTGGCGATGAACACGCTGAGCGTGAACCTGCACCTGATGATGGTCAGCTTCTACCGGCCAACCCGGGAACGACCGGTGATCCTGATGGAAGCCGGCGCCTTCCCGACGGACCGTCACGCGGTGGAAGCGCAGATCCGTTTCCATGGCTTCGACCCGGCCGACTGCCTGGTGGAGGTGCAGCCGGACGAAGCCAGCGGCACGATCTCGATGACCGCGATCGAACGCGCGATCGCCACGCATGGCCCTCGCCTGGCTCTGGTGCTGTGGCCAGGCGTGCAGTACCGCACCGGCCAGGCCTTCGACCTCGATGCGATCACCCGCGCCGCACGCCTGCAGGGCGCGCGCATCGGCTTCGACCTGGCGCATTCGGTCGGCAACCTGCCCCTGCGCCTGCACGATGTGGCGCCGGACTTTGCCGTGTGGTGCCATTACAAGTACCTCAACAGCGGCCCGGGGGCCGTCGCCGGGGCGTTCGTGCACGAGCGTCACCACCGTGACAGCACCCTGCCACGCTTCGCCGGCTGGTGGGGCCATGACGAAGCCACCCGCTTCCAGATGTCCCCGCAGTTCACGCCCGCCACCGGCGCCGAAGGCTGGCAGCTGAGCAATCCGCCGATCCTCGGCCTGGCGCCGCTGCGCGCTTCACTGGACCTGTTCGAACGGGCCGGCATGGACGCCCTGCGCAGCAAGTCGCTGGCACTGACCGGCATGCTCGAAGCCCTGGTGCGCGCGCGCCTGGCCAACGTGCTCGACATCGTCACCCCGGCCGAGCCGGACCGGCGCGGCTGCCAGCTCTCGCTGCGGGTGATCGCCGGCCGCGAGCGTGGCCGCGCCCTGTTCGAGCACCTGCGCTCGGTCGGCGTGCTCGGTGACTGGCGCGAGCCGGACGTGATCCGCATCTCCCCCACCCCGCTCTACAACCGCTACCTGGACGTCCACCATTTCGTCGAGGAAGTGGAAGCCTGGGCCGGCCTCTGAGCCGGCACCTCCCCTCCTGCTGGACAGTTCGTTGATCGCACATGCCTCCCGCTCGTTGAGCATCATTGGTGCCGGCCTGGCCGGATCCCTGCTCGCCATCCTGCTGTCGCGGCAGGGCTGGCGGATCACCCTGTACGAACGCCGTGGCGACCCACGCGTGGCCGACTACGAAAGCGGCCGCTCGATCAACCTGGCGCTGGCCGAGCGTGGGCGCAACGCGCTGCGGCAGGCCGGCGTGGAGGACGAGGTGATGGCCCGCGCGGTGATGATGCGTGGACGCATGGTGCATCCGCGCGAAGGCGCCGCGCAGCTGCAGCGCTATGGGCGCGACGACAGCGAAGTGATCTGGTCGATCCATCGCAGGGACCTGAACACCACGCTGCTGACACTGGCCGAGCAGGCAGGTGCCACCGTACATTTCCACCGCCGGCTGCATACCGTCGATTTCGATGCCGGCCATGCGCGCTTCATCGACGATCGCGACGACAGCCCGCACGACATCCACTTCGACAGCCTGATCGGCGCTGACGGCGCCGGCTCGGCGCTGCGCGCGGCGATGAACCGGCGCGCGCCGCTGGGCGAGGACATCGCCTTCCTCGATCACTCCTACAAGGAACTGGAGATTCCACCGGACCGTGATGGTGGCTTCCGCATCGAACGCAACGCATTGCACATCTGGCCACGGGGCCACTTCATGTGCATCGCCCTGCCCAATCACGAAGGCACGTTCACGGTCACCCTGTTCCTGCCCAACCAGGGCGAGCCCAGCTTCGCCACCGTCAATACCGGCGCCCAGGCCGAAGCCCTGTTCGCGCGCGAGTTCGCCGATGCGTTGCCGCTGATCCCCGACCTGCGCACGGACTGGGAGCAGCATCCGCCCGGCCTGCTCGGCACGCTGACGCTGGAGCGCTGGCACCAGCAGGGCCAGGCCGTGCTGATCGGTGATGCCGCGCATGCGATGGTGCCCTTCCACGGGCAGGGCATGAACTGCGCGTTCGAGGACTGCGTGGCACTGGCCCGCCATCTGATGGAAGCCGACGACCTGCAGAGCGCGTTCGCCGCCTTCGAGGAAGAACGCAAGCCGAACGCGCATGCGATCCAGCAGATGGCCCTGGAGAACTACCTGGAGATGCGTGATCGCGTCGCCGACCCGGCCTTCCTGCTGCAGCGCGAGCTGGAGCAGGCGCTTCAGCGTCGCTGGCCGACCCGCTTCGTACCGCACTACACCATGGTCACGTTCCTGCACACGCCCTACGCGGAGGCACTGCGCCGGACCGACATCCAGCGCGACATGCTGGTGGCCGCCACGATCGGCCATACGTCGCTGGAGAACATCGACTGGGCGGCTCTGGAGGCACAGATCCATGCCCGGCTGCCGGTTCTGGAGGGCGCACACTGATGGCTGACAGCTTCCTGTTCTACGACCTGGAAACCTTCGGCCAGGACCCACGGCGAACGCGCATCTCCCAGTTCGCGGCGATCCGCACCGATGCCGATCTGAACGAGATCGACACGCCGGTGAGTTTCTTCGTGCGTCCCGCCGACGATCTGCTGCCCTCGCCGATGGCCACCCTGGTCACCGGCATCACGCCGCAGCGGGCACTGGCTGAAGGCATCAGCGAAGCCGAAGCGTTCGACCGCATCAACGAACAGCTGTCGCGCCCGGGTACCTGTGCCCTGGGCTACAACACCCTGCGCTTCGACGACGAATTCATCCGCTACGGTCTGTTCCGCAACTTCCATGACCCCTACGAGCGCGAGTGGCGCAACGGCAACTCGCGCTGGGACCTGCTGGACATGCTGCGGCTGATGCGCGCCCTGCGTCCCGAAGGCATCCACTGGCCACTGCGCGAGGACGGCGCCACGTCGTTCAAGCTCGAGCACCTGGCCGAAGCCAACAATGTGCGCGATGGCGATGCGCACGAGGCGCTGTCGGACGTGCGCGCCACGATCGGCATGGCACGCCTGTTCAAGCAGTCGCAGCCGCGGTTGTGGGAGTACGCGTTGAAACTGCGCGACAAGCGTTTCGTCGGCAGCCTGCTGGACGTCGGCGCACTGAAGCCGGTGCTGCACATTTCCATGCGATACCCGGCCAGCCGGCTGTGCGCGGCTCCGGTGCTGCCGCTGGCGGTGCACCCGACGATCAACAACCGGGTGATCGTGTTCGATCTGGAAGGTGACATCGACGACCTGCTGCAGCTGCCAGCCGAGACGATCGCCGAGCGGCTCTACCTGCGCGCCAGCGAACTGCCCGAAGGCGTCGCCCGGGTGCCGCTGAAGGAAGTACATCTGAACAAGGTCCCGGCGCTGGTCGCCTGGAACCACCTGCGGCCCGACGATCACGCCCGCCTGGGCCTGGATGTCGCCGCCATCGAAGCCAAGGTCGAGCGGCTGCGTGCATTCGCGCCGCAACTGGCCGAGAAGGCACGGCAGGTGTACAACCAACCACGGGACGCCGTCGTGGCCGACGTCGATGCTTCGCTGTACGACGGCTTCCTCGGCAATGGCGACAAGCCACTGCTGGCCCTGGCGCGGACCACGCCGCCCGCAGAGCTGGCTGCGCTGGAAGGCCGCTTCCGCGATCCGCGCCTGCCCGAACTGCTGTTCCGCTATCGCGCCCGCAACCATCCCGACACCCTGGCACCGGCCGAGCGCCAGCGCTGGCAGGACTACCGCCGCCAGCGCCTGCTCGGTGACGGCCGCCTGGGCGAACTCAACCTGCCCCAGTACCAGCAGCAGCTCGATGCACTGGCCGCCGAGGCGCCGGACGACGATCGCCGCCTGGCCCTGCTGCAATCGCTGCGCGACTGGGGCCAGCATCTGCAGGAGAGCTTGTGAGCACCTATTTCAGCGACGCCAGTTTCAGGTTCCTGCGCAGCCTTGCGCGGCACAATGAAAAGGCCTGGTTCAACGACCATCGCCAGCAGTACGAAGACCATGTACGGCAGCCGTTCCTGCGCCTGCTGGGCGACCTGCAGCCCGCGCTGGCCGAGGTCAGCGCGCATTTCCGTGCCGATACCCGTGGCGTCGGTGGTTCGCTGTTCCGCATCCATCGCGATGCGCGCTTTTCAAACGACAAATCGCCGTACAAGACCTGGCAGGGCGCACGCCTGTTCCATGAACGCCGCCGCGAAGTGGCCGCTCCGTCGTTCTACGTGCATCTGCAGCCGGGCGAGAGCTTCGTCGGTGCCGGCCTGTGGCACCCCGAACCGGACACCCAGCGCCGCGTGCGCCATTTCATCCTGGACAACCCCGGCAGCTGGAAGGCCGCAGCGCATGCACCCGCCCTGCGCCGGCGTTTCGATTTCGAGCAGAGCGAGAAGCTGGTCAGGCCGCCGCGTGGCTTCCCCGCCGATTTCGAGTTCATCGACGATCTCAAGCATCGCAACTGGGTGATGTGGCGCTCGCTGGACGATGAGACGATGACCGGGCCGCGCCTGCTGTCCACGCTCGGCAAGGACCTGGCCGCGCTCGGCCCCTTCGTCGACTATCTGTGCGCAGCACTGGATCTGGAGTTCTGATGCCACTGGCCCGGCAACGCCGCCCGCTCGGCCGCACCGGCCTGTCCGTATCGCCGGTCGGGCTGGGCTGCTCGGGCTTCTGGGGCCATCGCCGCTTTGCCGAGCATGCCGCCGCAGCGATCGTCGAGCACGCGCTGGCCCAGGGCGTGAACCTGTTCGACACCGGCCACAACTACTCCGGCTTCCATGCCGAACCGCGCCTGGGCCGCATCCTGCGACCGCTGCTGGCCCGCTACCCGCGTGAGTCACTGGTCATCTCCAGCAAGGGCGGCACACTGACCGGACAGGCCGGCATCAGTGGCGCAGAACAGCGCGATTTCTCGCCTGCGGCCATCACCGCCAGCTGCGAAGCCTCGCTGCGCAACCTTGGCCTGGATTACCTGGACATCTACCAGCTGCATGGCGCCACCGCGCACGACATCAACGACGATCTGCTCGATGCGCTGCAGCGCCTGCGCGAACGTGGCCTGATCCGCGCCACCGGCATCAACACCCACTCAGCCTCGACGCTGCACTGGATGCTTGCGCATCCACAGGCATTCGACGTGGTCCTGCTGGACTACAACGCGCTGCAGCAGGATCGTGCGCCGCTGATCGACCAGCTGCATGCGGCCGGAATCGGCGTACTGGCAGGCACCGTGCTCGCACAGGGCCACCTGCTGCCCAGCCAGCCTCGCCGGCCGAGATTGGCCGATGCCTGGTACCTGGCGCGCGCGTGGCTCAAGCCCAGCAGCCGCCGTCTGATGCGCAGCGCACGTGCGATGCGCCGGGCCATTGCGGCGATCGACAGCCAGCGTCCGGCCCAGACTGCGTTTGCCTACGTTCTGGGCCACCCCGGCGTGGCCGCCGGCATCCTGGGCACTACCCGCGTCGGCAGTCTGGAGGAGGTGCTGGCCACGCGACCCGAAGCACTGCGCCCCGCCGACCGGCAACGCCTGGTCGCCGCTTATGGCGACGGCAGCGGTTCGCCCAGTCATTGAGTCTTCACCCCGGCCGGCCGCACTTGCGGCAGTCTGGCGGCATGAAGAAGCTCACTGCGATCGTGGTCCTGTTGGTGATTGCCCTGGCCGGCGTGTGGTTCGGCGGTCCCTACCTGACCATACAGGGTCTGTCCAAGGCCATCGAACAGCGCGATACCGCCGCACTGGAACGCTACGTCGACTTTCCACGCGTGCGCGTCAGCCTGCGTGCGCAACTCAATGATTACCTCGTGCGCCAGGCCGGCCCCGATGTGGCCAGCAGTCCGTTCGGCGCCCTGCTCTACGGCCTGGGCGACCAGCTTGGGGGCGCGGCGGTGGACACCCTGATGACCCCGACCGGCATCGGTGCGATGCTGCAGGGCCATGTGCTGTGGAAGCGTGGGCGCAACGAGCTGCAGGGCGGAGATGCCTTCGCGGCGACCGAACCGGCACGGCCTTTGAAGAACGCCCGCCACCGTTTCGAAGCGTTCGACCGCTTCGTCGTCGACGTTGATCGCGGCCCGGGCCAACCACCGTTGAAGGTCGTGCTGGAACCGCAGGGGCTGCGCTGGAAAGTGGTTGACCTGCAGTTGGGAATGGCCGGCACCCCATGATGCAGAACGCCGGGCGTGGCCCGGCGTTCCTACAGGTGCCGCTACGCTCGCCGGGCGTGGCCCGGCGCTACCGCGTCATCCCTCGTTGGCGACACCGTGCGGCACATGGCCCGCGGCAACGTGTTCGCGGGCACTGTCGATGTTGTGCTGCGAATCATCGAAGAAGATGTCGGCACCGAAGGCCTGCAGGAACGGCCCCTTGTGGCGGCCGCCCAGGAACAGCGCCTCGTCCAGGCGCACGCCCCATTCGCGCAGCGTGCGGATCACCCGCTCGTGCGCGGGCGCAGAACGGGCGGTGACCAGCGCCGTGCGGATCGGCGCACTGTCACCGGCCGGGAACACCTCCTGCAGCGTGTGCAGCGCGGACAGGAAGCCGCGGAACGGGCCACCGCTGAGCGGTTCGCGCGCACGTTCGCGCTCGTGGCGGCCAAATGCCTCGACCCCCTGTTCGCGCGAGATGCGCTCGCTTTCATCACCGAAGATCACCGCATCACCGTCAAAGGCAATGCGCAGCTGGCCGGACGGTCGGCCGGTGTCGATCTGGTCCGCGGCGGCCGCAGCGGTCTCGCCGGGTGGCTTGGGCAGGATCGTCGCAGCGGCGATTCCGTGGCGCAGCGCACTGCGGACCGACTCCGGATTGGCCGACAGGAACAGATCGGTGCCGAACGGTTTCACGTAGGGCCAGGTCGGCTCACCGGCGGTGAAGGTGGCACGGATGATGCCCAGGCCGTAGTGCTGGATCGAATTGAAGATGCGCAGGCCGGTATCAGCCGAATTGCGCGACAGCAGGATCACCTCGACGCGCGGGTTCTCCGGGCTGGCGCCCTGGTTCAGCGCCAACAGTTTGCGCACCACCGGGAAGGCCACGCCGGGACCGAGGATGTCGTCCTCGTGCTGGCGCTGGTACTCCGCATAGGCCGCCACGCCATCGGTCTCGAACAGCGCGTGGCTTTCCTCGAGATCGAACAGGGCGCGCGAGGTCACCGCGACGGTCAGCAAACGGGGGGAGTTGTCACCCATCGGTGGGGGTCCTTCTGGCGGTCGACGCGACCGGCAACCTATTGTCCTCAAAAAACGAACTGTTCGCTCAGGATCCGGTCTTCCAGATTGTGTTCCGGGTCGAACAGCAATGTCACCCGGCGGTCGCGCGACTCGCGGATGGTCACCTCGACCACGTCGCGCGTCTCGTGCGAATCGGCGGTCACGCTGACCGGTCGCTTGTAGGGGTCCAGCACGCGGAAGCGCACCTCCGTATCCGCCTTGAGAATGGCACCACGCCAGCGTCGCGGGCGATACGGTGCCAATGGCGTCAGCGCGATGGTGTGCGAGCCCAAGGGCAGCACGGGTCCGTGGGCCGAATAGTTGTAGGCGGTGCTGCCTGCGGGCGTGGCAACCAGCACGCCGTCGCCGATCAGTTCGGCCACCCGCTCCTGCCCATTGAGGTCGATGCCGATGTGCGCAGCTTGGCGGGTCTGCCGCAGCAGGGACACGTCGTTGTACGCCAGCGAACCGGTGCTGGTGCCCGATTCGGTCAGCGCCACCATCTCCAGCGGACGCAGGTTGGCCGGTTCCGCGCGGGCGATGCGTGCATTGACGTCGTCGTCGCCCCGGTACTGGTTCATCAGGAAACCTACGGTGCCCAGCTTCATGCCGAACACCGGTTTTCCCAGGTGGCCGTGACGATGCAGCGTCTGCAGCATGAAGCCATCACCGCCCAGCGGGCAGAGCACGTCGGCCTGCTCGGGGGCATGGTCGCCAAAGCGCGCGACCATGGCCGCGCGGGCCATCTGCGCAGCTTCGGTGGTGCTTGCCAGGAAAGCGATGCGGGGGGTGTCGCTCATCGGTGGATCCGGGGGGAAGGCGTGAGGGAGAGCATA
>NZ_JBWJPF010000028.1:0-45537 GCF_056393265.1 Stenotrophomonas sp. Steno-C15
ACCACACGATCCAGCGCGGCAACGGGACGCCGTCCGGCGGATCATCAGGCCGGTCCCGCCGGGATGGCCCGGCGCTACCCGCAGCGGATCAATCAATCAGCGCGCCGGCCAGGTCGGCACGATCCAGCGCGGCAACGGGACGCCGTTCGGCGGATCATCAGGCCGGTAGCGCCGGGCCATGCCCGGCGGGATCCGTGAACCGGATCAATCAATCAGCCAGCCGGCCAGGTCGGCACGATCCAGCTTGCCGCGGCGCTTGCTGTCCAGCGCGGTGAACTCATCGGCCAGTGCAGGATTGGCCTGGGCCTCCGCACGGCTGATGAAGCCATCACCGTCGGTATCCAGCGCGGCAAAGTGGATGCGGTACTGGCCGGTCACGCTGCTGGGTTCAACCGAGCGCACCGTGACCTGGGCCTCCCCTGCGGGCATCGGAATATCGACGCTGCCGGTGACCCGTCCGGCATTCAAGGGCTGCTGGCGGATGGCTCCGCCGGTCGGACCCAGCGGTTGGCTCTGCGCGGGTGTGGGCGGCAGCTGCTGCGCCAGCACGGGTGACGTGGCCAGCAGGACAGCCAGCAGCACGGGCAAACGCGGACGGTACATGACGGACTCCTGGCAGGCGTTGACGGAAGCGTACCCGGGGCATCCTGTGCGGGCGATGACCCTGCCGCGCATCACCGCATCGGCGATGCCAGCACGGTGATCTCTTCGCGGTCGTGATAGAGCTGCTTGGCACGCACTTCCAGCGACGTGCCAGCCTGCTCCTGGAACAGGTCCAGGCACAGCCGGGTCTCGTCCCAGCGCTTCTTCATCGGCAGTTTCAGATTGAAGATGGCATGCCTGCACCAGCCTTCGCGGAACCAGGTGGCCATGCGTTCGGCAACGCGACGCGGTTGCTCGACCATGTCGCACACCATCCAGTCCAGCGGCTGCTCCGGGTGCCAATGGAAGCCATCCGCGCGCAGGTGCTCGACCAGGCCGGTATCCAGTACGTGCTGGCGCAGGGGGCCGTTGTCGATGCTCAGCACCTGCATGTGCTGGCGGGTCAACACCCAGGTCCAGCCGCCCGGTGCCGCCCCCAGATCGGCCGCGCGCATGCCGGGTTTCACCAGTGCCTCGCGTTCTTCCGGCGCCAGCAGCGTCAGCAGGGCTTCGTCCAGCTTCAGCGCCGAACGCGAGGGGGCCTCCGGCAGCAGTTTCAGGCGCGGAATGCCCAGTGCCCACGGTGCGCTGTCGGCGGGGTCGGCCACGCAGATGAAGGCGTGGGTGCCGTCCACGAACACCACGTGCAGGCGTGGCAGCCGTGCATTGGGCTTGTCGCTGAGCTTGCCGGCCTTGCGCAGCGCCGGGCGCAACGCGTTGCCGAACGCACGGGCGAGCCCGGACAGTGGCTTGCCGGCATCCGAATCCGGATGTTCGACCCACAGATCACCAAAGCGTGGCGCATCGGCCAGCACCTCCAGCATCGGCGTGATGCGATCGGCCGGATCCAGCTGCGGCAGTTCAGCCAGCACCACCAGCTTCTGCCGCGCGAAGATCAGGCCGCGCCACGGCAACCGCGGTGCCAACGCGGCCGCTTCGTCGCACATGAACAACACATAGCCGTCGTTGCGCTGGGTACGTGCGTAGCCGGCGAAGCCTGCCTCACCGGCGCGGAACTGCAGTTCGCCGGCCAGCTCCGGCTCGAAGCCCTGCCGGCACAGGCACAGCAGGCCGATGCCGGTTTCAGTAACGGGCGCCATCGCTTTCCCCATAGGCGCGCAGCACGCTGCGTGCGGCGTCGCGGTTCAGGCCCTGCACCACCTCGATGCCACGCTTGTTGAGCTCGCCCACCCAGTCGGCCGGCAGCGGGCCTTCGTCGAACGGGGTCAGTTCCTCTACATCGGCGGCACTGGCGCCGATCAGCAGGCGGTCGATGCCGGCCCACACCGTAGCGCCGTAACACTGGCAGCACGGCTGCGAGCTGGTGGCCAGGGTGACCGGCGACAGCACGGCATTCAGGCGCGGCGTCTGCAGGCGCTGCTGGGCCAGCATGTAGGCCATGTTCTCGGCATGTGCCAACGAGGTGGCATGCGGCATCACCCGGTTCACGCCGGCGGCGATCACCTTGTCGTCCGGACCGAACACCACGGCGCCGAACGGACCGCCGCTGGCGTGCTCGACGTTCTGGCGCGACAGCTCGATGGCCAGCGCGACCTTGGCCTCATCGCCCGGATATCGACGATCCAGGTCGATCTGGTCGTGGATCCAGGCGGGAAGGGTCAGGTGGACTTGCGCATACAGCATCGCAGGGGTGCCTCGTGTGGGATGGGAAAAGTGCGGTTGCTTGGGAAACCGGCGCGCAGTGTAGCCGCACCGGCCTGTACCGGGTGTAGGCGCGTCAGCCGGGTGAGCCGGTGCGGATCACCACGTACTGCTTGCGGAACTCCAGCCCGGCCTGCGGCCAACTGGCGGCATACGCGCGCAGCAATGGCAGGGCAGGGGCGAAGTCGTGGCCATTGACCCGACAATCGGCCTCGCACAGGCCTTCGGCATCGCGCGAGGCGAACAGGCGGATGGCAAGGAACTGGCGCGCTTTCAGCAGCTCATCGAAGGCGTCCATGCTCCTGGTGAACAGGCAGCAGGGGCAGGAACCGTGGTCGTCCTCACTGCACGTGGCGACCTCCACCTCCTGCGCGCGGTAGTGGGCCAGCGGCCCCAGCACGACGGTGCGCTCGTGTTCCTTGCCGTCATCACCTGCTGGATAGGTCAGGCCCATCATCGGCAGGCCCTGCGCGTCGTCGGCGCCCACTGCGGTCTGCAGGGTGGCCAGGTCCACCCGCACCCAGGCCTGGAAGCCGGACAGCAGCGAGGCCGGCTCATCGGCGCCGTTGGCGTGCTGGTACTCGAACAGGCCATCGGCGAACAGGGTGGGGTGCTGCGCCTCGATGACCGTGGAGGTCTGCCAGCCACCGTTGTCGCGCGCGTGTGCTGCCATCGCATGCGGGGTCAGGCGCAGGCCGCTGTCCAGCACCAGCGCGCCGCCGTCGACGCGGCTGGCGATGCCAGCGTCCTGCAGGACCTGCTGCAGCAGCGGGAGGAGGGCGGTGGACGTCGTGGTCATGTCAGGCCTGTGGATGGATCGGGTGGAGCATCCAGGCCGGGCCGGGTGCTAGTGATCGAGTGCTTCGCGTTCTGCGCGATATCGCCGTGCGTCGGATTGCTGCTGCGGATCGTTGCCATGATCACGCAGCCAGGTATCCAGTTCGCGGCGATAGTCCGCGCGGAAATCGGCGTTGTCCGGGCTGAAGTGCAGCTTGCGTGCGGCCACCTCCACCCGCTCGCGCGCGCTGGCACGGGCCTGGGCGATGCCGTGTGGTGATTCGGTGGTGAGGATGACGAAGTTGCGCGGAAAGCCCGGCGTGTACTTCACCACGAACGGCTGGTCCTGAGCCGGGATGCGGATCGCGTTCTCCAGCGGCCACAGCGAAGCGGTGTTGGTGTGGAACACCACCTCCACGTCGCGACCTTCGGCGGTGCGCAACACCGCTTCGTAGCGCCAGATGTACTGTTCGTTGAGCGTGGAATTGGTTTCCTCGGCCTTCACGATCACCGCTTCACCGCGCTCGCCCACCGCATTGAGGAAAGTGGCGTTGAGGAAGCTGCCGAGGAAGATGTTGAGCATCGCCAGCGGAAACACCACGATGGCGTAGACCGGTGAACGCCGCCACCACGAGACCAGCGCGGCCAGCCCCATTGCTGCAAAGAAGGTCAGCAGCGGATGCTGCGAGATGAACCAGAGCAGGGCGGACAGGGCGGTGATCATCGTCGCGGGCGTGCGGGCGCCGTGTCGGCGCCCGCGCAGGTCTTCAGGCCGACCAGGTATCGCGCAGCGTCACGCTGCGGTTGAACACCGGCTTGGCTTCGGTGTGGTCGCGGCGGTCGGCAACGAAGTAGCCGGTGCGCTCGAACTGGAACGACTGCTCCGGCGCGGCGCTGGCCGCGGCCGGCTCGACATAGCCGGTGACGGTGCGGCGCGATTCCGGATTGAGGTAGTCGCGGTAGGTCCTGCCTTCCGACTCGTCGTCCGGGTTCGGCACCGAGAACAGCCGGTCGTACAGGCGGATCTCGGCCGGAACGCCGTGCACGGCGCTGACCCAGTGAATGGTGCCCTTGACCTTGCGGTTGGCCCCTTCCATGCCGGGGCGCGACTCCGGATCCAGCCAGCCGCGCAGCTCGGTGATGGTGCCGTCGGCATCCTTGATCACCTCATCGCAGCGGATGATGCCGGCACCACGCAGGCGCACTTCGCCGCCCGGCACCAAGCGCTTCCAGCCCTTCGGCGGTACTTCGGCGAAGTCCTCGCGGTCGATCCAGACCTCGCGCGCGAACGGCACCTGACGGCTGCCGAAGCTCTCGTCCTTCGGATGGTTGGTGAAGGTGAGCTGTTCTTCATGGCCTTCGGGCAGGTTGGTCAGCACCAGCTTGAGCGGGTCGACCACGGCCATGCGGCGCGGTGCGGCGCCATCGAGGTCTTCGCGCAGCGCGCCTTCCAGCACGCTGAAGTCGATCAGCGAGTTCTGCTTGCTGATGCCCACGCGTTCGGCGAACAGGCGCATTGCCGCCGGGGTGTAGCCGCGGCGACGCAGTCCCTGCAGGGTCGGCATGCGCGGGTCCTCCCAGCCGTCCACCAGCTGCTCGGTGACCAGCGCCATCAGCTTGCGCTTGCTCATCACCGTGTAGTTGATGTTCAGGCGCGAGAATTCGATCTGGCGCGGCTTGGCGGCTTCGCGCGGCAGGCCGGCATCGACCAGCGGCTGGGTCAGTGCGTCGTCATGGGCGAAATCGACGTTGTCCACGCACCAGTCGTAGAGCGGGCGATGGTCCTCGAATTCCAGGGTGCACAGCGAGTGGGTGATGCCCTCGATCGAATCGCCCAGTGCATGCGCGAAGTCGTACATCGGGTAGATCGGCCACGCGTTGCCCGTGTTCTGGTGCTCGACATGCTTGATGCGGTACAGCGCCGGATCGCGCAGGTTGATGTTGCCGCTGGCCATGTCGATCTTCGCGCGCAGGGTGCGCGCACCGTCCGGGAATTCACCGGCACGCATGCGGCGGAACAGGTCGAGGTTCTCCTCGACACTGCGGTCGCGCCACGGCGAGGGACGGCCCGGCTCGGTCAGGGTGCCACGGTAGGCACGCACTTCCTCGGCCGACAGGTCACACACATAGGCCTTGCCCTGCTCGATCAGCTTCTCGGCGGCGAGATAGTAGGCCTGGAAGTAATCGGAGGCGTGGCGCAGTTCGTTCCACTCGAACCCCAGCCAACGGACATCATCCTGGATGGCGGCCACGTACTCCGGGTCTTCCTTGGCCGGATTGGTGTCGTCGAAGCGCAGGTTGCATACGCCGCTGAACTCGCCGGCAATGCCGAAGTTCAGGCAGATCGACTTGGCATGGCCGATGTGCAGGTAGCCGTTCGGCTCCGGCGGAAACCGGGTCTTGATCGCCTGGTGCTTTCCGCTGGCCAGGTCCTCGCGCACGATCTGGCGGATGAAATCGCGCTTTTCGTGGCTGTCGGCGGGGGTCTCGGGGCTGGCGGGGGTGTGCTCGGACATGAGGCTGGGCGAAAAAGGGCAGAAAGACCAACAGTCTAGCGCGTAAGGGGAAGGGCTGCCGGGGTTGCGCCCGCGCTACCGGGCGCAGGGGGCCCGGCCGGCAAGTGCAGCGGGCGCAAGGGGGTAGCGCCGGGCCATGCCCGGCGAGCGCAGCGGCGGCATTCAGCCCCCGGGCGTATGCTGGAGGCCTCTCCCGTGGAGCCGCCCCATGCACATCGTGTACAAGGCCGACAATCTGTTCGACGCCCACCTGGTGAAGCACGCATTGGAAGATGCCGGCATTCCTGCCTTCGTGTTCGGCGAGCAGCTGCTGGGGGGCATGGGCGAGCTGCCGCTGTTTGGTGTACTGAGGGTCGGCATCCCCGACGCCGCGCGGGCCGAGGCTGAAGGCATCGTTGCCGGCCTGGACTTGGGCCACGCCGCCGACGCCCCCATTTCCGATGCAGACGACATTGCCGGCCTTCCGGCGTAGGAGCGCATCATGTTGGGAATCGGACAGGGCATCCTGGGCATCGGCGCCTTCAAGCAGCGCCTGCCGCGCCCGGAAGAGGCGCTGCCAGGGCGTGATCAGCCACTGCCGCTGCACAGCAACCAGCACTTCGTGAACAGTCACCCGCTGAAGGACCGCTTTGCCGGCCTGCAGCAGATCCGTTTCGCGCTTGGCTGCTTCTGGGGAGCCGAGCGCAAATTCTGGTCGGAGCCGGGCGTGTACAGCACGTCGGTCGGCTATGCCGGCGGCGTCACGCCGAATCCCACCTATGAAGAAGTCTGCTCCGGCCTGACCGGCCACACCGAAGTGGTGCAGGTGGTGTTCGATCCGAAGGTGGTGAGCCTGGAACGGTTGCTGCAGCTGTTCTGGGAAAGCCACGACCCGACCCAGGGCATGCGCCAGGGCAACGACACCGGCACCCAGTACCGTTCGGCGATCCATGCCACCGACGAAACGCAGTACGCCGCTGCGCTGGCCAGCCGCGAGGCCTACCAGGCGCAGCTGGACGCGGCCGGCTATGGCCCGATCACCACCGAGATCGTGTTCCCGGCGCCGGAGTACTACTATGGCGAGGACTATCACCAGCAGTACCTGGCGAAGAACCCGAACGGTTACTGCGGGATCGGCGGCACCGGGGTGAGCTGCCCGATCGGGCTGGATGTGGAGGCGCCGCGCTGACGCGCGGTGGTCCGCCTGCGGCGGGCAGAAGCGGAAAGCAACTGCCGAAGCAAAAGCCAGAGCCAAAGCCAAAGCCAAAGCGGCTCTGGGTTGCTGTGAGTAGGGCGGGGCGGTGTGGGTCGGCAGGACACGCCGTGAACCCATCCATGGGGGCTCGATGGCGCCATCCATGGCGCCAACGGTCCTGCCAACCCACACCACCCCACCTCCGACAGTTTCCCGGTGACGGTGGGCAAGAGCGTGGGTTACTGACGAACTGAAGGAAAACAAGAAGGACGCGGCCTTCGCCGCGTCCTTTTTGTTTGATCCTGCGGTGTCTTTTGTAGAGCGGAGCCATGCTCCGCTCCGAGCAAGCGAAGCGCGCGACCGGCTGTTGCTCTTCCTTCTTCCTTCCGTGGCGGGCAGCCACAGGAAACTGTCAGAGGGCGGGCGGGTCGGGTTCGCGGGAGTGTCCGCGGCATGGATGCCGCGGCCAAGCCTCCAGGGACGGATTCACGGCGTCTCCCGCGAACCCGACCCGCCCGACCCAGCGCGGCGGTTGCTTCATGCCTTTCGCGACCGAGCCCCCGCCACGAGGGGCTCAGCCGTTGGCTGGAACCCTTACAGCGCCGCGCGGATCCGCTCGCGCAGCGCTTCCAGATCCTTGGCGAACGCCTCGATACCGGTCGTCAGCTTCTCGGTCGCCATCGGATCGGCCGCCAGATCCGCCGCAAACGTCGCCGCATCGATCGGGGTCACCGCCACGCCGTTACCCTCACCGGGCACCAGCTTGCGCGGCAGCTCGCCGTGATCGGCGTCGAGCTTCTCCAGCAGATCCGGCGAAATGGTCAGGCGGTCGCAGCCGGCCAGCGCCTCGATCTGTGCGGTGGAACGGAACGAGGCGCCCATCACCACGGTCGGCGAACCTCGGCGCTTGAACTCCGCATACACGCTGCGCACGAACTTCACGCCCGGGTCCTCATCGATGTTGGCCGGGGTCTGGCCGTTGGCCACGTACCAGTCAAGGATGCGGCCGACGAACGGCGAGATCAGGAACGCGCCCGCTTCGCTGCAGGCCAGCGCCTGGGTCGGGTTGAAGATCAACGTCAGGTTGCAGTCGATGCCCTCGGCCTGCAGGATCCGCGCCGCTTCCACGCCTTCCCAGGTCGCCGCGATCTTGATCAGGATCTTCTCGCGCGGTACGCCGGCATCGGCGTACATCTGGATGAACTGGCGGGCCTTGGCCACGGTGGCGGCGGTGTCGTACGCCTGGTCAGCATCCACCTCGGTGGACACGCGGCCCGGCACCAGCGTGCTGAGCAGCGCGCCGACGCCGATGGTCAGCCGATCGGCCACCGCATGCACCACGGCCTCGCGGTCGCCGCTCTGCTGACGGCCCCAGGCCAGTTCGCGCTCGATCAGATCGGCATAGACCGGCAGGTCCAGTGCCTTCTTCACCAGGGTCGGGTTGGTGGTGCAGTCCACCGGCTGCAGGCGCTTGATCGCCTCGTAGTCACCGGTATCGGCAACGACCACGGACAGTTCGCGCAGCTGGGACAGTTTGGACGAGGTACTCATTACGGCTCCTGGTACGGGGAATCGGATCGCGCGCAGTGCGCAGCGGAGATCAGGGACGGTCGTTGTGCACTGCGGTCACGCGCAGGCGCAGCTTGCGACCGCCGGGTGCAGTCCAGTCGATGCTCTGGCCGACCGACAGGCCGAGCAGGGCACTGCCGACCGGGGCTAGCACGGAAACCTTGCCTTCATCGACGTTGGCTTCGCGGGGGAAGACCAGGGTCAGGACGTGCTTCTCGCCTGAGACCCCATCTTCGCACTCCACGCGGGAATGCATCATGACGATGCCTTCGGGAATCTGGTCCGGCGCCAGCACGGTGGCCCGGTTGAGTTCTTCGGCAAGCGCGAGCGCGGCAGGCGTCTGGCTCAGCGCAGGGGCTTCGAGCATGGCCTCCAGGCGGTCCATGTCGAAGGTTGAGACAGTGATCGACGGCGGCAGGCCGCTGGCGGTGTTCATGTAAAACTCCTTGGTTGAAAACCATGCAAAAGGCGGCGCCTGCTGGCGCCGCCTGTCTGTATTGTGGGGACAAATGCGACCGGAATCGACTCCCGCCGCTCGGGGGCGGGGACGCGGGGCCGTCAGCCGTTCAGCGCGGGGCCGGAAAGGCTGGCCGGATCGGCGGCCGTGCCATTGGCGGCTTCCAGCGTGAACAGCGCATGCGGCAGGCGCTTGAACTGGCTGGCCAGCTCCATCAGGAAGTCGTTCATCGCCGAGCTGCGGCGCCAGACCATCGCAATACGGCGGCTGGGCCGGCCCTCACCGATGAAATCGAGCAGGCGGATGTTGTTCGAGCGCGGGACGGGGGGCTGCACCGACAGGCTTGGCAGCAATGTGATGCCGACATCGGCGGCGACCATCTGCCGCAATGTTTCCAGGCTGGTGGCGCGGAACTCGGATTTCTCGTTGGCGCCGAACAGCCGGCACACTTCCAGCGCCTGGTCGCGCAGGCAATGGCCGTCTTCCAGCAGCAGCAGCTTCTGCGTGGCCAGTTCCTGCACATCCAGATGGGCGCGCTGCGCGAGCGGATGGCGACCGGAAACGGCCAACAGGAACGGCTCCTCGAACAGGAACTCGGCGTGCAGCTGGTCGTCGATCACCGGCAGTGCCAGCAGCGCGGCATCGAGCTTGCCTTCGCGCAGGCGCTCCAGCAGCACATCGCTCTTCTCTTCGACCAGCAGCAGTTCCAGTTCCGGGAAACGTTCGCGGATGCGCGGGATCACATGCGGCAACAGGTACGGGCCCAGGGTCGGGAAGATTCCCAGGCGCACCGTGCCGGCTTCCGGATCGCGGCTGCGCCGTGCCGCTTCCTTCAGCTGCTCCACCTCGGACACGATCACCCGCGCCCGTGCAGCGGCTTCCTGGCCGGCCGGGGTCAGCATCACCTTGCGGGGGGCCCGCTCGACCAGCGGCAGGCCCAGCTCTTCTTCCAGCTTGCGGATCTGGGTGGACAACGTGGGCTGGCTGACGAAGCACGACGCGGCAGCCCGACCGAAATGCTTGTGGTCGGCCAGGGCTACCAGGTACTTCAGATCGCGTAGATTCATCCTCACATCCCAGGGATAACGGACCGGCTGGCGGCGTGGTCACCCCGCAGCTGACAATGCTCCCGGCAACCCGGGAGCAGTGGATCAGGCAGCTTCGGCAACGGCTCCGCTGCTCTTGCTCACCGACGAGCGGATCAGATGATCGAACGCGCTCAGTGCGGCGGTCGAGCCGGCGCCCATGGCGATGATGATCTGCTTGTAGGGTACCGTCGTGCAATCACCTGCGGCGAACACGCCGGGCACACTGGTCTGGCCACGGTCGTCGATGACGATCTCGCCGCGCGGCGACAGCGCCACGGTGTCCTTCAGCCACTCGGTGTTGGGCAGCAGGCCGATCTGCACGAAGATGCCTTCCAGCTCCACGCGGTGGGCGTCGCCACCGATGCGGTCCTTGTAGACCAGCCCGGTGACCCGGCTGCCATCGCCCAGCACTTCGGTGGTCTGGGCGCTGGTCAGCACGGTGACATTGCCGAGGCTGCGAAGCTTCTTCTGCAGCACCTCATCGGCGCGCAGGCTGGAATCGAATTCCAGCAGGGTTACATGCGACACGATGCCGGCCAGATCGATGGCAGCTTCAACGCCGGAGTTGCCACCACCGATCACCGCCACGCGCTTGCCCTTGAACAGCGGGCCATCGCAGTGCGGGCAGTAGGCCACACCCTTGTTGCGGTACTGCTCTTCGCCCGGCACATTCATCTGCCGCCAGCGCGCACCGGTGGACAGGATCACCGAACGCGACTTCAGCACCGCGCCGTTTTCCAGCTGCACCTGTACCAGCCCATCGTCGCCGGCCGGCACCAGCGCGGTGGCGCGCTGCAGATCCATGATGTCCACGTCGTACTCGCGCACATGCTGCTCCAGCGCGGTGGCGAGCTTCGGGCCTTCGGTCTCCTTGACCGAGATGAAGTTCTCGATGGCCATGGTGTCCAGTACCTGGCCGCCGAAGCGCTCGGCGGCGATGCCGGTGCGGATGCCCTTGCGCGCGGCGTAGATCGCTGCGGCCGCGCCAGCCGGGCCGCCGCCCACCACCAGCACGTCGAAGGCCTGCTTGGCGGCGATCTTCTCTGCGTCGCGCTTGCTGGCGTTGGTATCCAGCTTGGCGACGATCTGTTCGAGCGTCATCCGGCCCTGGTCGAAGACTTCACCGTTGAGATACACGGTCGGCACCGACATGATCTCGCGCTTCTCCACTTCCTCCTGGAACAGCGCGCCGTCGATGGCCACGTGCTGGATGCGCGGATTGAGCACCGCGGCCAGGTTCAGCGCCTGCACCACGTCCGGGCAGTTCTGGCAGGACAGGGAGAAATAGGTCTCGAACCGGTACTCGCCTTCCAGGCTCTGCACCTGCTCGATCAGCTCGGCGGTGGCCTTGGACGGATGACCACCCACCTGCAGCAGCGCCAGCACCAGCGAGGTGAATTCATGGCCCATCGGCAGGCCGGCGAAGGTCAGGTGGATGTCCTGGCCGGGCGTGCCCAGGTCGAACGAAGGCACGCGGCCCTGGCCATCACGCAGCACCTGCAGCGAGATGCTGTCGGACAGGCTTTCCAGGGTCTGCAGCAGTTCCAGCATTTCCCGCGACTTGTCGCCGTCGTCGGCATGCGCGGTGATCTGGATGGGGCGGGTCACGCGCTCCAGATAGGTCTTCAGCTGCGACTGCAGGTTGGCGTCCAACATCGGGTCTTCTCCTGGATTCAGGCAAACAGGGGGCGTGGCACCGCTGTAGAAGGTAGCGGACCAGCAGGGGGTAGGGGTGAACCCAAGACAGCGACCGTGGAAGGGGCTGGCTGGCCGCGACGGGCCGGCGATGGCTGTCTTGGGTTCACCCCCACGCCGGCGATGCCGCCGGCATGGAGATGGGCCTGCCGTGGCGTGGGGCCACGGCGTGCCGGTGCTGCGTTAGATCTTGCCGACCAGGTCCAGCGACGGGGTCAGGGTCTTCTCGCCTTCCTTCCACTTCGCCGGGCACACCTGGTTCGGGTTGGCGGCGGTGAACTGGGCGGCCTTCAGCTTGCGCAGGGTCTCGGAGACGTCGCGGGCGATCTCGTTGGAGTGGATCTCCAGGGTCTTGATCACGCCTTCCGGATTGATGATGAAGGTGCCGCGCAGGGCCAGGCCCTCTTCCGGAATGTGCACGCCGAAGGCGTTGGTCAGCTGGTGGGTCGGGTCGCCGACCAGCGGGAACTGGGCCTTGCCGACGGCCGGCGAGGTTTCGTGCCACACCTTGTGCGAGAAGTGCGTGTCGGTGGTGACGATGTAGACCTCAGCGCCAGCCTTCTTGAACTCGGCGTAGTGGTCGGCGGCGTCTTCGATCTCGGTCGGGCAGTTGAAGGTGAATGCAGCCGGCATGAAGATCAGGACGGACCACTGGCCCTTCAGGCTGGCATCGGAAACCTTGATGAACTCGCCGTTGTGGTAGGCGTTGGCTTCAAACGGCTGGATCTGGGTATTGATGAGGGACATCATTTTTCCTCTGGGTGAAGGGAGTGGGTGAATCGACAGGAGCTAGGTTACCGGCTCAGTTGCGATAAGAACAATCCATTGATTGCATCTATTTGATAGATGGAGCCTATCAAATTGCCATGAGCCCGCACTGAACCTTGCGTCCCTCATCCTGCAACTGCCTGTGTGACAAGGAAAATCGCCAGGGACGCGTGAAGAGGGCTGATAGCCCCTCCTTATGCCCTCGGGCGAAACCTGAACGGATTCCAGCTTTTGTAGAGCCGAGCCCATGCTCGGCTGTTCCAGAAGCAGCCGAGCATGGGCTCGGCTCTACAATTGCGGAATGTCTTCCCCAACCCAACCCTCCCTGCGCCAGGTGGTGGCCGACGCCAGCGCCCGCCTGGGCGGCATCGACGCCCGCCACGAAGCCGAGCTGCTGCTGCTGCATGTGCTGGAGCGTCCACGCAGCTGGCTGTTCGCCCATGCGACCGATCCGCTGCCGGCAACGGCGCAGGCTGCCTTCGAGGCGCTGCTGGCGCGTCGCGCCGCCGGTGAGCCGGTGGCCTACCTGACCGGCCGGCGCGGGTTCTGGACGCTTGATCTGCGGGTCGATGCGGCGACCCTCATCCCGCGTCCGGAAACCGAACTGCTGGTGGAGCTGGCGCTGGAACGCCTGCCATCGGACCGCCCGCTGTCCGTGGCCGACCTCGGCACCGGCAGTGGTGCGATCGCCCTGGCCCTGGCCAGCGAGCGGCCGCTGGCACAGGTGCTGGCCACCGATGCCAGCCCCGGTGCACTGGCCATGGCTGCGCGCAATGCCGCCCACCATGAACTGCGCAACGTGCGTTTCGCTGAAGGTGGACAGGACTGGTACGCACCGCTGCAGGGCGCGCGCTTTGCACTGATTGCCAGCAATCCGCCCTACATCGCCAGCGAAGATCCGCATCTGCAGCAGGGCGACCTGAGGTTCGAGCCGGCCAGCGCGCTGGCGTCCGGCATCGACGGACTGGACGATATCCGCCGCATCGTTGCAGGCGCGCCCGAACACCTGCAGCCGGCGGGCTGGCTGCTGATCGAGCACGGCTGGGACCAGGGCGCGGCGATCCGCACGCTGTTCGATGCGGCCGGTTTCGCCGACGTGCAGACCCAGCAGGACCTTGAGCAGCGTGATCGGGTCACCCTCGGCCGGCGACCGGCCTAGAATGGGGGTTCTCCTGCCCCGGCAGGGCATCACCCTGGAGCTGCAAGCATGCGTACGCTGTACCCCGCCATCACCCCCTATGACGTCGGCACCCTGAAGGTCGACGACCGCCACACGCTGTACTTCGAGCAGTGCGGCAATCCGGATGGCAAGCCGGTGGTGATGCTGCACGGCGGTCCGGGGGGCGGTTGCAGCGACAAGATGCGCCAGTTCCATGACCCGGCGAAGTACCGCATCATCCTGTTCGACCAGCGCGGTGCCGGCCGCTCCACGCCGCATGCGGATCTGGTGGACAACACCACCTGGGACCTGGTGGCCGATATCGAGCGGCTGCGCGAACATCTGAACGTCGACCGCTGGCAGGTGTTCGGAGGCAGCTGGGGGTCAACCCTGGCGCTGGCCTACGCCGAAACCCATCCGCAGCGCGTCACCGAACTGGTTCTGCGCGGCATCTTCATGCTCCGCCGCTGGGAGCTGGAGTGGTTCTACCAGGAAGGCGCCAACCGCCTGTTCCCCGATGCATGGGAGCACTATCTGAAGCCCATTCCGGTGGTTGAACGCCATGACCTGATCTCGGCGTTCCACCGTCGCCTGACCAGTGAAGACGAGGCGACCCGCCTGGAAGCAGCCAAGGCCTGGGCCGTGTGGGAGGGTGCGACCAGCTTCCTGCATGTGGATGACGACTTCATCAACAGCCACGAAGACCCGCATTTCGCGCTGGCCTTTGCCCGTATCGAGAACCACTACTTCGTCAATGGTGGCTTCTTCGAGGTGGAAGACCAGCTGCTGCGCGACGCGCACCGCATCGCCGACATCCCGGGCGTGATCGTGCATGGCCGCTACGACGTGGTGTGCCCGCTCGCCAATGCCTGGGACCTGACCAAGGTGTGGCCGAAGGCGAAGCTGGAAATCACCCCGGCATCGGGCCACTCCGCGTTCGAAGCGGAGAATGTCGACGCGCTGGTGCGCGCCACGGACAGCTTCGCGTAACACGCCGGTAGCGCCGGGCCACGCCCGGCGGCATCGCGATCTGTTGCCGCGGTCTGACTCGCCGGGCATGGCCCGGTGCTACCAGTCCCCTGCAAGCAGCGCGTCGGCCAGCACCTGCAGCTTCGGCGAGTGCTGGCGCGAAGGTGGGTAGATCAAAGAGAGTTCGCGGCTGCGGCCTTCATACGGTTGCAGCACGCGCAGCAGACGGCCGTCGGCCAAGGCGTCGGCCACGGCGAAGTCCATTACCTGCACGATGCCGATGCCGGCGATGGCGGCTTCCACCAACGGGTCGCCGCTGTCGAACACCATCCGCGTCGGTGGCGTGAACTCGCGCAGCTGGCCGTCCTGAAGGAACTGCCAGTCCACCAGGCGGCCACTGCGCAGGTTGCGCACGGCCAGGCAGGCATGCCCCGCCAGTGCGGCCACATCACCCGGTGCACCGCGCCGGGCAAGGTAGTCCGGGCTGGCGACGGTCACCCAGCGCAGCGGTCGCAGGGGCCGGGCGACGATGCGCTGGTCGGCGATGGTGCCGGTACGCAGCGCGGCGTCGAACCCCTCATCGACCAGGTCGACCAGGCGATCGCTTAGCACGGCTTCGACCTGCAGTTGTGAATGGCGCTCCAGCAGCGGCGCCAGCAGGGGCACCAGCACCTTGCGGCCGAACATCGACGGCGCACTGATCTTCAGCGTGCCCGACGGCGTGCAGGGGCGATCGGCAAGCTGCCGTTCCGCGTCCTCCAGTCCGCACAGCAGTGGCGCGACCTGTTCCACAAACTGGCGCCCATCCGGGGTCAATGCCACGTTGCGCGTGTTCCGCTGCAGCAGCTTCACGCCCAGGTCCACCTCGAGTCGGCTGATCGCGCGCGACAGCCCGGATTGGCTCAGGCCGAGCTGGCCGGCAGCGACGGTGAAGCTGCGTGCTTCGGCCACGTGCACCAGCATGCGCACCGCGTTGAGGTCCATCGATGATCCACTCATGCAGAAAATCATGACAGATATGGCGGGTGAGGGGTTTATTGATTTCGCTGCATCAATGAGACTGCGCTCCCCCCTTCAGTCCAGACCACCGATGCCTCCCCTCAAATACCCGCGCTGGGCACTGACCCTGCTGGCCACCGCCCAGCTGATCATCGCCCTGGATGCCACCATCATCTTTGTCGCGCTGCATGACATGGGCCGCGCGCTGCAGATCAACGCGCAGCAGCTGCAATGGGTGGTCAGTGCCTACACCGTGGCCTTCGGCGGCAGCCTGCTGCTGGGCGGGCGTGCCGCCGACCTGATCGGCCGCCGCCGCTTCTACCGCCTGGGCATGCTGTTGTTCGCGGTGGCATCGCTGCTCGGCGCGCTGGCGCCGAATGCGGGCCTGTTGATCATCGCGCGCGCAGCGCAGGGCATCGGTGCCGCGCTGCTGTTCCCGGCAACGCTGGCCCTGATCAACACGCTGTATGAAGAAGGCCCGGCCCGCAACCGCGCGCTGGCGATCTGGAGCATGGCCAGTGCAGTGGGTCTTGCCTTGGGTACGCTGCTCGGTGGCGTACTCACCCAGGCCTTCGGCTGGCCGGCGGTGCTGGCGGTGATCGTGCCGCTGGCCACCGCGTGCGCGCTTGCCGCCGGTGCGTGGCTGCCGCCCGATGCTTCGCGCCCGCAGGGCCGTTCGTTCGATCTGGCCGGCTGCATCACCGTGACCCTGGGTGGCAGCCTGCTGGTGACCACGCTGGTACAGGGCCCCGAATGGGGGTGGGCGGCGCCCGTCACGCTGGGCTGCCTGGTGCTGTCGATACTGATCCTGTTCGCGTTCGTGCAGATCGAGCTGCGCAGCCGCGATCCACTGATGCAGTTCGCGCTGCTGCGCCTGCCGGGCCTTCGTGCCGCCCTCGGCCTGACCTTCGCGTTCATGAGCAGCTACGGTGTGCAGTACTACTTCATGGCGCTGTACTTCCAGGACGGCTACGGCTGGAGTCCGCTGCAGGCCGGCCTGGCATTCCTGCCGGCCACGGCGGTGTGCACCGTGGGCATCCAGCTTGCCGAGTGGACGCTGCAGCGCTGGAGCGCGCGCAGAGTGCTTGTGATCGGCAACCTGGCCGGTGCCGTCGGCATCGCCTGGGTGGCGGCGGCACTGCCGCATGCCTCGAATTTCTGGCCATTGCTGCCGGGCGTGGTGGTGTTGAGCATCGGCCAGGGAATGACCTGGACCGCGATGTGGATCGTGGCGGGTCAGGGCGTGCCGGCGGCGCAGCAGGGCGTGGCGTCGGGCATGGCGGCCACCGCGCAGCAGATCGGCGGTGCGCTGGGCCTGGCGGTACTGGTGATGGTGGCCAACGCCGACGTGGCAGCTGCCGGCTCTCCGGATGCGCTGACCGGGCTGGTGCGTGCGGAGTACGGCGCCGCAGTGTTTGCACTGCTCGGCGTGGTCATCGCGCTGGCCCTGCGCCCGGCGCCGGTCGCCCCGGCGGTCCCCGCCTGCCTGGCCAACGACGCATGATCGGCCTGCAGGATGACCCGGTAGCGCCGGGCCATCCCCGGCGAGGCGCAACGCGACGGTGAATCCTCCAGTGCCGCCGGGCATGGCCCGGCGCTACCGGGCCCGGATGGCGTTACACCGATGCCAGCAGCCGTGGCTGCAACGCGCTGAAGATCCGCGCCAGCCGCTCGGCCCACGCCTGCTGCCCGGCCGCGTCGGCGATCAGGTCCTGACGGATCTCCAGTTCCACGTGCACCAGGCCGCGCCCTTCGCCGTGCACCGGTACCGCGTAGTCGCTGGTACTGCTTACCGAATACGGTTCGTTGTCACCGACCACCAGATCGCCTTCCTCGCGCAGTGCCTGCAGCAGGGCGTGGGCAAAGCGCGTGTCCTGGTGGTAGAGCACGCCGGCATGCCATGGCCGCAGCGTGCCGTTCATGGAGGGAGTGAAGCTGTGCATCATCACCAGCAGGGTCGGGCGGCCGGCTTCGCGGCGCGCATCCAGTTCCGCTTCGATGCGGGCGTGATAGGGCGCGTGGATCGCGTCGATGCGCTGCTGCCGTTGTGCGGCCGACAGGCCGGCGTTGCCCGGTACCACGGTGTGATCGCTTGCTTCCGGAATCAGGGTCGGCGATGCCAGCGGACGGTTGCAGTCGATCAGCAGGCGCGAATAGGTCTGCTCGATGGCCCAGGCATCCAGCCGTTCGGCCAATGCACGCGTGGTGCCGGCGATGCCGATGTCCCAGCCGATATGGCGGTCAAGTTCGCGCTGCGGCAGGCCGAGGCCGGCCAGTGCGCGCGGTACCTGCTGCCCGGCGTGATCGGCCAGCAGCAGGTACGGCGAAGCGCCCTGCGGCCGGTGGATGGTGTAGATCGCCGGGTCGTCAGCGCCCAGCAATGCCGGCAAGGTGTGCAGGTCGGCGTCAGCCACGCGGGCGCCCGTCCAGGTGATGTTCGATCATCCACAGCCCGGCCCAGAGCTTGGCATCGAGCTCGTAGCCTTCGCCCATCTTCTGCACCAGCCACGCGGCAGCCTGCTTGAGCGGGACCTCGTGCACCGTGATGTCCTCGCTGTCATCGCCGCCGCCTTCGCCGATCCGGCGCAGGCCGGTGGCGCGCACGAAGGCGATCTTCTCGCTGCTGGCGCCTGAGGAGGTCGGGCCGATCATCAGCACTTCGGCGTGCTCGGCGGTCCAGCCGGTCTCTTCTTCCAGTTCGCGTACCGCCGAGACTTCGATCGACTCGCCGGCATGGATGTCACCGACCAGCCCGGCCGGCATCTCGATGGTCGATGCCTGCAGGGGCACGCGGAACTGCTCGACGAACAGCACCTTGTCCTCGGGGGTGACGGCGATGATGATCGCCGCCAGGCCACCGGCGTGGGTGCGTTCGCTGTATTCCCAGGTGCCGCGTACCAGCATGCGCTGGTACTTGCCTTCATAGACGACACGCGGGGCTTCGGTATTGCGCTGGCTCATGCGGGCTCGCCGGAATTGGAAAAGGAGGGAGTGGGAAGCGGGTCGGCCATGCCGGCGGCGTTGAACAGCCGGCGGCGGGTCATCGGGCCGAAGCGCAGGGTCTGGCACAGGCCGCCGAGCAGCTCCGGGTCGGCCGTCTGCCGCAGCAGGCCGGGCTGGCAGCCTTCCAGCGGCGCGTCCAGCGCGATGGTGGTCAGCTGTCGCCAGAGCAGGGCATGCTCGCGCTGCTCGCGCAGGCGCACTGCCATCTGCGCTGCGCCGCGCAGGCGCAGGAAGGGCACTTCGTCCAGGCGCTCGTACAGCACATCCAGGCTGCCGAAGTGGGCCAGCAGGACCGCCGCGGACTTGCTGCCGACGCCGCTGATGCCGGGGATGTTGTCCACCGCATCGCCGCACAGTGCCAGGTAGTCGGCGATCTGGTGCGCATGCACGCCATGCCGCGCTTTCACCCCGGCCACGCTCCAGCGCTGGTTGCGCGCATAGTCCCACTGCTCGTCGTGGTCCAGCAGCAGCTGCGACAGGTCCTTGTCGGCGGAAATGATGACACCGCGGTGGCTGCCGCGGTGCACATGCAGGGCGCTGCCGATCAGGTCGTCGGCCTCGTAGTCGTGATGGGCAAGCACGGCCAGACCGAGCGCCGCGCACAGTGCCTTGCAATGCACGAACTGGCGCTTCAGCGCCTCCGGAGCCGGATCGCGGTTGGCCTTGTACGCCGGATACAGGCGATGGCGGAAGCCGCTGTCCAGCGCCTCGTCAAAGGCGATGGCGATGTGCTGCGGACGCTCGCGTTCGAGCAGGTCCAGCAGGAAGCGCGCGAAGCCGTGCACGGCATTGGTCGGCCAGCCCTGCGCATCCTGGAACTGGTCGGGCAGCGAGTGCCAGGCACGGAACACGTAGATGCTGGCGTCGACCAGGTACAGCGCCGGCGCCGGTGCCGGCAAGGTCATGCCGGTGGCGTCCAGTCGCGCAGCAGGGCGGCTGGATCCGGACGCTCGCGCTCGGGCACGTCGGCGCGGGCGGTGCCGATATGGATGAAACCGGCGATGCGCTCGCCGTCGGCCAGCCCCAGATGGGCGTGTACGGCCGGGTCGAACGCCATCCACGCCGTCAGCCACTGGGCGCCGAAGCCCAGCGCCTGTGCGGCCTGCAGCAGGGCGAAGCAGACGCATCCAGCGGTCATCAGCTGCTCCTGCTCGGGCACCTTCGGGTCGGGGCGGGGGCTGGCCACCACCACGATCACCAGCGGCGCATGGCTGAAACGCTGGCGATCCTTCTCGAACACGGCCTCGCCGGCAGTGGGATCGCGCTGGCGGCTGCGCTCGGCCAGGAACGCGCCCAGAGTGTGACGCGCATCGCCGGCAATCTTCAGGAACCGGAACGGCACCCGCTTGCCGTGGTCGGGCACCCGCACCGCCGAGGAGAGCATGCGCAGCAGGGTCTGCGGGTCCGGCCCGGGCTCGCCCAGCTGCCGCGAGGGCACCGAGCGGCGGGCATCGAGGGCAAGCAGGGCGGCGGGGTCGGGCATGGCGTCTGAACCGGTCATCACGGGCATTTGATTATAGTCGCGGTGGTCGATGACGCCGTGGCTGCGGCGTCTGTCCCCTCACTATCAAACTGTGATGAACATCATGCCACTGGCGGCAATCGGACGCCGGCTTCCTCTCGCTTCGCGGGCCTTGCACGGCTTACGATATCCCTCTTGCCGGGCCGTGGGTCACGAGGTTTGAAGTGAGGACTGTTTCACTGTCCGTGAGGGGCGGGCCGGCCTACCATCGACGTATCGGTACATGGGGTGTGCCGGTCGTCGCGATGTCCATGTTGTCTGTCGCACCAGAGAAGGTGGGGAGCCTTCCCGAATGATGAGCGCGCCCACACCGTTGGGAACGTCGGGTCGTGACCCGGCCCAGTTCCAGCTTGCCCGTGACGCCGTCCTGCCCGCGCTGTGCCAGGCCTTCGGGGCGGCACTGGCGCGCTTCGACGACGCCCTGTTCGACCGTGCCGGCAATGCCGGCGCCTCGCAGCTGCTGTTCCTTGATGCGATGCGCGAGCTGCGCCGGCGGCGCGAGGAGATAGCGGCGGCCTTTGCCGGCCATCTGCAACGCGCCTGGGCGGCTCTGGTTGCCGGAGAGCCACTGTCGGCGGATGCGACCCTGTCCGGCCCGGCCGAGGATGGCCTGAGCCTGCTGGCCGAGCACGTGCTCGAATCGCGGCTGGCGGTGCGCAACTTCGCCACGGTGCTGCTGCGTGATTTCAAGCCGGTTCTGGCGCGGCTGGACCGCCGCCTGGGCTGGCTGGCCGGCGATGTGCCGCTGGATGCCGACCTGAACCCGATCAGCCCGGAACACCTGGGCGTGGCCATCCACGAGGCCTTCGCCGGCTGCGAACTGGCGCCGGAAGTCCACCTGGTGCTGATCAAGCTGTGCGAGCGCGACCTGCGCGCGCCGGTCGGCCGGATCTACGACAAGCTGGACGAGCAGCTCGCGGCGGCCGGCGTGATGTCGCAGATGGGCGCGGTGCGCCGCACCCCGGCGGCATCGGGCCCGCGTTCACCGCAGGGGCTGGACGATCTGTTCGAACAGCGCCCGGTGCCGGGGTTCGACAGCGATTTCAGCGATGACGAGCAGGCCGCACCGGCGTGGGCGCAGCGCTTCGCCGCGCGCTGGTCCGAGCGCCGAGGCCACCTTCAGCAGGCCGGTGGGGACGGTCCCGGCGCCGCCGGCAGCGAGGCCTATGGCCAGCAGGGGATGTTGCTGGAAGCGCTGCAGGAACTGCTGCAGCAGACGCGCCACGTGCGTGAGGACGCAACATCGGCCGCGCAGGTGGCCGTGGGCCAGCAGCGCCCGTTGAGCCAGCGCGAGATGATGTCGGTGCTGTCGCTGCTGCAGGCGACCCCCAGTGCCACGCTGCGTGCGGCGATCGGTGAGGATGGTGAGTCGCTCGCGCAGCGCCTGAAGAGCGAGGTGTTGTCCAGCGCCACCCGGCTGGGCGTCGACCCGGGCCAGACCCGCCTGGATCCGCAGGACGAGGACGCGATCGACCTGGTCGGCATGCTGTTCGACGTCATGCTGGATGAACGCGAACTGGAGGGTCGCTCGCGCGAACTGATCGGCCGCCTGGTGGTGCCCTTCGTCAAGGTCGCCATGCTCGACCGCCGCATGTTCGTGCAGAAGACCCATCCGGCGCGCAAGCTGCTCAATTCGTTGGCCGAGGCCTGCGAAGGCAACACCGGCGAGAGCCAGGCCGAGCGCATGCTGATGGCCAAGGTGGAGGAGATCATCGAGCGCCTGGTCGCCGAGTTCAACGAGAACCTGGCCATCTTCCTCACCCTGGAAGAGGAGTTCCGCGACTTCCTGGTGCAGCACCGTCGCCGCGTCGAGATTGCCGAGCGGCGCGCAGCGGAAACGCAGCGCGGCCAGGAAAAGCTGGAAATGGCCCGCACGCGCGCGGCCACCGAGCTGGATCGCCGCATAGGCGATGCCACCCTGCCACCGGCCATCGCCGAGTTCCTGCGCCAGCCGTGGCAGCACCACCTGACCCTGGCGCTGCTGCGCGAGGGCGAAGACGGTGCATCGGTCGCCGAAGCCCTGGCCCTGGGCGATGGCCTGCTGGAGGAAGTGGCCGAAGCGCGCCGGCAGATCATCGGCAAGCCCTGGCTGCAAGCCTGGCAGCCGGTGCTGGCCAAGGTGTTCGCCAGTGTCGGCGTACACGGCGATGCGGCAACCTCGGCCATCGATGCACTGCATGACACCCTGCAGGGCATCGCCGAGTCACGGCCGGAGCTGGAACGTGCGCTGCCGGAGCTGCCGCAGGTTGTCCTGCCCATGCCGCCGGTTGCGGACTCGCCGACGGTCGAACTGGGCAGCCAGGTGGATACCGACGATTTCGACAATGCCGATGCCGATCGCTTCCGCCGGATGGAGATCGGCAGTTGGCTGGACTTCGTCGACAAGGACGGCAAGGTGCAGGCCGGCAAGCTGTCCTGGGTGAGCCCGATTTCTTCCCGGCTGCTGTTCGTCAACCGGCGTGGCGTGCGCTTCTGCGTGGCTTCGCCGGAGGAACTGGCGGTGATGGTGCGGCTGGGCCGCCTGCGTGCGCATGTCGACGATGGCGCCTTCGACAGCGCCATGCAGGGCGTGATCGACCGCCTCGACCCGGGCAACGCCACCCTGCACTGAGCGGGAGCCGCCTGCTAGGATCGGGAAAACTCACCGATCAGCGGGGACCTGCATGGCCGTGGCGTTGCTGGGGATCAAGGAGACCGCGCCGGGCGAACGGCGCGTAGCGTTGACGCCGGAGACCGCGCGCAAGCTCGCCGCACTGGGCGTCACCGTCTGGTACGAAACCGGTGCGGGCGAGGCCGCCGGTTTTCCCGATGCCGCCTATCAGGACGCGGGCGCACGTGCATTCGATGACGGTCGCTGGGGCGAGATCGACATCCTTCTGTGCGTGCAGGCGCCGCCGGCGCAGGTGCTGGCCCGGCTCAAGCCGGGCGCAGCCGTGGTCGGCCTGCTGACGCCGGCCAGCGATCCGACACTGGCGGCGCTGGCCAGCGAGGACCGCCTGCTGCTGTTCCCGCTGCAGCTGTTGCCGCGCACCACCCGTGCGCAGGCGATGGATGTGCTCAGTTCGCAGGCCGGCATGGCGGGCTACAAGGCTGCGCTCATCGCAGCCGAGCGTGCACCGCGCTTCTTCCCGATGCTGACCACCGCGGCCGGTACCGTGCGTCCGGCCAAGGTGCTGGTGATCGGCGCCGGCGTTGCAGGATTGCAGGCGATCGCTACTGCGCGCCGCCTCGGCGCCCAGGTGGAAGGATTCGATGTGCGGCCGGAAACGCGCGAGCAGATCCAGTCGCTGGGCGCACGCTTCCTCGACCTGGGCGTCAGCGCGGCCGGCGAGGGCGGCTACGCGCGGGCGCTGACCGAGGAAGAACGGGCCGAGCAGCAGCGGCGGCTGGCCGACCATCTGCGCAGCGTCGATGTAGTGATCTGTACCGCAGCCGTGCCGGGCCGTCCGGCACCGACCATCGTCACTGCGGCGATGGTGGAAGGCATGGCGGCGGGCAGTGTGATCGTCGATCTGGCGGCCGAGAGCGGCGGCAACTGTGCGCTGACCCAGCCGGGGCAGTGCATCGAACACCAGGGCGTGACCATCGATGGACCGCTGGGCCTGGCCAGCCGGGGTGCGACCCAGGCCAGCGAGATGTATGCGCGCAACCTGCTCAACTTCGTTGCCCTGTTCGTACGCGAAGGGCAGCTGAGCTTCGACTGGGAAGACGAACTGTTGGCAAAGACGCGCTGGCAGGCGTGAATGGCATGGGGTCAGATCCCTTTGCCTCTGCCCAAGGGATCTGACCCCTGTATCCCGAAGGCTTACCGCGGCTTTGCCGGTGGCGGGTTGTCCCGCACCCAGTCGCGACGCTCCTCCGGCGTCATCCGGGACCAGCGATCGCGCAGGGCGTCGCGCTGGGCAGGGGGCAGCTGGCGCATCTGCCCGAACAGTGCGCGTGCCTGTTCACGCTGTTCCGGGCTCATGTGCTCGAACCGGCGCAGGCCACGGCGGGCCTTGTCGCGCTCTTCCGGGCTCATGGACTGCCAGCGCTGGCCATGGGCCAGCATGCGCTGGCGCTGACCGGCATCGGCGCCGTTCCAGCGATCGCGCAGCGGGGCCAGCAGCGCCTCGCGCTGGGCGGGGCTGAGCTGATCCCAGGCGGGCAATGGCGCACCGGGAGCGGGCGGCGCGGGCGCATGGGTCTGCGCCAGCGCCGGTGCTGCAGGCAGCAGCGCCAGGGCGATCAGCAGGGGCAGGGAGAGATGTCGCAGCATGATTCACTCCATCGCCAGGTCGGTGTCGCCCAGCCACAGGTACAGATCGGGATTCTCGTCGTACAGCGCGCTGTTGTCTTCCACTGCGGCAACGGTCGGTACCGGCGCTGGCCGCGCCGGCACGTCCGGACCGGTGAACTGCACGCCGATCCCCAGCGCCACCACCAGCGAGCAGGCGCTGGCCAGCCACCAGCGCCAGCGCCCACGATGGGCTGCATGGGCGCCCTGGCGGGCCTGGCGCAGGCGCGACAGCGTTGCCGGCGACAGCGCCTGCAGAGAATGCGCATGCAGGCGCCGCAAGGCGTCATCGGAGGGCAGGGAGCGGTTCACGGGGGGGTCTCCAGATAATCCTGCAGCGCCTGCCGGGCGCGTGCGAGATGGGTCTTTACCGCGCCTTCGCTGCAGCCCATGGCGCGGGCGGTGGTGGCGCCGTCCAGATCCTGCAGCACGCGCAGGGTGAACGCTTCGCGCTGGCGGGCGGGCAGCGTACGCAGTGCCTGTACCAGCTGCTGGTACTGCTGGTGCTGCTCGTGCGCCTGCGCCGGGGTAGGGCCGGGGTCGGCCCAGTCGATGTCGGCGCCGTCGGCATCTTGGTTGTCGCGCCAGAACGGCAGGCGGAAGCGGCGTCGGCGCTGCAGGTCGATCACCCGCCGGCGCAGGATGCTCCAGAACAGGGGCGCCCATTCGCTGGCGGGCTTGTCGGCATAGTCCAGCATGCGCAGCAGGGCATCCTGCACGGCGTCCAGGGCATCCTCGCGCTGGCGCAGGCCGGCCTCGGCGAAGCGGAACGCGCGCGGGCCGATGCTCGCCAGGAACGCTTCCAGCGACGCCGGCGGGGCATCGGTGTCGGCGGTCGGGGGGACGGGGCTGCTCACCAGCACAGGGTACGGTTCCTTGCTCGGGGTCACCATCGACAACGCGTGAGCGCGGCCCCGGTTGACGAGGATGCGCGCCGGGTTCAGCCCATGGTTATGATGGGCCGACGAAGACAGAGCGGGAGCGTTGCCGATGAGTGACGGGTTCGTGGCGCTGTACATCTTCATGCTGGCCGCCATCGCCGGCCACGTGATCATTTCGCGGGTGCCGGTGATCCTGCACACCCCGCTGATGTCGGGTTCCAATTTCATCCACGGCATCGTGCTGATCGGCGCGATGGTGGTGCTCGGCCACGCACAGACGCCGCTGGAAAAGGCCTTGGGCTTCATCGCCGTGGTGCTCGGTGCCGGTAACGCCGCCGGCGGCTACGTGGTCACCGCGCGCATGCTGGAGATGTTCAGGCCGAGCGCGCCGCGGGCAGGCAAGGACGAACCGAAGGAGCCGCAGGCTTGAACATCAGCACCGTCGAACTGCTCGATTGGCTGGTCAAGGCCAGCTACCTGGTGGCCGCCACGCTGTTCCTGCTCGGCCTGCAGCGGATGGCCTCGCCGCTGACCGCGCGCAGCGGCATCCGCTGGGCCGGGCTGGGCATGCTGCTGGCCACTGCGGCCACCTTCTTCCTGCCCGAGCTGCACAACGTGCCGCTTATCCTGGTCGCGCTGCTGCTGGGTGCCGGCCTGGCCTGGTGGTCGGCCGGCAAGGTCGCGGTCACCGACATGCCGCAGATGGTGGCGCTGTACAACGGCATGGGCGGTGGTTCGGCGGCGGCGATCGGTGCGGTCGAACTGCTGCGCTACGCCTTCCTGGCCCATCGCGATACCACGCACTGGAGCGAACAGGCGCTGGCCGACCTTGCCGCACGCCAGCCTTCCACCACCGTGCTGCTGCTGGCGGTGGTCGGCGCCGCGATCGGCGCGGTGTCGCTGTCCGGCTCCGTGATCGCCTGGGCCAAACTGGATGGCCGCCTCGACAAGCGGGTCACCTGGCCAGGGCAGCAGGCGTTGAACCTGGTGGTGGCGCTGGCGGCGGTGATGCTGGCCATCGTCGCGGCCAGCACGCTCAGCACCTGGGCGATCATCGCCTTCTTCGTGCTGGCACTGGCGCTGGGCGTGCTGATGACGCTGCCGATCGGTGGCGCCGACATGCCGGTGGTGATCTCGCTGTACAACGCATTCACCGGTCTGGCGGTGTCCTTCGAGGGCTACGTGCTGGGCAACGAGGCCTTGATCATCGCCGGCATGATGGTCGGCGCGGCGGGCATCCTGCTGACCCGCCTGATGGCCAAGGCGATGAACCGGCCGATCCGCAACGTGCTGTTCTCCAATTTCGGGGGGGGGGCAGGCGGAGAGGCACAGGCGATCACCGGCGCGCAGAAGCCGATCGAGGCGGCCGATGTGGCGGCAATGATGGCTTTCGCCGAGCGCGTGGTGATCGTGCCCGGTTACGGCATGGCCGTGGCCCAGGCCCAGCACAAGATCTGGGAACTGGCACAGCGGTTGGGGCAGCGCGGGGTCAAGGTGAAGTTCGCCATCCATCCGGTCGCCGGGCGCATGCCCGGGCACATGAACGTGCTGCTGGCCGAGGCCGGTGTGCCGTACGACCTGATCGCCGACATGGACGACATCAATCCCGAGTTCACCAGCACCGATGTGGTGCTGGTGATCGGCGCCAACGACGTGGTCAATCCGGTCGCACGTACCGATCCGGCCAGTCCGATCTACGGCATGCCGGTGCTGGACGTGATCAACGCTCGCAACGTGGTGGTGATCAAGCGCGGTCGCGGGACCGGCTTTGCCGGGATCGAGAATGCGCTGTTCTACGCCGACAACACGCGCATGCTGTACGGGGACGGCGCTGAGGCGGCGGCGTCGCTGGTCAGCGAGCTGAAGGCGCTCGACGGCGGGCATTGAGGCCCGGCTGCATCCGGTGGGTGCGGACCTTGGTCCGCACGCCGCTGCGCTCGCCGGGCATGGCCCGGCGCTACCCACGTCAGGTGCGATCAGCGCGCCAGCCAGGCGCCGACGGCCACGCCGATCGCCAGCCACAGCCATTCCATCGCGCCATTGGCCAGGTTGATCAGCGTCCAGGCCAGATGCGGGCCCATGCGCAGCGAGGCATCCCAGGGGTTGAGCCCCATCGAGCCGCCCATCCAGGCGCTGGCGATGGCCCAGTTCGCCACCGCCGCCACCAGCAGCGTGCCGGCCACCACCAAGGCCACGCGAAGACGGCCGGGACCGAGTGTGCCCAGACGCAGCATGAACACCAGTTCCAGAGCGGTCAGCACTGCCATCCAGCCGACCTGGCGGCCGGTCATCAGGGCCAGCAGCATCCAGGCGAGGGGAGCAACAACCAGGCCCAGCAGCAGCATGAAGGGCCAGAGCCAGGTCACGGTCCTGGCACGCGCGGCATTGGAGGACATCGAAGCTTCCTGAAAGTCACCCACAGGATACTGTGGTTTGCCGCGGTGCACCGGCGGGCGCAGGACGGCTGGGCTAGAATGCCGTCTTGCGTGGCCATGGCCACGGCCCCATATCGGTCCCCATGTATTCCCGTAGCAGCGAACCTGTCCACTTCGAACGCGATTGCGAGGCCGTGATGGTCCCGCAGGGCGACACCGTGACCCTGCCCGCCGGCAGCTATGGGTACATCACCCAGGCGCTGGGCGGCAGCTATTCGGTATTTGTCGAAGGCAACCTGTTCCGCATCGCCGGCAAGGATGGCGACGCCATCGGCAAGGAAGCACCCGCTCCGCTGGAACTGCCGGCCGACGCCACCGACGAACAGGTGGAGCAACTGGTATGGCAGCAGCTTCGCACCTGCTTCGATCCGGAAATTCCGGTGAACATCGTCGAACTGGGCCTCGTCTACGAGGTCGAGATCAAGCATCTGGACGAGGGCCAGCGCGAGATCGACGTGAAGATGACCCTGACCGCGCCCGCGTGCGGCATGGGTGACATCCTGGTCGACGACGTGCGCAGCAAGCTGGAAATGATCCCGACGGTGGCCGAGGCCGACGTCGAGCTGGTGTTCGATCCGCCATGGAACCAGCACATGATGTCCGAGGCGGCCCGTCTCGAGACCGGCATGCTTTGACCCAGGGCCCGCAGTGACGCGGGCCTGGCACTACCCGCAACCAGAACAGGAATCCTCCGGTGTCCCAGTCCATCCCCAGCTTCGCCGTCACCCGTTCGGACCACCCGCGCAGCGCTGAAGAGCGCGCCACGATCCTGGAGAAGCCGGGTTTCGGCCTGCACTTCACCGACCACATGGTGGAAGTGCGGTGGGACAAGGACACCGGCTGGCACAACGCCAACGTGCGTGCCTATGGCCCGTTGCAGCTGGACCCGGCAGCGGCCGTGCTGCATTACGGCCAGGAGATCTTCGAGGGCATCAAGGCCTACCGCCACGCCGACGGCTCGATCTGGACCTTCCGCCCGGATGCCAACGGCCGTCGCCTGCAGCGCTCGGCACAGCGCCTGGCGCTGCCGGAACTGCCGGTGGAGATCTTCGTCGAGTCGCTGAAACAGCTGATCGCCGTGGACAGCGCCTGGGTGCCGTCGGCGGATGAGTCCAGCCTGTACTTCCGCCCGTTCATGATTGGCGACGAGGCCTTCCTCGGCGTGCGTGGCGCGCACAAGGCCGGCTATTACGTCATCGCCAGCCCGGCCGGTCCGTACTTCGCCAAGGGCGTGGCACCGGTGTCGATCTGGCTGTCCACCGAATATGCGCGTGCGGCCAAGGGCGGCACCGGCGCGGCCAAGTGCGGTGGCAATTACGCCGCCTCGCTGCTGCCGCAGCAGAAGGCCCAGGCGCAGGGCTGCTCGCAGGTGCTGTTCCTCGACCCGGTCGAGGGCAAGTACCTGGAGGAACTGGGCGGCATGAACGTCTTCCTGGTCTACAAGGACGGCACCCTGGTCACGCCGCAGCTGTCGGGCAGCATCCTGGAAGGCATCACCCGCGAGAGCATCCTGCAGCTGGCCCGCGACCGCGGCATGAAGGTCGAGGAGCGCAAGGTCAGCATCGACGAGTGGAAGGACGGCGTTGCATCCGGTGCGATCAGCGAGGTGTTCGCCTGCGGCACCGCTGCGGTGGTGACCCCGATCGGCCAGCTCAAGGGCGAAGGCTTCTCGGTGGGCGACCTCAACGCGCCGGCCGGCGAAGTGACCATGTCGCTGCGCAAGGAACTGACCGACATCCAGTACGGCCGCCTCCCGGACCGTCACAACTGGCTGGTCAGGCTGGGCTGATCCTCCCGCCAGGCTGTAGCGCCGGGCCCATGCCCGGCGGCGCTGTTCCCCGAAGGCCCGTCCCCGCGACGGGCCTTCGTCGTTTACGGGGGAGGCCGGCCGCCGATGTCGGCAAAGTCATCGGTGGACAGGACATCTGCCCAGTCAGGTTCGTGCGCGTGGCGCGAAAGTTCCTTCATCTTCACAAACCCTCGACCCGGAAAGTCTCAGATCGAACATTTCATGTTCCTGAAAAGACACTGAAAATATTGTGGTGTCCGGTTTAGGCCATTAGCGTCATCGGCACGGCGGATCGTAAGGGGGATCCGCTGGCTCGCCGGACTCCGAACCTCGCCAACGCAAGCCAGCCCATGGTTCGGGCCGGTGTTTCTGCCGATTCCGGCATTCACACCACTAGAAAGGGAAATACGATGTCCCAGGTAACGCAACCGCGTGTGCGTCGAGTGTGGGTGGTCCTTGGTGCTTCCGTTCTTTCATCGCTGCTGCTGGCCACGCCTGCGCTGGCCGGTGATGTCCAGCTCAGCGGGCTGCAGTCCGCGCCGACGCACCAGCGTTTCATCGTCAAGTATCGCGACGGCAGTGCGCCGGTGGCCAACACCACCGCCCTGGCATCGTCGCTGAAGACAGCGGCTGCGGGCCTTGCCAGCAGCCAGGGCCGCGCGCTGGGCCTGCAGCAGGTCCGCAAGCTGGCCGTCGGCCCGACCCTGGTCAGGACCGATCGTCCGCTGGACCAGGCCGAATCCGAACTGCTGATGCGCAAGCTCGCCGCCGACCCCAACGTCGAATACGTGGAAGTCGACCAGATCATGCGCGCGACGCTGACGCCGAACGACACCCGCTTCAGCGAACAGTGGGGGTTCGGTACGTCCAACGCCTCGATCAACGTGCGCCCGGCCTGGGACAAGGCCACCGGCACCGGCGTGGTCGTCGCGGTGATCGACACCGGCATCACCAACCACCCCGATCTGAACGCCAACATCCTGCCCGGCTATGACTTCATCAGCGACGCGGCAATGGCACGCGACGGCGGTGGCCGCGACAGCAATCCCAACGACGAGGGTGACTGGTACGCCGCCAACGAATGTGGCGCAGGCTACCCGGCCTCCAACTCCAGCTGGCACGGCACCCACGTTGCCGGCACCGTCGCAGCGGTGACCAACAACAGCACCGGCGTGGCGGGTACTGCCTTCAATGCCAAGGTCGTGCCGGTGCGCGTGCTCGGCAAGTGCGGTGGCTACACCTCCGACATCGCCGACGCCATTGTGTGGGCCTCCGGCGGCACTGTCAGCGGCGTGCCGGCCAATGCCAATCCGGCCGAGGTCATCAACCTCTCGCTGGGCGGCGGCGGCAGCTGCTCGACCACCTACCAGAACGCGATCAACGGCGCCGTCGGCCGTGGCACCACGGTGGTGGTGGCCGCAGGCAACAGCAACACCAACGTGTCTTCATCGGTACCGGCCAACTGCCCGAACGTGATCGCGGTGGCGGCCACCACGTCGGCGGGCGCACGTGCCAGCTTCTCCAACTACGGCACGGGCATCGACATCTCCGCGCCGGGCCAGGGCATCCTGTCCACTCTCAACACCGGCACCACCACGCCGGGCAGCGCCAGCTATGCCTCGTACAACGGCACCTCGATGGCAGCACCGCACGTGGCCGGCGTGGTCGCGCTGATGCAGTCGGTCGCACCGAGCCCGCTGAGCCCGGCCCAGGTGGAAAGCATCATCAAGAGCACCGCTCGGCCGCTGCCGGGTGCCTGTTCGGGTGGCTGTGGCGCCGGCATCATCGACGCCGATGCTGCAGTGGCGGCAGCGATCAATGGCGGTGGCAACCCGAACCCGGGCGGCACCGTGCTGCAGAACAATGTACCGGTGAGCGGACTGGGTGCCGCATCGGGCGCTTCGCTGAACTACACCGTCAATGTCCCGTCCGGCAGCAGCCAGCTGCGGGTGACGATCAGCGGCGGCAGCGGTGATGCCGACCTGTACCTCCGGCAGGGCAGCGCGCCGACCGATACCGCCTACACGTGCCGTCCGTACCTGAGCGGCAACAGCGAAACCTGCACGGTCAACAGCCCCGCTGCCGGTACCTGGTACGTACGGGTGAAGGCCTACAGCACCTTCTCGGGCGTGACCCTCAACGCCCAGTACTGAGCCCAAGACCCTCTCCTAGGGCACGCCCTGGCTTCGGCCGGGGCGTTTTCGCATGGGGCCGCGCGGTGGTGCGTGCCGCCGCGTCGTGGTGGGTGCCGACCTTGGTCGGCACTCCGTTCCTCAAACCGATTCGAAGCGGTTTGCGGCAACGTTCTTGCGCACGTGCTGCGGGTCGAAAATCCGCCCGTTCATCGCGATGTAGACGCCGGCCGGCAGCGACTGTACCGCGCCGATCGCGCAGCCGATGTTGAACTCCGCGTCCGAACCGCGGAAACGTGCCGGACTGAGCGCGCCGGTCATCACGATGGTCTTGTCCGCGATCGTCGCCAGCACCTTGCCGGTCTGCACCATCGAATCGGTGCCATGGGTCACCAGCACATGCCGGGTCGGCTGCGCCGCGATGGTGGCCCGGATCAGCTCGCGGTCCTCATCGTTGATGTGCAGCGAGTCCTTGCGCAGGATCGGAATCACGTTGAAGCGGAACGTCACCCCCAGCTCGCGCAGGATCATGCCGATCTGCGGATCGCCGATCTGGTAGTCCGACTTGTCGTCGAAGTAGATCTTGTCGATCGTGCCACCGGTGGTGACGACCAGGAGCTCTTCCATCATGTGCATGCGCGAAACCAGGACAGGTGCAGCGGCGCGGGGCCGGGAACGCAGATGATACGGCCCGGGAGGCGCAGCGTCAGCGTCGCCTGCCGAAGCGTGCGCGCAGGCCCGGCAGGCTGGCGGCGAAGATCACGGTCAGTGCCAGGGCAATCTCGAGCAAGGCCAGCCAGCGCGTTTCCGGGTGGCTCCAGGCGCTCATCACGCCATGGCTGAACCAGCCCAGCGCCAGCACGGAGGCCCAGAACCCTGCCTTGCGCCAGCCCAGGCGCAGGGCGATGGCCAGTGCAAGCGGTGGGGCGGTGAACACCAGCTGGGTGGCCAGCCAGTGCTTGTCGTTGATGAACCAGCCTGCAAACAGCGCGGCCAGACCCATCAGGGCCAGCAGCAGAACCGTACGCGGCGCGGCGTTCATCGGGCCAGCCGCTGCGCGATATCGGCGACGCGACGGCCCAGCGCCCGCGCCAGCACCGCCTCATCATCGGTCGGCTGCGGGTCATCGGCCGCTCCCGCCACATGGCTGGCGCCGTAGGGCGTGCCGCCGCTGGTGGTGTGGCTCAAACCCGGTTCGGTGAACGGAATGCCGACGATCAGGCAGCCGTGATGCAGCAACGGCACCTGCATGGTCAGCAGGGTCGATTCCTGCCCGCCGTGCATTGATGCGGTCGAGGTGAACACGCCGGCGGGCTTGCCCGCAAGCGTGCCATTGACCCATTCAGCACCGAGTCCATCGAGGAAGTGCTTGACCGGCGCGGCCATGTTGCCGAACCGCGTCGGACTGCCCAGCAGCAGCCCCTGGCAGTCGGCCAGATCCTGCACGCTCACGTAGGGGGCGCCATCGTCGGGCACCGGCGGCTGTGCGGTCTGGGTCACGGCCGCCACCGGCGGCACCGTGCGCAGCCGCGCCACCATTCCCGGCACCTCGCCGATTCCCCGCGCGATCTGGCGCGCCAGCCGTGCCACCGAGCCACCGCGGCTGTAGTAAAGCACCAGGATCTCGCCCATCGTGCCCAGGTCTCCTCATCGTGTGGACGCCAGTATGGCTATCCTGCGTGCATTCCGCATCGGGTACCCTTGCGCCGATGGAACCTCTGGATACGCTCAACCTATGGATGGAACGCGCGCGCGATCGTGCGCGTGCCGCCAGCTTCGGCCGCTTCCTGTGGCACCGCTTTCTCGATGACCGCCTGTTCCAGGCGGCCGCCGCACTGGCCTACACCACGGTATTCGCCCTGGTTCCGCTGGCGATCGTGGTGTTCGGCGTGCTTTCGGCCTTCCCGGTCTTCGACCGCTGGAGCGATCAGCTCAGCGACTATGTCTTCTCCAACTTCGTGCCCAATGCCGCACGCGCCGCCGAAGGCTACCTGCGGCAGTTCTCGGCCAGCGCTGGCCAGCTCACCGCGGCCGGCTTCATCGCCCTGGTCGTCTCGCTGCTGATCACCCTCAACAGCGTGGAAGAGACGTTCAACAAGATCTGGCGGGTCGGATCGACCCGGCCCAAGCTGACCCGCTTCCTGGTCTACTGGACCGTGCTGACCCTGGGCGCGATGCTTGCCGCCGCCTCGCTGGCAGTGTCGGCACGGGTACTGGCAATGCCGCTGTTCGGGACCCAGGAGGGGCGCTGGCTGGCCGACCTGTCGCTGCGGCTGGCACCGGTGCTGATCGAATTCGTCTGCATCAGCCTGATGTTCCGGGTCGTGCCGCACCATACGGTGAAATGGCGGCACGCCGTCCCCGGCGCGATCCTGGCGGCGGTGATCCTGGAGCTGGTGAAGTGGGGCATCGGTGCCTACCTGGGCAGTTTCCAGTCCTACCAGAAGCTCTATGGCACGGTCGCGTTCGTGCCGATCCTGCTGCTGTGGATCTATCTGTGCTGGGTGGCGGTGCTGCTTGGCGCATCGCTGGCATCGTCGATGGCGGCGTTCCGCTACCAGCCGGTCGAGCTGCGCCTGCCGCAGGGCTATGAATTCTATGGGCTGCTGCGCCTGCTCGGCCGCTTCCACCAGGCGCGTGCCCGGGGCAGGGGGCTGGCCGATGACGAGATCCTGCGGCTGGAGCCGATGCTGACCGACTCGCTGCTGCAGGACCTGGCCTGCAAACTGGAGGCCATCGGCCTGCTGCGCCGCGACGAGCGGGGTGAATGGCTGCTCGCGCGCGACCTGGACCAGGTCAGTCTGGCCGATCTGTACGAATGCACCCAACTGCGCATCCCGGTGGCGGAGCAGCATCTGCCCTACCGCGAAGACAGCCTGGGCCAGGCCGCGCTGGCGGCGCTGGATGAACTGCGCCTGCCTCTGCGTGAGCGCCTCAAGCGTCGCGTCAGCGATATCTATCCCGATTCCGGAGACACCCCATGACCCGCACGACTCCGCTGCTGCTGGCAGTTCCATTGGCCGTGGCGCTTGCCCTGGCGGCCTGCAAGCCTGCGCAGGACGCGACCCCGGCCAGCAGCCAGCCACCGGCCCAGGCTCCCGCACCGGCGGCACCGCCTGCGGCCGAGGACACGCCGGCCGAGCGTGTCACGGCCGAGTTCCCCACGTTGAAGATGAAGGCCGTCGATGGCAGCGATTACGACCTGGCGGCCCATCGGGGCAAGTGGGTGGTGGTGAATTTCTGGGCCACGTGGTGCGCACCATGCCGCAAGGAGATGCCGGAGTTGTCCGCGCTGCACGCCATGCGCAGCAACATCGAAGTGGTCGGCCTGGCCTATGAGGACATCGAGGTGCCGGAGATGCAGTCGTTCCTGACCAAGCATCCGGTGACCTATCCGATCGTGATCGTCGATCCGTTCGATCCGCCGGCGGACTTCGCTACGCCGCGGGGGCTGCCGCTGACGCATCTGATCGATCCGCAGGGCCGGGTGGCGCACAGCTTCCTAGGCCCGGTTACGGCGGCCGACATCGAGAAGCAGATCGCGGCTGCGAAGTAGTGGGTGTGCCGGCAGGGCCTGCGGCCCTGCACCCGCTACGCGCAACAGCAACAGCAACAGCAGACATACCGTGGGGTGGCGGGGCGGTGTCGGAGTGCGGGGACGCCGCAAGTACGTCCCTGTAGGCTTGGCAGCCGCATCCATGCGGCTGACACCCCGCACTCCGACACCGCCCCACCTCTGACAGATATCTGCAATCTGATAGATCGACGCCATGCGTGGATCTACTGAAGCTCGCAGGAAACTGTCGAAGGCGGGGTGGGTCCGGTTGCGGGGGTGTCCGCGGCATGGATGCCGCGGCCAAGCCCCCATGGATGGGTTTACGGCGTCCCCCGCAACCGGGCCCACCCCGCCATCCCTCAGGAAACCTGCTTCTGCTTCTGCCGTTGCTCGTAGCGGGTGCAGGGCCGCAGGCCCTGCAGACAACCCCTACTCCTCGACCGGGAAGTCCTCGATCGGCTTCAGCACATCGTAGTGCTCGCGATGCAGCTTGCCCTTCAGCTTCGGCAGCTCCGGCAGAGGCGCGTCCACGCGGGTGTCGGGCAACCGGTCCAGCAGGTTGCGTACCAGGGTCAGCCTGCCCAGCCGCTGGTCGTTGAAGTCCACCAGGGTCCACGGCGCGCCTTCGCGATGGGTGGCACGCAGCATGGCCTCCCGTGCTTCGGTATAGGCGCTGTACTTGCTGCGCGATTTCAGGTCGACCGGTGACAGCTTCCAGCCCTTGAGGGGATCGATATGGCGCTCGGCGAAGCGCTTCTCCTGCTGCTCCTGGTCCACGCACAGCCAGTACTTGAACAACAGGATGCCGTCATCCACCAGCAGCTGCTCGAACACCGGGGCCTGGCGCAGGAACTGCTGGTACTCGCTCTCGCTGCAGTAGCCCATGACCCGCTCGACACCTGCGCGGTTGTACCAGCTTCGATCCATCAGCACGATCTCACCCGCCGCCGGAAGGTGCCCGACGTAGCGCTGGAAGTACCACTGTGTCGCCTCGCGGTCGGTCGGCTTGGGCAGCGCCACCACCCGGCATTGGCGCGGATTGAGGTGCTGGCTGATGGCCTGGATCGCGCCGCCCTTGCCGGCGGTGTCGCGGCCTTCGAACAGCACCAGCAGCCGCTGCCCGCTGTGCTGTACCCAGCGGGCCATCGCGGTCAGTTCCAGCTGCAACGGCAGCAGCAGTTCGTCGTAGTCCTTGCGTTTGAGCTTGCCCATCGTCATGCCGCGCGGAAAGGAGGGCCCAGCCTAGCGCAGCGGTTGCTCAGGCGCCGTCGACGCCCTGCCAGCCCTGCTCGTGCGCCAGCTGTTGCAGCAGTGCCGAAAGGTCGTGGGCGAAACCGGCCATGTCGAACACGCCGCTACGCGCGCGGGCCTGTGCCAGTTCGGCGCGCAGTGCGGCCAGCGCTGCCGGATCGTTGCCGAGCGCACGGGCGGTGGCGATGAACGCCGCATCGTCGGCAACGTTCATCCGTGCCAGGCCCAGGTGATGGTTGAGGCTGCCGGCCACGCGCGCGGCGAAGGTCTCGCCCGGGCAGGTGAGTACCGGGCAGCCCGCCCACAGTGCGTCGGAGGCCGTGGTGTGCGCGTTGTACGGGTGTGTATCCAGGAACAGATCGGCCAGTTGATAGCGGGCCAGATACTGTGGATGCGGCAGCTTGGGCATGAACACCAGCCGCGCCGGGTCCAGACCCGCTGCCTGCGCCGCTGCCCGCAGGCGCGCATCGGCCTGGCCGGGGCCGGACAACAGCCATAGAACGCTGCCAGGCACCGCCGCCAGGACGGCGAACGCCCGCCCCATGCTGCGCGGGTTGAGCTTGTAGCTGTTGTTGAAGCAGCAGAACACCACGCCGTGTCCAGGCAGGCCGCACGCGGCGCGATCCGGTGCCGGCTCGAGCGCGCGGGTGTTGTCCGAGGGCTGGAACGCGCGCGGCAGGTACACCACGCGCTCGCTGTGGTGGGGCGCCAACGCCGCTGGCAGGACGAACGCATCGGCGATCACCGCATCCAGCCACGGTGCGCCGGATGTGCCGGGATAGGCCAGCCAGTTGAGTTGCAGCGGGGCAGGGCGCAGCGCCAGCACTTCCGGCGCGCCGCCACCGCCCCAGCCACGCAGGTCGAACAGCAGGTCGATGCCCTGTGCACGGATGGCGGCAGCGATGTCGGCATGGCGGCGCCCCGCCAGATCGTGCAGCCGGGTTGCCGCCTGCAGCCGCTGGCGGATGCGGCTGCCATCGTCCCGGTTCAGTGCGAACAGATGCAGCTGCAGTTCCGGGTGGCGGCCCAGCTGCTCGAACAGGGCAACGGTCAACAACCCGGTCGGATGTGCGCCGAAGCCGTTGGAGAGGAAGCCGATCCGCAGGGCTCCCTGCGTCCGTACCTTCACAGCGGGCATCGGCCGCACCGATGCGGCCACCGCTGCGGCGCGCGTGCGGGCGCAGGCCAGCTGCTCGGCGGCGCTGGCGTCTTCGCTGAGGAAGGCAAAGGGCTCGATCGCGCCCTGCCCGGTCGCGACCGCGCCGCGCACCTGCGCGGCCAGGGCCTCCACGTCCTGCCAGTCGCACAGGCGGCGTTGCCATGCCAGTCGCTGGGCGGCGATATAGGGTTCGTCGGGCATCAGCCCATGTGCACGCCGGTACGCGGCCGCCGCGCCCTCGGGGTCGCCGGCATCTTCCAGGGCATGGCCCAGCCACAGCGCGATGCCGGGATGCTCCGGAGCGCGCGCTGAAGCCTGTCCCAGCAGCGTCGCAGCGTCGGCGTGCGCACCGGCCATCCATGCCACGCGACCCAGTCGGGCCAGTGCTTCGGGATGGTCCGGCCGCAGCTGCAGTGCACGCCGCGCGGCCTGCTCGCCTGCGCCGATGTCGCCGGCTTCCAGTTCCAGATCGGCCAGCATCACCCAGGCGACGAAGTCACCGGGCTGGCGCGCGATCGCCTGCTGCAGTTGTTGCCGCTGCTGCCAGGCCGACATCGACGTCAGCCCGCCGACAGCTGGGCCAGGGCATCCACCTGGTGCTCGTGGCTGAGGCGCTGCAGCAGCGGGTCCAGATCGCCGGCGAGGATGTTGGGCAGGTCATACAGGGTCAGGCCTTCCACACGATGATCGGTGATCCGCCCCTGCGGGAAATTGTAGGTGCGGATGCGCTGGCTGCGATCGCCACTGCCGACCTGCAGGCGACGCGATTCGGCCTGCGCGGCGTCCTGGCGCTGGCGCTCGGCGTCGAGCAGCTGCGCCTTCAGGCGTTTCATCGCCTTGTCGCGGTTCGCGTGCTGGCTGCGTTCGGTCTGGCATTCCACCACCACGCCGGTCGGCACGTGGGTGATGCGGATCGCCGACTCGGTCTTGTTGACGTGCTGGCCACCGGCACCGGATGAGCGGAAGGTGTCGACCTTCAGGTCGGCGGGGTTGATGACGATGTCATCGACTTCGTCCGCTTCCGGAATGATCGCCACGGTGGCCGCCGAGGTGTGGATGCGGCCCTGCGATTCGGTGGCGGGCACGCGCTGCACGCGATGCGTGCCGGATTCGAATTTCAGCCGCGAGAAGGCGCCACGGCCGACCACGCGCGCCACCACTTCCTTGTAGCCGCCGTGCTCGCCGGGGTTGTCGGACTCGATCTCGACTTTCCAGCCCTGGCGCTCGGCATAGCGCGCGTACATGCGGAACAGGTCGCCGGCGAAGATCGCTGCTTCGTCGCCACCGGTACCGGCGCGGACTTCCAGGAACAGATTGCCCTCGTCACGTGGGTCGCGGGGCACCAGCAGCAAGGCCAGCTCCTGCTCCAGTTCCTGCAGGCGCGCCTGGGCCGAGGCGATTTCCTCATCGGCCAGCTCGCGCAGGTCCGGATCGGCGCGCATGCCCTCGGCGGCGGCCAGGTCGGCCTTGGCGCGCGCCTCGTCGGCCAGTGCGGTGGCGACCGGTTCAAGTTGGGCGAATTCGCGCGAAAGGTCGCGGAAACGGGTGTTGTCGGCGACCACGTCGGGTTCGGCGAGCAGGCGTTCCAGTTCTTCGCGGCGCTCGGCCAGCGCTTCCAGCTTACGGCGCAGGGTCGGCGTCATCGGTTCTCACGGGTGGGTGGCGGTAACCCGGCGTGGCCGGGAACAGGCGCTCGGCGGCGCGGGTCAGGTCGGCATCGCCGCTCAGCGCGGCCGCGCGCAAGGCAGCGGTCGGGGGGTGGAGGAGCCGGTTGGTCAGGCCGTGGGCCAGCAGTTCCATGACCTCCTCGGCCGGCTTGCCGTTGGCCAGCTGCTGACGGGCACGTTCGAGCAGCTCGGCACGGGTGGCGTCGCCGAAGGCACGCAGTTGCCGCAGCGGCGCGTGGTGGGCGCCGGCCTGCAGGGTCTCGACGAAGCGCGATACCTGCAGGTCGATGATGGCTTCGGCTTCGGCGGCGGCCTCGCGGCGGCCGCGTCGATTGTCCTCCACCGCGCGTTCCAGATCGTCCACGGTGTACAGGAAGGCATCGTTGAGCGTGCCGACCTCAGCCTCGATGTCGCGTGGCACGGCCAGATCGAACAGCAGCATCGGCTTGTGCCGGCGTGCACGCAGTGCATTGGCCACGGTCTCGCGGTGGATCACCGGTTCGCGTGCGGCGGTGGCCGAGAACACGATGTCGGCCTCGGCCAGATGGCGTTCAAGCTCGGTCAGCGGCAGGGCCACGCCGCCATGACGGCTGGCCAGTTCCTGCGCATGGGCGAGCGTGCGGTTGGCGATCAACAGCCGCCGCACCTTGCCTTCGCTGAGGTGGCGTGCGGCCAGCTCGATGGTTTCCCCCGCACCGACCAGCAGCACGGTGGAATCATCCAGGCGGGCAAAGGCATTCTGCGCCAGGCGCACCGCGGCCGAGGCGACCGACACCGGGTTGGCGCCGACCTGGGTATCGGTGCGCGCACGCTTGGCCACGGAGAACGTCTGCTGGAACAGCCGGTCCAGGCGCTGGCCAAGCAGACCGTGGTCGCGCGCGGTCGACCAGGCATCCTTCACCTGGCCCAGGATCTGCGGTTCACCCAGCACCATCGAGTCCAGGCCCGTCGCGACCCGGAACAGGTGGCGCACGGCGTCGGCATCAGCATGCTGGTACAGGTAGCCCTGCAGGTCGCCGGCCTGGCCGCGCAGCCACTGGTCCAGCGCCTGCGCCGAATCGGCCACCGCGTACAGTTCCGTGCGGTTGCAGGTGGACAGCAGCACCGCCTCGGCAATCTGCGGGGTGTCGCGCAGCGAACCGAGCGCGCGCGGCAAGGCATCGCCGGCGAAGGCCGCGCGCTCGCGCAGTTCCACCGGCGCGGTCTGGTGATTCAGTCCGAGCACCCACAGGGTCATTGTTCAGTTGCTTGCGATAAGCTGCTGGCCATTGGACGACATTTTAAGGCCCCGATGCCGACGATGCCCGCATTGATTCGCATCCCCAGTGTTCTGCTGCTGTCCCTGGCATGCAGCCAGGCCCTGTCGGCGGCGCCCGCCAAGGCCCCGGCGCGGGGCGCCGCCACCGAGGAACTGGCACTGGAGCCGGTGATGGCCGGCGAGTTCGCCCTGCAGGCCGGCAAGCTGGCCGAGGCGGCGCGCTGGTACCTGCAGGCCGCCCAGCGCAGCGACGGCGATGCCGGCCTGGCCGAGCGCGCGACCCGTATTTCCATGCTGGCCAACGACGATGCCAGCGCCGCCCAGGGCCTGGCCCTGTGGCAGCAGCGCGCGCCACGGTCGCTGGCCATGCGCAGCGCGGCCGGTGCGCTGGCGATGCGCCAGGGCGACGTGAAGGCGGCCCGCAGCGAGCTGCAGAGCCTGCTGCAGGACAGCGATGACCGCGGCTGGAAGTTTGCCCTGGCCGCGCTGGTCGGCGGTGGACGCGATCCGGCCGTGCCGGCGCAGGTGCTGGGCGAGCTGGTCGATGCCAACGCCATCCCGCCGAAGATCGAGGCCTGGCAGGAATTCGGTCGCCTGGCGCTGCGGATGGAAAAGCCGGAGCTGGCACGGCGCATGATCGATGAGGTGGTCAAGCGCTTCCCGGAAGAGCCGCGCGTGGCGTTGCTGCGCGCCAGCCAGCTGCAGCAGGCGGGGCAGACCGATCGCGCGCTGGCGCTGCTGCGCGAGGTCGAACCGAAGACCCGCCAGGATCCGGAACTGCGCAACGCGGTGGCCATTGCCTACGACAGCCTGAACCAGCCGGCCGCCGCCGAGCGGGTGCTGGCGGTAGGGCCGCAGGACGTGCAGACCTGGGGAATGCGGGCGTCGCTGCTGGCCAAGCAGGGAGACAAGGCGGCCCTTTCCAACCTGTACAGCGAGCTGTCGCGGCAGGCCGCCAAACCGGACCCGGCGCAGCGCCTGCTGCTGGGCAAGATCGCGGAGTATCTGAAGCGTTATCCGGAAGCGGTGCAGTGGTATCACAGCGTGCCGGGCGGCGATGAACTGAGCGAGGCCCGCCTGCGGGCGGCGAGCGCACAGGCGCTTGCCGGGCGCCAGAGCCTGGCGCTGGACGAGGTACACGCGATCCAGTCCGATGCCGGCGTGGACGACGAGGTGCGCCGCGACGCCTATCTGCTGGAAGCGGAGCTGCGGCAGCGCGCCAGCGACGATGCAGGTGAACTGGATGCGCTGGCCCGCGGTCTGGCCGCTTACCCGGACGAGAATGCACTGCTGTACGCGCGTGCGTTGGCCTGGGAACGCCGTGATGATATTGCCCGTGCCGAGGCCGACCTGCGCAAGATCCTGATCACCGAGCCGGAGAACGTGCCGGCGCTGAATGCGCTGGGCTACACCCTGGCCGATCGCACCGGTCGCTACCAGGAGGCGCTGGAACTGATCGACCGTGCCCGCGTGGCCGAGCCGGACAATGCCGCCATCGTCGACAGTTATGGCTGGGTGCTGTATCGCCTGGGCCGCAACGAAGAGGCGCTGGTGCAGCTGCGTCGTGCGTGGACCCTGGCCAAGGATCCGGAGATCGCCGCACACGTCGGCGAAGTGCTGTGGGTGCTCGGCCGGCATGACGAGGCCCGCCACTTCTTCGAGGAAGCGGCCAGGCTCGACCCCGACAACCGCGCGCTGCAGCGTGCCCGCGAGAAATTCAATCCATGAGTGTTTCCCTGTTCCGGCCGCTGCTGTTGGCAGTGGCGACCGTCGCCATGACTGCCTGTACGTCGCTGGGCACCCAGAAGACACCGGCGCCGGCCGTGGTCGAGACCGTGTCGGCGGAAGCGGCACAGGCCGAAGCCGCGCGGGTGGCGGCGCTGCAGGCGCAGCCGGAGTGGTCCTTCCAGGGCCGGGTAGCGGTCAGCAAGGGCAAGGACGGTGGCAGTGGACGCATCGACTGGCAGCAGGCCGGGCGGCGCTACGTGATCGAGCTCAGTGCACCCGTGACCCGTCAGAGCTGGAAGCTGACCGGCGACAGCCAGCATGGAGGCGGTCGCCTGGAGGGACTGGCCGGCGGCCCGCGTGAAGGCGAGGACGCGCAGCAGCTGCTGCTGGAGGCCACGGGCTGGGAAATCCCGGTCAACTCCCTGCCCGAGTGGGTGCGTGGGCTGGCGGTTGCCGATCCCGCCGGCGCGGGCAAGGTCGAGCGTGATGGCGAAGGCCGCCCGCGCCGCATGCAGCAGATGGGCTGGCAGATCCAGTACCTGGACTGGTACCCCGCCGAGGCCGGGCGCCCGTCCCTGCCGCGCCGGATCGAAGCCAGCAGCGGAGACGCCAAGGTTCGCCTGCTGGTGGACCAGTGGGGGCAGGGCGCGCCATGAGCGCGGGTGCGGAGGATGCGGGCTGGTCCTGGTGGCCGGCCCCGGCCAAGCTGAACCTGTTCCTTCATATCACCGGCCGCCGCGCCGACGGCTATCACGAGCTGCAGACCGTGTTCCGCCTGCTGGATTGGGGGGACCGCATCGGCCTGCGCCTGCGTGAAGACGGCCAGGTACGTCGGCAGGGTGAGGGATTGCCGGGTGTGGACGAGGCCGACGATTTGGCCGTACGTGCCGCTCGCATGCTGAAAGAGGTCGCCAAAATCGACCAAGGTGTCGACATCATCGTCGAAAAGCATATTTCGGCCGGCGGTGGGTTCGGCGGTGGGTCATCCGACGCTGCCACCGTGCTGGTGGCGCTGAACCGGCTCTGGAACGCCGCTCTGGACGAGGACGCGTTGGCCGCGCTGGGCCTGCGCCTGGGCGCGGATGTGCCGGTGTTCGTGCGTGGCCGTAACGCCTGGGCCGAAGGTGTGGGAGAGCGGCTGCAGCCGATCACCCTGGCACCGGCCTGGTATGTGGTGGTCGAGCCCGGCGTTCATGTTCCGACCCCGGTCCTGTTCGCAGCCCCGGATTTGACGCGCGACAGCCCAGTGGCGAAAATAGACGACTTCGCTTCCGGGGCCTTGGTCGGGAACGCGTTCGAACCGGTGCTGCGCCGCCGCGAGCCTGCCGTCGAGGCAGCACTTGCCGCGTTGAGCGACATCGGTACCGCGCGACTGACCGGTTCTGGAAGTGGTTGTTTCGTCGAATTCGCATCGCAGACTGCCGCACAGCAGGGGCGGGCGAAGTTGCCGAAGGAGTTGCGGGCCAGGGTGGCTGCGGGCGTTGCGCGTTCGCCGCTGCTGGATGCACTCGAGCAACACTGATTTCAAATGCAGGGGCGTCGCCAAGAGGCCCAAGGCACCAGGTTTTGATCCTGGCATTCGTAGGTTCGAATCCTACCGCCCCTGCCAATGCGGCTGTGTCCGCGCCTTCAGCGCATCATCCGCGCGGGACGTGGAAACAACCGCGGTGTTGTCAGCAGCAAGGGTCCGGCGTGGTCCTTGCCGCCACCGGATCCCCGCCACTCGTCCCCGCCCGAGACAATCATGATGCAAGAGTCCCCGAACCTGCTGGTCTTTTCCGGCAACGCCAACAAACGTCTGGCGCAGAACATCTGCAAGGAACTGGGGGTTCGCCCGGGCAAGGCGCTGGTCTCGCATTTCTCCGATGGAGAAGTGCAGGTGGAGATCGAAGAGAACGTCCGCAAGCAGGACGTGTTCGTGATCCAGCCGACCTGCGCGCCGAGTGCGGAAAACCTGATGGAACTGCTGGTGCTGATCGACGCGCTCAAGCGCGCATCGGTGAACAGCGTGACCGCCGTGGTGCCATACTTCGGTTACTCGCGCCAGGATCGCCGCATGCGTTCCTCGCGTGTGCCGATCACCGCCAAGCTGGCGGCGAAGATGTTCAGCACCGCTGGCGCTGATCGCGTGCTGACGGTCGACCTGCACGCCGACCAGATCCAGGGCTTCTTTGATATTCCGGTCGACAACGTTTATGCCTCCCCGCTGCTGCTGGCCGACATCTGGCGCGCCTACGGCACGGAAAACCTGATCGTGGTGTCGCCGGACGTGGGCGGCGTGGTCCGCGCCCGTGCCGTGGCCAAGCGCCTGGATGATGCCGACCTGGCGATCATCGACAAGCGCCGTCCGCGTGCCAACGTCTCCACCGTGATGAACATCATCGGTGACGTCGAAGGCAAGACCTGCGTGATGGTCGATGACATCGTCGACACCGCCGGCACCCTGTGCGCCGCTGCCGCTGCCCTGAAGGCGCGCGGTGCGCTCAAGGTCGCCGCCTACTGCACCCACGCGGTGCTGTCGGGCCCGGCGGTGGACAACATCACCAATTCCCAGCTCGACGAGCTGGTGGTGACCGATACCATCCCGCTGAAGGACGCAGCGCGGGTGTGCAGCAAGATCCGCCAGCTGAGCGTGGCGGAGATGCTGGCCGAAACGATGCGCCGCATCGCCTTCGGCGAGTCGGTCAGCTCGCTGTACGTGGACTGAGTTTTTCGTCCGTGCCGGCAACGGCAAGGACTTCCCCGGATGCTTCTGGTCGCGGAAGCATCTTCAATCGCCAAGCCGCAGGGCAAGGCAACAACCTGAGTAGTCGAAAATGTCGAAGACCCATGAAATCAAGGTCACCAAGCGTGAACTGCAGCGTAAGGGTGCGAGCCGCCGCCTGCGTCACGCCGGTGTGATCCCGGCCATCGTGTACGGCGGCAACGCCGAGCCGGTCGCCATCAGCCTGGACCACAACGAAATCTGGCTGGCCCAGCAGAACGAGTGGTTCTATGCCTCGATCCTGGACCTGAACCTGGACGGCCAGGTGCAGAAGGTCCTGCTGCGTGACATGCAGCGCCATCCGTACAAGCAGCTGATCATGCACCTGGACTTCCAGCGCGTGAACGAGAACGAAGCCCTGACCGCTTCGGTCCCGCTGCACTTCATCAACGAAGACACCTCGCCGGCTGGCAAGGCTGCCGACGTCGTGGTCACCCACGAACTGAAGGAAGTGACCATCAGCTGCCTGCCGAAGGACCTGCCGGAGTCGATCGAAGTCGACCTGGCCGACCTGGCTGCTGGCGACGTGGTGTACCTGTCCAACATCAAGCTGCCGAAGGGCGTGGAAATCCCGGCCCTGGCGCTGGGCAAGGACCACGACGACGCGATCGTCACCGCCAAGCACGGCAAGGAAGACGCTG